>CBFGWV010000192.1:0-9571 GCA_965652545.1 uncultured Candidatus Competibacteraceae bacterium | reverse complement strand
AGGGCTCCTACGGGTGCCGGGCTTCGGGACGGGGTGCCAGATTCGTGGCGGGTACCCCGGTTCCAGATGGTATGGGAATAGCGGCCGGCGCGTTATCCGCCCAAACGCCCAATCTCCGCGATCATCTCCTCGGTCGTGCGGGTGCGGCAGTAATGCCCGCGCATCGCTGCGATGGAGCGCTCGTGCCCGATCTGGGTTTCGGCGGCGCAGCAGTCCTCTACCTGGGTTACCAGATAGCCCCGGTCCGCGGCCTCGCGGATGGCGGATTCCACGCATTGGTCGGTCATTACCCCGTACATCACCAGAAAGTCGATGCCGAGGTTGCGCAGCACGTAGGCAATGTTGGTGCTGCTGAACACCCCCGAAGCCGTCTTGGGGATGACGATTTCATCGCCCTGCGGGGCCACGGCGGGGATGATCTGCGCCTCCCATGAGCCTTTGGGATGGTGCAGGCGGGAGATCTTGTGATCCAGGCTGCGGTCGCGCCCATCCTGGGTGAGGCTTTCGATGACCGCGTAGATGACCTCGATGCCCGCCGCCCGCGCCGCGGCCTGGAGCCGCTGCTGGTTGGGCAGGACGATGCGCTCCAGGCGCTCCAGGAACGCGCGCTTGTCCGCCGGCGCCTCGCGCAGCATGGCCGTGTCGTACTCGGCGTTTTGCATGTCAATGCTCAGCAGCGCCGTGCGGCCGGGGTCGATGGCGCGCTCGCGGTACGCGCCGCCGGGCGCGTCAATGGGGGGCAGGGTCATGGCGGTGCCTCCGGCAATGCCGCAGTGGTTCGTCTAAAGCCGCCTGGGACGGCTGCTCGAAAGCCCGTATATGCTTTGGACGGCTTGTACTATTTTTTACAGAAACGTCCGAAAGCCTATACCACTGAACAACGTTTCGCCCGCTGCGCCGATCGCCGGAGAGTCCATGACCCAGCGCCCCAAGGAGCGCCCGCCGACCCTGGCCGACCGTATCACGGCCAGCCTGGCGTCGCTCACCCGTTCCGAACGTCAGGTCGCCCGTGCCCTGCTTGCGCGCTACCCGACCGCGGGGCTGGAGTCGGTGAGCCAGTTTGCCGAGAGCGCCGGCGTCAGTGCGCCTACGGTGCTGCGGTTCATCGCCAAGCTCGGGTTTGCCGGCTACGCGGAGTTTCGCCGCGCCCTGCGCGATGAGCTCGAAGCCCAGGCCGAATACCCGCTGACGCGTGTCTCGGTGACCGCCGAGGGGGCCTCGGCCATGGCCGAGCTCGGCTCGCGGCTGGCCGCGACCGTCGACGACACGGTGGGGATGATCGACGTCGCCGAGCTTGCCCATGTGGTCGATGTGCTGCGCGATGAGCGGCGCGATGTCTGGTTGCTGGGCGGCGACTTCACCGACGTGGCCGCGCGCCATCTGGACTTTCACCTGCGCAAGATGCGCCCGCGGGTGCGCCTGCTCGATCACGACCTGATTCGCCGCGCCGATCAGTTGGCCGACATGCGCCGACGCGATGTGCTGGTGGTGTTCGACATCCGCCGCTACCAGCGCGACTCGGTCGACAGCGCCCGCCTGGCCGCCGAGCGCGGGGCGGTGGTGGTGTTGGTGACCGATCAATGGATGTCCGAGGTCGCCGAGTTTGCCGAGGTCGTGCTGCGCTCGCGCGTGGACGGCCCCTCGCGCTGGGACAGCCTGGTGGGGATGATCGCCCTGGTGGAGCTGTTGGCCCTGGCCTTCGACGACAGCGCCTGGTCCAACGCCCGGCGGCGGGTGGAGCTCATCGAGCGGCACCGGGCGCGCTTGGCCGCGCGCTCGCCGGGGCCGGACGCCGCGGCGGAGCCGGTGCCGTGACGGGAATGTACGAAGCGCCACGGTGGCGACCCCTGGCACCCCTGGGATCGCCGAGTTGCACTCGGCAGCCGGCTGCAAGCCGGCCATGCCGTCGCCGAGGCAAGTCGATTCGCTACGCATGGCGCCACCGTCTCCGACCAGGGCCGAGCGTTGCTCGGCTACCGAGTACAACTCGGTGATCCCAGGGGGTGCTGATCCCAAAGGGGGGGTGGGTACATTCACAGGGAGTGTTGGCGCATGGGATAGCTGATCCGCCTGTTACTTTAATTACCGAACATCCGTACTAGTATTGTTTCCGTAACGATAATTACAGCCCACCCACGCCCTGGAGACCGCGAATGCACTCTGGCGCCGTACCGCTCCTGCAAGCCGAGGGTCTGCGACGGACCTTCGGCGGGCTGACGGCGTTGAGCGACTATTCCTTGGGTTTGAACAACGGCGAGGTCCTGGGGCTGATCGGCCCCAACGGGGCGGGCAAGACCACCGCTTTCAACCTGCTCAGCGGCGTGCTCAAACCCAGCGCCGGGCGTATCCGACTGGGCGATACCGACCTCACGGGCGCCACGCCCGCGCGTTTCGCGGCGGCGGGTATCGCCCGCACCTTTCAGAATATCCGCCTGTTCCGCGACCTGTCGGTGTGGGAGAACGTTGCCGTCGGCCTGCACATGCGCGGTGGGCCGGGCTGGTTGGCGACGGTGCTGGCGCTGCCGGCGGCGCGGCGCCAGGAGCGCCGCCTGCGCGAGGCCGCCGTGGCCTTGCTGGAGCGGGTCGGCCTGGCCGACCGTGCCGGCCATCGCGCCGGCGATTTGCCCTACGGCTTGCAGCGCAAGGTGGAGATCGCCCGCGCCCTGGCCACCGGCCCGCGCCTGCTCCTGCTCGACGAACCGGCCGCCGGCATGAACAGCGGCGAGACCCACGCCTTGACCGGCCTGCTGGAGCGACTGAGCGGGGCCGGCGGCCCGACACTGATCGTCGTCGATCACGACATGCGCCTGGTCATGGGCGTGTGCCGGCGCATCCAGGTGCTCGATCGCGGCGAGGTCCTGGCCGACGGGCCGCCGCAGGTCATTCAGCGCGACCCGGATGTCATCGCCGCGTATCTCGGTAGCGGGCGGAGGCGGGCGCATGCTTGAGTTAGCCGGCGTGCACCTCTGGCGCGGCGCCTCGCAGGTGCTCGAGGGCATCACTCTGGAGGTCCGGCGCGGCGAGATCGTCGCTTTGCTGGGCGCCAACGGCGCGGGCAAGACCTCCACGCTGATGACGATCTCCGGCCTGCTGCGGCCGCGCCAGGGCCGGCTGACCTACACCGTGGGCGAGCGCACGCTGGACCTCGCCCACCTGCCCACCGACCGCATCGTTGCCGCAGGCATCGCTCATTGCCCGGAGGGGCGGCAAATCTTCAGCGGTTTGACCGTGCGCGAGAATCTTCGCATCGGCGCCTTTCTGCGCCGTGACCACAACGCTGTGGCCGAGGACGAGGCGCGCCTGCTGCGGCTGTTCCCCCTCCTGGACGAGCGGCTGGACGGCCAGGCCGGCCTGCTCTCTGGTGGCGAGCAGATGATGTTGGCCATCGCCCGCGCCTTGATGTCGCGCCCGCGCCTGCTGCTGTTGGACGAGCCCTCGCTGGGCCTGGCGCCGCAGTTGGTGGAACGCATCTTCGACACCCTCCTGGAGATTCGCGATCAGGGCACTACCGTGCTGCTGGTGGAGCAGAACGCGGCCATGGCGCTGGAGATTGCCGACCGCGGCTATGTGCTGGAGAACGGCCGCGTCGTGCTCAGCGGTCCCGGCACGGTGCTGGCCGCGGACCCGCGGGTCCGCGAGGCCTACCTTGGGCTTGCCCTGGATGCAGCCCCGTGAGCGCCTACGTCATCCAGCAACTGGTCAACGGCCTGGTGCTGGGGTCTTTGTATGCACTGATCGCCGTGGGCTTTTCGATGATCTACGGCATCGTGCGGCTGATCAATTTCGCCCATGGCGATGTGCTGATGGTGGCGGCCTTCGCCGCACTCGGGGTGATCGGGGTCGCCGGTCTGCCGCTGTGGCTGGCCGCGCTGACGGTCCTTGCGGTCGGTGCCCTGCTGGCGCTGCTGATCGACGCGACCGTGTTCCGGCCGCAACGCGATGCCCCCCAGGTCAACGGTTTCATCACCTCGCTGGGGGTATCCATTCTGCTGCAGAACCTGGGCGTGTTGCTGCTCTCCGGGCAGCCGCGGACGTTCAACGTGCCGGCAGGTTTGCGGACCAATCTGGTGGTGGCCGGTGCGCGCATCAGCGTCCTGGATGCGGGCATCGTCGTACTCACCGTGCTGGTGCTGGGGGGGCTGACGCTCATCGTCCACCGCAGCCGCGCCGGGATGGCCATGCGCGCCACGGCGGAGAACCCCCTGGCGGCGCAGCTGATGGGCGTGCGCATCAATCGTGCGATCGCCACCGCCTTCGCACTGGGCGGGGCGCTGGCCGGGCTGGCTGGGTTGTTGTGGGGTGGGCGGGCCGGGCAGATCGACCCGTTGATGGGTTTCGTACCCGGTCTCAAAGCCTTCGTGGCGGCGGTCATCGGCGGGGTGGGCAGCTTGCCCGGGGCGGTGCTGGGCGGCTATCTGCTGGGCTTTGCCGAGGTGTTGTTCGTCGGCCTGCTGCCGCCCATCTACGGCGCCTATCGCGACGCCTTCGTGTTCGCCTTGCTCATTGCCATCCTGCTGGTGTTGCCCAACGGCTTGCTCGGCCGCTCGATGGAGGAGCGGGCCTGATGCGCGCGTTATGGACGTGGCTGGCGTTGGCGGCGGTGGGCGTCGCGCTGGTGGCGCTGGCCAGCCAGAGCCTCAACACCTACCAGCAGACGGTGGTCGGCTTCGCCGGCATCTACGTCATCCTGGCGGTCAGCCTGAGTTTTGCCAACGGCCTGACCGGGCTGTTTTCGCTGGGGCACCCGGCCTTCATGATGGTTGGGGCCTATGTCGCGGTGATCCTGACCTTCCCGGCCGGACGCAAGGGTTTCATGCTGCCGGCCCTGCCGGAGTGGCTGGCCGCCACGCAATGGCCGCTGTTCCCCGCGACCCTCGCCGGCGGGCTGGCGGCGGCAGTGGTCGCGTTGGTGGTGGGCTTTCCCGTGTTGCGCCTGCGCGGGCACTACCTGGCGGTGGCGACTTTGGGCTTGATCATCATCCTGCGGGTGATCATCAACAATGCCACCGGTTGGACCCGTGGCAACCTCGGCCTCAACGGCATTCCACGCCACACCGACCTGTGGTGGGTGGCCGGTTGGGCGGCGCTTACGCTGTGGGTATGCTGGCGGCTGAAGCATTCGTCGGTCGGGCGCAGCCTGCTGGCGATACGCGAAAACGAAATGGCTGCCGCCTGCATGGGTGTGCGCTGTGCCCGCGCGCGGCTGGCGGCGTTCGCCATGGGGGCATTCTTCGCCGGCGTCGGCGGTGCCTTGTGGGCGCACTTGCTGACCAACCTCACACCGGTGTCTTTCGGTATCCCGCTGGCGTTCATGCTGGTGGTGATGGTCGTCATCGGCGGCAGCGGCAGCCTGACCGGCGCGCTGCTGGCGGCGCTGGCGATCAGCACGCTGAGTGAGGCGCTGCGCCCGTTGGAGCAGGCCATGGGCGCTTACGGGCTGGTGCAGATCGTCATCGCGTTGTTGCTGATCGCAGTGCTGCTGCTGCGCCCCCAAGGTTTTTTCGGTAGCGGTGAGCCGGGCGTGCTGCGCTCCGCCGCTACCCCTCACCGGGCCGAACGGCCCCAACCACCGAGCGATCGGGAGGTCTCACCATGAAATCGACTAGCTTGCTTGCCGCCGGCGCTCTGGCGCTGGGCCTGGTGTCCGCCGACGGGCGCGCCGAGGACCCCATCAACGTGGCCGCGCTGTACGCCCTTACCGGCGGCCTGTCGTCCCTGGACGGTCCGTCGCTCAACGGTGCGCAACTGCATGTGGAGCAGATCAACGCCGCCGGCGGCGTGCTCGGCCGGCCGCTGGCGTTGGAGGTCTACGACACCCGCACCGACCAGCAGGCCACCGCCACCGCCGCGCAGCAGGCGGTGTCCGCCGGCGTGGTGGCCGGCTTCGGCCAGAGCGACACCACCTTCGTGATGTCCGCCGCGCCCACCTTTCAGGAGGCCGGCATTCCGTTCGTCACCTCCGGGGCCACCCACCCCATGTTGCCGCAGTGGGTGGGTGACAATATGTTCATGACCGCCTTCGGCGACGACGACCAGTCCTACGCCATCGCCGATTACGCCTACGACACCCTCGGACTGCGCCGGGTGTACGTGTGGACCGACAACTCCATGGACTTCACCCGCGCGCTGACCCAGTTCTTCAAGGAGCGCTTCATCGAGCGCGGCGGGGAGATCATCGAGGAGGACTTCTTCATGATGGGCGATACCGATTTCTCCGCTCAGGTGGCGCGCCTGGAGGCGGTCGATCCGGCACCGGATGGGGTCTTCATCGCAGCCATCCCCAGCGAGGCGGGGCTGACGGTGCGGCAGATCCGCGAGGCGGGGATGGACTTGGCGATTCTCTCCGGCGATGGCTTCGACACGCCGCTGGTGGCCAGCGTGCCCGGGCCGGAGCACGCCAACGGCGTGTATTTCTCCACCCACACATACCTGGCCGACGATCGGCCGGAGGTGCAGGCGTTCATCGACGCCTACACGGAAAAGTTCGGCCACCCGCCGGAGAACTCCTTCGCGCCCCTGGGCTACGATGCGATCGGGTTGATCGCCAACGCCATCGAACAGGCCGGCAGCGCCGAGCCCGATGCCATCCGCGAGGCCTTGGCCGCGACGCGCGATTACAAGGCGGTGACCGGGACCATCTCCTACACCCGCGAGTCCATGGTGCCGCCCAAGCCGGTGTCGATCATCGCGGTGCAAAATGGTGCGTTCACCGTCGAAGAGATCTGGCGGCCGGAGTGACGGGCTTCATCAACACCATGTGCCGGGACATACCATGACAATCAAACCCGAAAACCTCGTGATGGTCTGCTGCTCGGACATCGCGGGCCAGGTGCGCGGCAAGGGCTTCCCCGCGCGCGACCTGGAGGCCCGCTGGCGTCTGGGTGTGGGCTGGACGCCGACCAATGTGATGATCAACTGCCTGGGACGGATTCCGGCCACGCCCTTCGGCCCATTCGGGGACCTGCTTCTGGTGCCCGACCCGGCCGGCGAGGTGCGGCTGGATTTCGACGAGGGCGTGCCGGCGGAGCACTTCATCCTGGGCGATGTGCTCAACCTCGACGGCTCCCCCTGGGACTGCTGCCTGCGCAGCCTGCTCAAGCGCGCGGTCACGGCGCTGGAGCAGGAGGCGGGGCTGCGTATCTACGCGGCCTTCGAGCACGAGTTCCACTACTGGGGCGGCGACACGCGCACCGGCGATTCCTACGCACTGAGCGCCATGCGCGGCAGCGAGCGCTTTTGCGCCGACCTGCTCGGCGCCCTGCGCGCCAATGGCCTGGAGCCGGACACCTTGCTGCCGGAGTACGGCCCGCAGCAGTACGAGGTGACGGTGGCCCCGGCCTACGGTGTGGAGGCGGCGGACCGTGCGGTCAAGGTGCGTGAGATCTGCCGTGCGGTGGCGCGGCGCCATGAGGGCCGCGTGAGTTTCTCGCCGGTCGTCTCCCGCGGGGTGGTGGGCAACGGGGTGCATGTGCATTTCAGCCTGTCCGACCTGGCCGGGCACCCGCTCACCCACGATGCCGCCGGCCCCGGCGGCGTGTCGGCGGTGGCCGGCGCGTTCGCCGCGGGGGTGCTGCGCCATGCCCCGGCGTTGTGCGCGGTGACTGCCGCGGGAGTGTTGTCGTACGAGCGGTTGCGCCCGCATACCTGGTCGGCGTTCTGGAACAACTTCGGTCTGCGTGATCGTGAGGCCATGCTGCGCATCTGCCCGGTACCGCAGATGGTGGACATCGACCCGGCCCCGCGCTTCAACCTGGAGTACCGCGCCGCCGATGCCACCGCCAGCCCGTACATGGTGCTGGCAATGCTGGTCTTCGCCGGCCTGCAAGGCGTGCGCGAGAACCTGCCCCCACCGCCGATCACCGAGCGCGACCCGGAGCAACTCACCGAGACGCAACGCACCGCCATGGGTTTGCATAGCCTGCCGCGCTCGCTGGGCGAGGCGCTGGATGCCCTGGAGGCGGATGCCCTCGCCAGCGGCTGGTTGGGGCCGGTGCTCACCGAGGCCTACCTGATGCACAAGCGCGCAGAGGCGGCCATGCTCGCCGACACGGATGCCGAAGAGATCGTCCGGCTCTACGCGGAGGCGTACTGACATGCCCGCACATGCAGCGTCTTACGGTCTGTTGAGAGCGGGCGATCCGCCGCCGGTAGGTGTGATCAACCCCGCGGCGCCGTCACCGTTCGTGCTGGTATGCGACCACGCGGGCAATGCGATCCCCGCCGCGCTGGGCGACCTCGGTCTGTCGGCGGCGGAGCGCAACCGCCATATCGCCATCGACATCGGTGCGCTGGCGGTGGCCGAACGCTTGGCCTGGCGTTTGGAGGCGACCTTGATCTACCAGCGTTATTCGCGCCTGGTGATCGACTGCAACCGCTTGCCGATGGTGCCGGCGGCCATTCCCGAGGTGTCCGACGGTACGGTGGTGCCGGGTAACCGGCGCCTGCACCCTGGGCAAACGTTGGCGCGTATCGAGGCGATTCACCAGCCGTACCACCAGCGGATCGAGGAGGAGCTCAAGGCGCGCGAGCAGGGGGGGCGGAAGACGATTTTCGTCGCAGTGCACAGCTTTACGCCACGCTTGCGCGCTAAGCCCGCGGAGCGGCCGTGGGCAGTGGGGGTGTGTACCGGCGAGCAGGAGGCCTACAGCCGTATCGTGTATGAGGAGTTGTGCCGCGAGCCGGGGCTGGTGGTGGGCTGGGATGAGCCGTACGACGTAAACCCGGACAACGATTATTCGATTCCCCGCCATGCCGAGGCGCGCAATCTGCCGTATGTGCAGTTTGAGATGCGCCAGGATCTGCTCGGCGACGGGCAGGCGGCGGAGGCCTGGGCGGTGCGGCTGGAGCGGGTATTGCGGGCCTCGTTGCCGCGGTTGGAGGCGCATGATCATGGTGCGTGAGGCGTTGCCGCCGCGTGAAGGGCCGATCGATCCGGCAGGGACGGTGTTGTTGTTGATCGATGTGCAGCGGGGTATCTACAACGAGGCGGCGCGTGAGCGCCGGCCGTACTTCCATGCCAGTGCGACGGAGATCGCGATTCCGAATATGCAGCGTTTGCTGGCGGCGGCCCGGGTTGCGGGTGTGGAGGTCATTCACACGGTGATTGCGAGTTTGACGCGCGATGGGCGGGATCGCGGGTTGGATTACAAGCAGACGGGGTTTCATTTTCCGCCGGGGAGCGAGGCGACGCGGGTAATCGATGCGCTGGCGCCGCTGGAGGATGAGATTGTGCTGCCGAAGACGTCATCGAGTGTCTTCAATTCGACGGTCTTTGAATATGTGTTGCGCAATATGGGGCTGGATACGGTGATCGTGACCGGCTTTTTGACGGATCAGTGTGTGGATCACACGGTGCGTGATGGGGCCGATCGCGGGTTTCGGATGATCTGTCCGGTGGATGCCTGCACGACGGATTCTCCGGACCGGCATGCGGGGGCGTTGTCGGCGTTTGCGGGGTATTGCCGGCAGTTGAGTACGGCGGGTTTGTTGCGGGAGCTGGAGGGGCACTAGGCTCCTGTTGGTGGTTGGTGGTTGGTGGTTGGTGGTTGGTGGTTGGTGGTTGGTGGTTGGT
>CBFGWV010000191.1:0-9613 GCA_965652545.1 uncultured Candidatus Competibacteraceae bacterium | reverse complement strand
TAAAACTTAAAACTTAAAACTTAAAACTTAAAACTTAAAACCCTCAAACAAACGGCGTCTTCACCACCGGGTCGTGGTGCACGATCACCTCGGCCCGCGGGTACTCGTTGAGGATCGCGCGCTCCACCGCGTTGCCGATCTCATGGGCATCGCTCAGGCGTTGCTCCGCATCCATGTCCAGGTGCACCTGGATGAACCAGTCGTAGCCCGATTGCCGGGTGCGTAGCTGATGCGCACCCAGCACGCCGGGCTGGGCCATGATCAGGGCGAGTATCTGATTGCGCGTCTCGTCGGGCAGCTCGCGATCGAGCAACTCGTCCAGCGAGCGCCGGCCGATGTCGTATGCCGCCTTGAGAATGTACGCAGCGAGCCCCAGGGCGAATACCGGGTCGGCCCAGCCGATACCGAAACCTGCCAGCACCAGGGCGAGGATGATCGCAAGGTTGGCGGCCAGGTCCGAGGCGTAGTGCAGGGCATCGGCGGATATGGCGTTCGACGAGGTGTGCCGGATCACGTAACGCTGGAAGAACAGCAGCCCGGCCGTTGCGACGATGGAAAACACCATTACCGCGACACCCAGGGCGCCGTGCTGGATCGGCTGCGGGTTGATCAGCCGCTCCACCCCCTGTAGGGCGAGGAACACCGCGCTGCCGGCAATGAACGTCGCCTGGCCCAGACCGGCCAGGGATTCGGCCTTGCCGTGACCGAAGCGGTGTTCGGCATCCGGCGGGGTCAGCGCCACGCGCACCGCCAGCAGGTTGATCAGCGAGGCGGCCGCATCCATGATCGAATCCACCAGCGAGGCCAGAAGCGACACCGAATCGGTGATCAGCCAGACCACCAGCTTGACCGCGATCAGAACGGCCGCCGTCGTCACCGATGCCGCAGTGACCAGCCGCAGCAGGCGCGATCGACGCGCTGACTCTTCGGATCCGTTCATTTTCGCAGGCGACTCGTTGGGCTTTTGTGCATCGCAACCTACCATAGGTGGAGTCGGTCTCTCTGACAGCCCCGTGCGTCCAATCTCATCGTAGAAGGAGTGGTCGTTTGAGCCTTGTTCCCATTGGCGTCGCTACCCACGGGGTGGAGTTGGATCTGGTGTATGCCGGCGAGCACAATTTTACCGGCGCCCCGGTGTACCGCCGCGCCGACGGCTACCTGCATCCGTCCGCCGAGGCTGCGCTGCGCGAGGCGGTTCGCCTGGCCGCGGCGTTGGGGCTGCGGCTGCGGGTGTACGACGCCTTCCGCCCCACCGAGGCACAGGCGGCGCTTTGGGCCCACACCCCCGACCCGGAGTTCCTCGCCCCGCCGCAGCGCGGTTCGGCCCACAGCCGCGGTGTCGCCCTGGATCTGACGCTGGTGGATGCGCAAGGCAGCCCCTTGGACATGGGCACCGACTTCGATGCGTTCGTCGCCGAGTCTCACCACGGGGTGACCGGTATCCCCACCGAGGCGCAGCGCAATCGCTTGCTGCTGCTGGGTCTGATGACCGCTGCCGGCTGGACGCACAACCCACGCGAGTGGTGGCATTACAACCTGCCCGACCCCTATCGGTTTCCCCTGCTCAGCGACTGCGTGCTCGGTGACCACGGGCTGATGCGTTGAAACGTGGCAGTGCATGGGGCGCCGCCGCGTGCGCCCTGGCGGCGGCCCTCGTCGTGCTGTTGGCGCTGCTGCTCTCGCCGGCCCGCGGCCAGGCCCAGGCCTGCGCCCGCGTGTTGTCCTGGGTGGCCAACGGTGTGCTGACCCCCGAGCGCGTGCACGCCGCCGCCGACCGCGTACGCCTGGAGTTTCGCCACGAGGGTCATACCGATGCCCTGAACTGCCGCTTTGACGCCGGGCGCCCACTGCGCCTGGCGTCGATCGTGCACCATGGGGCGGAGTTGCCGGCCCTGACCACGGCCTTGATCAACACCTTGCTGCCGCGCCTGCCGATGGCCGCATCGTTCGGCTTGCGTAGCGGGCTGTGGGCCGATGCCCGCAGTCGCTGGGTGGGTACGCAGGTGTTCGAGCTGATCACGCGTACCGCTTTGTACGCCACGGTTGCCTTGTCACTGCTGGCGATGGGCCTGGGCCGCGGCAATGGCCATGCCGCGCTGGCCATGTATGCCGGGGTGGCCTTGATGGTCGTCGCCACGGCGGCCGGCATGCTGGCGGCGCTGGTCCTGGCCGCGGGCCTGGTCGCCATGGCGCCGCGGCTCGGGGGCTTCGAGCTGGGGTTCGCCGACCGTGCGGTCCTGGCCGGTGCGCTGGCTGCCGCCGCGGGCCTGACGCTCATACCCGCGGTGATCCCCCTGGCGATCGCGGTACCGCCTCTGCCGGCGGCGTTGGTCATCTGGCCGGATCAGGCGCTGGCGTGGACCTTGCTCGTATTTGCCGTCGCCGCCTCCCGCGGGGCGTGGCGGGTGTTGATCGCCTTTGCGCTGCTGTTGCTCGCCGGCGCCTGTGCCGCGGCAGGGGGGGGCACCGGTGTGGTCGCCCTACTGGTCAAGGGTCTGGTGCTGGCGGTCCTGCTGACCCGCCGCGGCGGTCGGCTGATGGTGGTGCTGGCGGCGGCGCTGATCGCCGTCGGCGAGAGCCTATGGAGCGCCTTCATGGTGCCGGGTTTCAGTGATGCGATGGGCCTGACGCTGTTGTCCGGCTTCGCGCTCATTGTCGCCACGGTGAGTTCGCCAGGGCCGAAGACGGCTGCCTGAGACCGACGCCCGCGTGTCGCTCCTGTATACTCCGGGGGCCCCTTTCGCACGGCTCAGTATGGACACCCACCGCGCGAGTTGAAGTCGGGGGCAACCCAATCCGCCGTCTTGCCGTGGCCGTATCGGTGTTCGACGTTTGCGTTTCATCCAGTAGCAAGGCCATTTGTGCCCGGGGGGGCTTGTCGTGAGGGCGCATATGGATACCGCGGTGCGCTATCTGGCGCTCAGCTACGAGATCTTCCGCGCCGAGGGGTTGCGGCGGTTGCTCCGTCGCGTGCACAACAAGCTGCGACCGCGCCGGCCCTTGGTGCTCTCGCCGCCGGCCTCCTACGGTCTGGCGCGGGAATGGGCACGTCTGGCCCTGCCGGTGGCAGATGCGCCGCGGGTGTCGATCATCATCCCCATTCACAACCAGCACCTGCACACCTACACCTGCCTGTGCTCCATCGCCCAGGTCGGGGCGGCGGTCGGCTTCGAGGTCATTGTGGTGGACGACCGCTCCACCGATGACAGCGTCCAGCACCTCGCTCAGGTGGGTAACCTGCGCCTGGTGCCCAACCGGGCCGCGCAAGGCTTCGTCTACGCCTGCAACACCGGGGCGGCGGCTGCGCGCGGTGATGTGCTGGTGTTCCTCAACAACGACACCATCGTCACTCGCGGCTGGCTCGATGCGCTGGTGGACACCCTCGACCGCGTTCCGGATGCGGGTTTGGTGGGCGCCCGTCTGATCTACCCCGATGGCCGCCTGCAAGAGGCCGGGGGCATCGTCTGGCGCGACGGCTCGGCCTGGAACCTCGGTCGTGACGACGACCCGGAACACCCCGCGTTCAGCTATCGTCGCGATGTGGACTACTGCTCCGGGGCGTGTATCGCGGTGCCCGCGGCGTTGTTTCACGCGGTCGGGGGGTTTGGCGAGGACTTCGCGCCGGCGTATTACGAAGACGCGGACCTGGCGTTCAAGATCCGCAGCGCCGGCCGGCGCACGCTCTACCAGCCCGCCGCCACAGTGGTGCACTTCGAGGGCGCCTCCAACGGCACGCGTCTGACCCGCTCGCTCAAACATCATCAGATCCTCAACCAGCGCACCTTCCGCGGCAAATGGGCGGCGCGCCTGGACGGCCATCGGGTCAACGGCATCGAACCGGCGCTGGAGATGGACCGCTCACCGCGCCGGGTGTTGGTGGTCGACGCCCGTATACCCACGCCGGACCGTGACTCCGGCTCGCTGCGTATGGTCGCCATGCTGGGCCTGATGCAGACGCTGGGTTTCAAGGTGTCGCTGGCCGCACTGGACCTCGATCGCGGTGGCGAGTACGGTCGCCGCCTGCAGCGCGATGGCATCGAGGTGTTGTACGCACCGTACGTAAGCGCCATCGAGGACTATCTGCGCGAGCACGGCCGACACCTCGACGCGGTGGTGCTCAGCCGCGTGACGGTAGCCGAGCGGCTGCTCGATAGCGTGCGCGCGCTGGCGCCGCAGGCGCGGGTGGTGTTCGACACCGTCGACCTGCGCTTCCTGCGCGAGCAGCGTTATGCCCATATGCGCGGCTCTGCGCTGCTGGCGCGTGCGGCCGACAGCCGCCAGATACAAGAGCTGGCATTGGCGCGCAAGGCCGATGTCACCCTGGTGGTCAGCCCCGCCGAACAGGCGCTGCTGAGCGACCTGGCGCCGGATCTGCCGGTGGAGGTGGTCTCCAACATCGTCGACCCGGTCGGTTGTGCCACCGGCTTCGCGGCGCGCGAGGGCCTGGTGTTCATCGGCAACTTCACTCACCCGCCGAATGTGGATGCGGTGTTGTTCCTGGTCCAGGACGTATTGCCGCGGGTACACCGGCAGTTGGGCCCGGTCACCACGTACATCGTCGGCAATGAGCCGCCGCCGCGTATCCTCGCCCTGGCCTGTGAGCACCTTGTCGTCACCGGCCATGTGCCCGAGCTTGCGCCCTATCTGGACCGTTGCCGGGTTTCGGTGGCGCCGCTGCGCTACGGCGCCGGGGTCAAGGGCAAGGTCAACTCGGCCATGGCGCATGGCCTGCCGGTGGTGGCCACCACCATCGCCGCCGAAGGCATGCACCTGAGCGATGGCGAGCATGTGCTGTTGGCCGATACGGCCGAGGATTTCGCCGCCGCGGTGGTCCGGCTGCACCAGGATGCCGCCTTGTGGCAGCGCCTGTCGGCCAACGGCCTGGACAACCTGCGCACGCATTTCGCCACACCGGTGGCCTTGCGCCACCTGGCCCGCTCGCTGGCCGTGGCCCTGCCCGAAGGAGCGATTTGTTGAGCCAGGACACCCCCGTGGTCGATGTCGTCGTGCCGGTCTACGGCGGCCTTGCGGAAACCCGCGCCTGCCTGGACAGCGTGCTGGCTACGCCATCGACCGTGCCCTTCGAACTGGTGGTCATCGATGACGCCAGCCCCGAGCCGGCGCTGCGCGCGCTGCTGGACGCGCTGGCTGCCGATGGGCGCATTCGGCTGGAGCGGCACAGCGAGAACCGCGGTTTCGTGGTTGCTGCCAATCGTGGCCTCGCGCTGAATCCGGCGCGCGATGTGGTGCTGCTCAACAGCGACACGGTGGTGGCCGGCGACTGGCTGGCGCGGCTGCGCGCCTGTGCGCTGGCACACGACGACATCGCCTCGGTCTCGCCGTTTTCCAACAACGCCACGATCCTCAGCTACCCGCTGCCGGGCCGCGTCAACCCGCTGCCGGCCGGTATGGACACCGCCGCACTCGATGCGGTGTTCGCGCAGGCCAACGCCGGCAAGGCCATCGATATCCCGGTGAGCGTGGGCTTTTGCATGTACCTGCGCCGCGCAGCGCTGGATGCCATCGGGCTGTTCGACGAACAACGCTTCGGCAAAGGCTACGGCGAGGAGTGCGATTGGTGCCTGCGTGCCAGCGACCAGGGCTGGCGGCACCGGTTGTGCGCCGACACCTTCGTCTATCACGCCGGCGGGGTGAGCTTCTCCGCCGAGGCCGCCGAGCGCAGCCGCGCGGCGCAGGCGACGCTGAGCGAGATGCACCCGCAGTACACCGCGCTGGTGATGGCGTATGAGCACCTCGACCCGGCGCGTCCGCTGCGTCGCGCCGTGGACACGCACCGCGCCGCGTCCGGCGAACACGCCGCCGCGGCGGTGCTGGCCGAGCGCGACCACGAGATCGACCGCCTGCACGCGGACCTGACGCGCACCCGTGCGCAGTACGACCGGTTGCGCGGCGAGTTCGACGACACCGTGCAGGCCTTGCAGCAACGCGACCTGGCCCTGGGCCAGGCGCAGGGCTTCGTGCGCGAGCGCGAGGCCGATGTGCGGAGGACCGAAGCACAGTTGACGGCGGTCATCGCCGAACACCAGCGCACCTGCGATGCGCTGGCGCAGCGCGACGCCCGCCTGCAGGCCGCCGAAGCCGAATTACAAGCCATCAAGTCCTCGCGCCTCTGGCGCGTGGCGAACCTCCTGAGAAGCCCATTCCGATGAGCGAGCCCCTGCACATCTTCACCAGCATCACGGCCAACTACTTGCCCAAGGCGCGGGTGTTGGCCACTACTGCAAAGGCCCAGCCGTACCCGGTGAAGGTCCACTTGCTGTTGTCGGACGATTATCCGGCCGACGCCGACCGCGATGCCGAGCCGTTCGACTCCATCATCGATGTGGCCGAACTGCCCATCCCCGATATCGAGCCCTGGTTGTTCGGCCACACCGTGGTCGAGATGTGTACGGCGGTCAAAGGCATGGGTTTTCTGGAGATTGCCCGCCGCCACAAGGCGCAGAAGATCATCTATTTCGACCCGGATATCGCGGTGTTCTCCTCGCTGGCGCCCCTGGCGCAAGCCCTGGACGAGGCCTCGATCATCCTCACGCCGCACCAGACGGTGCCCGAGTCGCGGCTGGATGCGATCATCGACAACGAGATCTGCAGCCTCAAGCACGGGGTCTACAACCTGGGTTTTCTGGGCGTGCGCACCAGCGACGAGGGCATGCGCTTCCTCAATTGGTGGGCGGACCGCTTGCACGCCTTCTGCCATGACGACATTGCCGGCGGTCTGTTTACCGATCAGCGCTGGATCGACCTGGCCCCGGCGTTCTTCCCCGACCTGAAGATCCTCCGCCACCCCGGCTGCAACGTGGCGACCTGGAACCTCACCCACCGCCATGCCAGTGGCAGCCTGGAGACGGGCGT
Source organism: uncultured Candidatus Competibacteraceae bacterium (assembly GCA_965652545.1). Lineage (GTDB taxonomy): Bacteria > Pseudomonadota > Gammaproteobacteria > Competibacterales > Competibacteraceae > CBFGWV01. Next base: position 2,740 of record CBFGWV010000191.1, on the reverse strand, counting down.
GCGGATCAACGACGAGCCGCTGTGCTTTTATCACTTCTCCGGTTTCGATGGCGGTGCGCAGGAGATCATGCTCAAGAAGTACGCGCCCGCCGGCTCGGTGTTGTTCGACCTGCGCGCCTGGTACATCGAGCAATGCCGGCGCTTCGGCCAGGACACACTGGGCAAGCGGCCCTCACGCTACGCCAGCTTCGACAACGGCGAGACGATCAGCCGTGAGCAGCGCCTGACGTATCGCGCCCGCAGCGATCTTCACACCGCGTTTCCCCATCCGTTTTCCACCGCGGGCAAGTCGTACTACCGCTGGTACCAGGAGACCGGCGGCGAGAACGCCCACGGCTTGGGTGCGGTGGACCGCCATGCGCAAATGGATGCCCGCCGCGAGCTGGAGATGATCAAGCGCTCGCGCACCTGGCGGGCGGCGCGGGCGATGTCGCGGGTGTGGAATGCCTTCCGCTGAACGGCTGATCATCCTGCCGGTCGCCGACGCCGGCTCGCCGCTTCTGCAGGCTACGCTCGAGGGCTTGTTCACCCACAGCAGTGATGAGGCGCACTTGTGTGTGGTGGCGGCGGCGCCATGCCTGCACGCCCTGGCGCCGATGCTGGCGCGGGCCTGGCCCGATTCTGGGCGGCTGAGCCTGCTCGACGGCGACCCCGCGCCGTGGCGGGCGTTGACAGCCGAGGTGCCCGGCGTTGCGGCGGATGCTGACCGCCTGCTGCTGTGTCCGGGTGTGATCGTTCCGCCGCTGTGGGACCTGCGCCTGGCACTGGCCGCCGCCGGGCAGGCGGACGCCGGCCTGGTCAACCCGCTGTGCGAGCGCATCAAGCTGTTGTCGGCGTTTTCAGGGCCGGCTCCGGCGGACGCCGATGCGCGGGTGCGAAGGGCGGCCGAGGGCCGCTTGTTCCAGTCGCCCGCCGCCTACGAGGGCTGCCTGTGGATGGCCGGGGCCGTGCGTCCGCTGCTCGGCGCGGTGCGCGATGGGGTCGAGGCCGCCGACGCGCTCGGTCACCAAGGCTGGCTGACGTTGGCCTGCGACAGCGTTCATGTGGAGGATCGGGGCGATCGCCGTGCGCAGGCCTGTGCCATCGAAGCGCTGGCGGACAGTGTCCTGATCGATGCGGTCCATCCGCTGACCGGGTTGCGCTACCGCTTGGCGCGGCGCCTGGATGTCGCGCAGGCCGACCCGCTGACGCGTCGGCCACGTCAGTTGCACATTGCCCACAGTTGGGGCGGCGGCCTCAACCGCTGGCTGCGCATGTACTGCGAGCACGCGGGCGATCGCGACAACCTGGTCCTGCGCTCGGTGGGCAACTGGGGCCGCTTCGGCCAGCGGCTGGCCTTGTACCGCGGTGCGGTCATGGACGAGCCGTTGGCCTACTGGGACCTGGCGTATCCGATCCGCGGGCTGGCCACACGCCACCTGGAGTACCGGGCGATACTGCGCGAGATCATTGCCCGTTTCGGGATCGAGGCGATCCTCGTCTCCTCGCTGATCGGGCACAGCCTGGATGCGTTGGATACGGACCTGCCGACACGTATCGTGGCGCACGATTATTTTCCTTTCTGCCCGGCGGTAGTCACTTATTTCGATGGCGTGTGCACCGCGTGCGACCGTGACCGTTTGCAGCGCTGTATTCGTGAGAACCCGGTCAATCGTTTCTTCGGCAACATCAGCGCCGACGAATGGCTGGCGGTGCGGCCGGTGTTCGCCGCTCACGTGGGGCGGGAGACGGTGCGCGTCGTCGCCCCCAGCCCCTCGGTGGCTACGCACTGGCAGCGGCTGATGCCGCAACTGCCGGCAGCGCGGTTCAGCCACATTCCGCATGGTTTGGACTATCGGCCGGAGCGTCTGGCCGCACCGGCCATGGACGAGCGCCTGCGCGTGGTGGTGCTGGGGTCGCTGGCGCCGCAGAAAGGCCGTGCGTTGCTGGAGTCGATCCTGCCGCGGCTGACAGCGTTCGCGGACATCACCTTGCTCGGCTGCGACGAGGACGGCAGCCGCTTTGGCGAGCGCGCCGGGGTGACCATCATCCCGTCCTATGCTCACGATGCCCTGCATACGCATATGACCAGCGCCCGACCGCACCTGGGCCTGTTGCTGTCGGTCTGGCCGGAGACCTTCAGCTACACCCTGAGCGAGCTGTGGCTGATGGGCGTGCCGGTGCTGGCCACCAACCTGGGCAGCTTTGCCGACCGCATCACCCCGGGGCGGGACGGCTGGTTGTGCGAACCCACCGCCGAGGGCGTGCTGACGGCGTTGGGTGCGATCGACGCCGACCGTGCGGGCCTGGCGACGGCCTGGGCGCACTTGCGCGGCTTCGAACACCGCAGCATGGCCGCGATGGTGGCCGACTATGAGGCCCTGACCCCGTTGCCCGCGCTGTCGTCCGCGCGGTTGCACGGCGGCGGCGCCGCGCTGCCCGACCCGGCGCAGCGTCGCCACCAGCCCATCCACGTGGACGCGCAGGCGCCGTTTCCCGTGGTGCTGCAAGCGTTCGGCCGCTACACCCAGGAGAAGCTCGCCGGCAGCCCACGCCTGCGCCCCTGGCAGCGGCGCGTCCTGGGGCGGGTGTTGCGCGGCATGCTCGCCCTCGCCCGCGGTGTCGCACGCAAGCCGGTGGTATGAGCGGCCGGTCCGCGGATCATGCTGTCGGTGCCGACTCGGTGGTGAGCGGTCGGCCGGGCCGTGATGGGTATCGCTGCGCTCAACCCATCCTACATTGGGGAGGGCGGTTGCCCGAT
>CBFGWV010000190.1:0-9624 GCA_965652545.1 uncultured Candidatus Competibacteraceae bacterium | reverse complement strand
TCGCCATCATCGATGGCGGCTAGGAATGCATCGCCATAACCTTCCAGCACGATGACCCTGCCATCCGGCAGAGTCATGATGACATTGCCCTCCTCCACGACGGCCGAATCGATAGCCTGCTGAAACAGTTCGAGTGACGGCTTGCCGCTATCGTCCAGGATCTGGATAAAGTCTTCGCCCGAGAAGTCTTTGATGATGGTCGTCCCCGGCGGCGCAGCGGGATCGTTGTCGAAATCGATGATAAAGAGGTCCCGTCCACCACCGCCTTCGACGGTGTTCACGCCAAGCCCGGAGACGATCGCATCCTCGCCGGAGCTTCCGATCATCAGATCGTCGCCTGCGCCGCCGACCAGGATGTTGCTCACTCCATTGTTTGCCGACGCATCGAGCACATCGTCACCGACGCTGCCGTCAACCGTTTCGGTCTGCCGCACCGCCGCCAGATCGGCCAATTCCACATCCGTCGTGGACACACCATTAAGCGTTACCGTAGACATCGCTGCCCTCTCCCCAGAACCGATTTCCCATAGGTCTGACGGTAAGGCTATGGGTTATGACGTGAGAGTGCGGTAACGGACTGTGCGACTACCGTAACAATGCGTAACAAACTGGAGGGATGCTGCGACGGGCGAGACCGTGCCCGCCGCCGCAAGGGGCTGAGGTTACTCGCGAAACTCCCCGTAACCGAGCAAGCGCTGGGTGCGCCGCTCCATGAGGGCTTCAGGGCCCAAGCCGTCAAGCTCGGCCAAGTGGGCCAACATGGCCGTCTTCAAACGCTCGGCCATTTGATCCAGGTCTCGATGCGCCCCGCCCAGGGGCTCGGGGATGATCTCATCGATGAGGTTGAGCTTGCGCAACCGCTCAGAGGTTATACCCATGGCCTCGGCGGCATCCGGGGCCTTGTCCGCGCTCTTCCACAGGATGGAGGCGCAACCTTCGGGGGAGATCACCGAATAGGTACCGTACTGGAGCATCAGCAGACGATCGCCGACACCGATGGCCAGTGCGCCGCCAGAGCCGCCCTCGCCGATGACTGTGCAGATGATCGGCACGCGCAGCTGCGACATCTCCATCAGGTTGCGGGCAATGGCCTCACTCTGGCCGCGCTCCTCCGCACCGATACCGGGATAGGCGCCGGGAGTATCGATGAAGGTGAGGATGGGCATGGAGAAACGCTCGGCCATGTGCATCAAGCGCAAGGCCTTGCGGTACCCCTCAGGACGCGGCATGCCGAAATTGCGTTTGAGCTTATCGCGGGTGTCGCGACCTTTCTGGTGGCCGATGATCATCACCGGCCGCCCCTCCAGACGGGCGGGGCCGCCGACGATGGCCCAGTCGTTGGCGTAGGCGCGATCGCCGTGGAGTTCCTCGAAATCCGTAAACAACCGGGCCACGTAATCCAGAGTGTACGGGCGCTGCGGATGACGGGCGATCTGCGCGATCTGCCAGGAGGTGAGATTGCCGAATATCGATTCGGTCAGGGACTTGCTCTTGGCCTCCAGACGGAACATTTCATCATTGATGTTGATGTCCTCGTCGTCGCAGAGCTTTCGCAGCTCTTCGATCTTGGCCTCGAGCTCGGCGATGGGCTTCTCGAAGTCCAGGTAGTTCTGATTCATGGGCGTTGAAATCGTGGTCCGGCGCGCACCGGCGGGGCCATGAAGGTACCCGCTAGTGTCCTGTCCCGTAAATACCTGACCGATCAGCACCGGGCGACGTATCGGCGCACAATGCAGGCAAGGGGCACTGTCATGTGTTCGACACAGACGGTTGACGCCAGCCGATGGGTCGGGAACCCTTAGTCGTGACTATATGAAGACAGGGGGCCACTGGCACCTCTGCCATGACACGATGGAGCACCAAAGGTAACGTGGCGATGGCCAAGGCTTTGTTCCAACGGCATTATTGCGCCCGCTCGGATTGCGGCAGCACGAATCGACAGCGACTGGCCCGGCGAGGGCACCGACTTGGGTAACACCAAGACGGTGTCGACAATCCCACGCCAGAGTGCCGCTTGGCGTACGCCCATCCTCGCCACCAAACTCGGGCCGCCGCATCATCCGGGCGATCCGCTCACCCGCGGGCACCTGTTGTCGCGGCTTGATCTGGGCCTCACGCGGCGACTGGTCGTGGTCAGCGCCGCTGCGGGCTTCGGCAAGACGACGCTGCTGGCCCAGTGGCATCGGCGCCTGGTCGATAACGGTTGGGCCTGCGCCTGGGTCTCACTGGACGAGGATGACGGGGATCTGCAAAGCTTTCTGGCCTATGTGCTGGCGGCATTGCGACGGGCCGCCCCGGAGATGGGTGACGAAACCCAGCGGTTTCTCGACCAAGGCACCCCCATGCCGAGCAAGGCATTGGTGGCCAGCCTGATCAACGACCTGGCGGCGGTCGCCCGGCCGCTGGTTCTGATCCTGGACGACTACCACCGCATCAGTGGTGACGATGTCCACCATGCATTGAACCAGTTGCTGGCGCACATGCCGGCGAACCTGCACATCGCACTGGCCAGCCGGCGGGTGCCGGCCTTGTCCCTGCCGCTGCTGCAGGCACAGGATCAAGTCGTCGTCCTCGATGCCAACGACCTGCGCTTCGCCGCCCTGGAAGCACGCGAGTTCTTCCGTCGGCAACTGACGGACATGTTGTCCGACGACACAGTCGATGAGGTGCACGGCGCGGCCGAGGGCTGGGTCGCCGGGCTGCAACTGGTGACGATCTGCCTGCGCGGACAGAGCGATCCGGACGCCTTTCTCGCTGCGTTCTCGGGCCGCACGCGTGCCGTGTACGACTATCTGGAGACAGACGTCCTCGGCAACCTGCCCAGGCCATTGGTGGAATTTCTGCTGCGCACATCCATCCTGGAACGCTTGTGCGCCCCACTGTGCGCCGCGGTGACCTGCGATGCGAATGCCCTGGAGCATCTCACCGCCGCACGCGACCAACAGCTCTTCCTGCAACCGCTGGACCAGGAAGGCCATTGGTTCCGCTATCACCGTCTTTTCGCAGATTTCCTGCGCTACCGCTTACAGCGTGAGCGGGCCGCCGAGGTGCCGGAGCTTCACCGCCGCGCCTGCGACTGGTATGCCGCCAACGGGCAATGGAACGAAGCGGTACGCCATGCGCTGGCCGCCGGTCAGGTCGAGCTGGCCACCGACCTGATCGAGCGCTGCGCCCGCGACATGGTGGAGCACGGCGGCTTGCCCTCGCTGTTGTCCTGGCTGGGCCGGCTGCCGCGCCAACATTGGGTCCATCGCCCACAGTTGGCGCTCAACGCGGCCTGGGCGTTGAGCCTGAGCTATCGTCTGGACGAGGCCTCCGCACTGATCGAACAACTCGATCACTCGCTGACCGATCCAGCCGATCGCATGGAGCTGCACGCAGCCCAAGCCTTGCACGCGGCCTTTCGCGACGACAGCGTCGCCGCCCTCGCCTACGGCGAGAAGGTCGTGGCTGCCGGCACGGCCTTGCCGTGGTCGCTGGGCATCGTGGGCAACGTGCTGCGTTTCAGTTACCACCATGCGGGGCGCTTCGGAGAGCTGGCTGCGCTCCCCGGCCCGTATCTGGGCGAGCATGGCGACCCCGACCCGTTCCAGGTCGTGTATCAGAACGTCCTTCTGGCCCTGGCGGACACCGCTTTCGGCGCCCATCCCGAGGCCGGTCATCGCCTGCGCTACGCCTATCGCCAGGCCGAAAGCGTGTTTGGGGTCCGCTCCAGCGCCGCGGCCCTGGTGGCCGGCGTCCTCGCCGACTTGTGCTACGAGTGGAACGACCTGGACCGCATTCCGCAGCTGCTGGCACAGCGGATGGAGGTCATAGACGCCGCCTGCCCCACGGACATCGTCCTGCGCGCCTACCGCGCCCGTGCCCGCGCACTGGCCTTGGGCGGGGACCCGGTCCTGGCCCACACCGTCCTCAACCATGCCCAACAGGTCGGCCACCGGCGCCGCTGGCGGCGCTTGGAGATGACGGCACTCTACGAGCGCCTGCGCCTGTGCCTGGCCGCCGACGACCTGGTCGAGGCCGAGCGGCTGGTGTTTCGCATGCAGGCCCTGGTCAACCCAGTGGCACCGACGCAGAGCAGCGTGGACCGGCTGATCCACGAAGTGTACGAAGAAGCCAGGGCGCGGCTACTACTGGCACGGGGCGACTACACCAGCGCCGTGCGCATCGTCGAACGACAGATGGAGACCCTGGAAGGCGCGCAGTTTCACTATCGCGCCGTGCGTCATCGGATTCTTCTGGCACGGGTGCTCGACGCCGCAGGGCTCAAGGAGAAGGCCCTGCGCACCTTGCAGCGCGCCCTGCCCCACGCGGAAGCCTCAGGGCTGGTGCGGGCCTTCGTGGATGAGGGCCCCGGCATCCGATTGCTGCTGGCGGAGATCCGCGACAACGCCAAGCGGCGCAACGCACCCGTCGGCGCCCTGACCTATATGGATCACGTCATGGCGGCGTTCGGCCAGGACCGCCGCGAAGGCCAGGACGACCATCCGCTATTGGAAGCCTTGAGCCTGCGCGAGCGGGACATCCTGATCCTGGTCGCCGATGGCCTGTCGAACAAGGAAATCGCCCGCACGCTGGATATCAGCCTGGAGACGGTGAAATGGCACCTTAAAAACCTCTACGGCAAGCTCAATGTATCGAGCCGGACCCAGGCGGTGCATCGATCGCGCAGCCTGGGTCTGTTGGGTTAGGCGAGCCCGTTATGGGCAGGTTGCGAAGGCGGTGGTGTCCAGCACCGCGGGCGCCGGATTTCCCAGGTTGTTGGTGTAGGACTTCGTCTCCTGAGTCTGGGTGTCCACCACCGTGATGTTGTAGGCGAGATCCGTACTGGCCGCGGCGAAGACCCAGTAGTGGCCGTTGCTGCCGCAACCGTCCAGCACCTTGACCAGCATGTCGACGTTGTCTCGGTCGAAGAACCCGAACAACCCGGCATCCGGACCGATCTCACGCGCCAGCGCCGTGTTGTCCTGCACCCCGTCGTTGCTCCACACCGCCTGCACGCGGAAGCGCTCATCGTTCAGGCAGAGGCTGGTCGTCGGCGCCGCATCGCAACCACCGATGAGCCCGCGCACCTCCCCACCCGGAAAGGCCTCGCTGTGGACATTGACGTAGAGGTTGCCGGCATCCAGCACATTGAGCCCGCCCGGCGGTATCGGCCCGGTCACGTCGATCGGGCTGCTCGCGTCACCCAGGTTGAAGACGACCGGCCCATTGTTGCCTGGCGGGCCCACGTGAATATGCGCAGCCGTCGCGTTCTGAACGTTGTGATGGCAAATGAGGTGGAAAACATCCTGGTCCGAATCCGACCCCACCGTGCAACTGCCAGAGGCCGAGCTGCCCGTCGGTGGTACCTCCTGCCCGCCTTCAAGTGGGAAGGTGATACCCAAAGACCCGGCTAACGCCAACGACGGCGCCCCCGACAACAGTGCCGCGATCCCCAACGTTGTTTTGATTTTCATGACTCCTACCCTCGTCTGGCCAATATGTCGCCGGCGTGGGAAACGCCCCTGCGCCTGCATGAGCATAGACGCCCGCGGCCACCCGGTCAGTGCAGATACAGCCGTTTATTGCGTGAATCACAAGTAGCTGATGGACCGAATATTTTTCGTGCCGCCGTCACGGCTTGGGTTCGCCATAGGGACACCTTGCAAAAGTTGGACTATACCTAGGCTCGAACCGATGGAACGGGACACGCCGTGTTTGTCAACCAGGAAGGACAATCACTATGCATCGAGCCAGGTATCGCCCCGAACGGGAGCACCCGACGACATCGGGCTCAACCGCATTCGCGCACCCCAGCACCCTATACCCCGCTCCCACCCCCCTTCACGAGCGTTTCACGCCGCACTCACGCGCCGTGTCTACCATGGTGCACAGAGGACGAGGCGGCAACGGAACACGCTGCGGTCGATGAACCCGATTCACACGCAGATCAAACCCCGTAGTCCACTCACCAGGAGGCGTACCCATGAAGAAGCAGGACTCAACCCCCCAGCAACGCTCACGCGCCAAGGTCAGCCAACTGGCCGCCGGCGTACTGGTCGGCCTGTGCGCAGCCATCCCCACGGCCAACGCAGATGCCATTCTCTACCCCTACTTCAGCACGTTGCCCAATGTGGTCAATTTCCTCTCGGTCGTGAACCAATCGGATGCGACCCAGTTGCATTGGACATACCGCTACGACGACCCCAACACCCCCGACAACGATTGCCTGGCCCTCGAGGGCTTCGGCATGACCGAGCCGAACGATGCATTCGACCTGGACATCAGCGGCACCGTTAACGGCGGGAATCCGCTGTCGGGCGATACTAATTCGACCGGCTTCCTGATCGGCCAGGGATTTTCCGGACTGATGACATTGTATTCTTTTACTGGCGCTTATCCAGGCGCGGCGACACCGGACGGCACGCTCGCCGGTGAACTGGCGTACTTCGACCTGAGTACGGGCGAGTTCTTTAAGTATCGGGCCCACAATGACCCGGCCTCCCAGTCAGAAGGCAATCTCGATGATTTGGCCTATGGCGCATCGGGAGGCAACACCGGCACAACCGAGCGCCCGATACTGCGCTGGGCCAACACCAATATCGTTTCCACTGAGGTCCTCGTTGTGGTGGCCGACCAGTTCATGGCATCCAGCGGTGTCTTCAGCATGCCCTCGGCATCGGTGTCCTTCGCCGATCGCAACGGCGTCACGGGACGTTTCTTCGATGTCAACAGCAACATGATCACCGCGCCGGCTGCCGTAGAGGTGACCTGCTTTACGCAGGTACCGCTGTCGGCATTCCTGCCCGGTGCGGCCTTGGCTCAGGCTGCCGGCGGCGGATGGGCCGATATCCAGATCGTCGATCTTGACCTATCCGTTGCGGGCAACCAAGCCCCCTTCAGCATGCATCGCGGCATCCTAGTCTACAAAATGGAGTCCATGACCGCGTTGGGCGGCAATCTCAAGACCTTGTTCACCTCGGCGAACCGGGTCGACTATTGAATCCCGCCACACCATGCTGAACGTATTGCGCTGGCTGCCGCCGATTCTACTATCGGCGGCAGCGTCTTCTCATGCCCAGACCATCTCCGATCAGGCGATTCTCTTCGCAACACAAGATGAAAGTCCCAGGGTTCGTTTCATCGATGGCGAACCGCACGTCACCTATTACACCCCCGATCGGAATCTCGGCAGCCTGGCGCCGGCAACGTCATTCGAGCCGGTGATCATCACTGATCCAGAAGCGCCCGGTCGATCCTCGTTCAATGGTTTCTACGTCGCGGACGGACGACCCGTCTTCATCTGGCGAACCACCCGTCCAGCGCAAACCGGGTCCGAGCGCGTGTTGCTTACGCAAGCCGAATCGGGCGTCGACACACAACGCCTTGATACCGCTGGCGCCGCATTCCATCCCGTGGTCGCAGAAGACGGCCAGGGCATCGCCGCGGTCTGGACCGACGACCGGGCGGGCGATGCGGCCTATCAAGTACGCTTCAACCGCATGCACCGTGGCGAATGGCTGGCGTCGGACAGCCGTGTCGACTCGGGCGACGCCCCGGCATATGACCCGATGATCGCCATGCGCGGCGACGTGGTAGTCGCAGGCTGGAGCACGCCGACCCAGGGGCACGCATTGCATTTGCGCCGATCCTTGGACGCCGGCGATCACTGGTCTGAGCCGATAACCATCATGCCCGAGGGCGAGGCGCATACCCCCGTCCTGCTGGCTGTCGCCGACGGTTGGCGGCTAATGTACTTCGTCGCAGCGGTCGGCATCGTGGTCCACAGCTCGACGGACGGTCTCGATTGGGGGCCGCCAAGGACAATACCGGGCACCCGCGAAACCGGCTCGTTCAGCTTTCGTGGGTCCCAGGCCGGGAAACACCTATGCCTGACCTGGACCGGACCATTCGGCGGGCCCGCGACAACCGCCAACGTGTATGCCGTCTGTTCGGCGGATGCGGGTGAAGCCTGGATGCCCGTCGCCCGGATGGATACCGACCTGCAAGGTGCCGCCGCATCTCTGGCGCCGGTCATCGCGGTAGACGATTCGGGGCGGGTCATCGTGGTTTGGCAAGACCTGAGAGACTGGCGTGCGGCCATTTACGCCAATGCCAGCACCGACGGTGGCCAGACGTGGCGAGCGCAGGATGTGCTCATATCCACAACGCCGCTGACCTATGACCAGCTTCCCGCCGTGGCGGGCGATGGAAACGGCCGATTCGTCATCGCCTGGAGTCACGGCACAGGCGACAACCCCGCCCGCCGCACCCATGTTCTCGCCTATCGAGACCTGAGGCTTGACTGTGGGCAGGCCGGGGGCGGTGCATTGTGCGATGCGCCGGATGTAGCACCGAAGCCCGACCCGGCCGTCTTGGAGACCCGCTTGCGCGAGCGCGCGACGACGTTCTGGTCAGCGTATCTGGACGGCGACTTTGCCTCGGGCTACCACTTGTTCGACCCCTTCTTCCGCGCCCAGGTGGCAGAGAACCAATTCCTCGCCCGACGGGCGCCCCTGGACTACATGGAAGCCGACATCACGGCAATTGCCGTGGCAGAAAGCGGGCGTCGTGCAACCGTCACCATGACCATCGTGTTCAAGGCCGATGACATCGCATTGGGCGCGCAGTCGGGGACGATCGAACCGACGCGGCGGCAGATCACGGAAGCCTGGGTCTATGTCGACGGCGACTGGTTCAAACTGCACCGGACACAGGCAGGCGACTTGCTCCCCCGCTTCTGAGGTTTTTCTCTACCGCAGCGCACCAAAGAACGTGCGGCACCGTACACTAGTTCGCCATGACGACAACCGCCCAGATCATCCTGGCCATCTTCGGCCTCATCGGCGTGGGTTACCTCGCCGCCCGCACCCGCTTGCTCAGCGAGCAGGTGGGCGACGCACTGGCCGAATTCGTGTTCACCCTGGCCATTCCGGTGCTGCTGTTCCGCACCTTGGCCAAGGCCGATTTCGGCGGCTTGAGTCCCTGGCCGCTGTGGCTGACCTATTTCGGCGGCGTCGCCCTAACCTGGCTCGCCGCGCATGTGTTGATTCGCCGCGTATTCGGCCGCGATGCACGCTCCGGCGTGGTGGCCGGCGTATCCGCCAGCTTCTCCAACACCGTGCTGGTCGGCATCCCGCTGGTCCAGACCTTGGTCGGCGACCAGGGCATGGTCGTCCTGCTGGTCATCCTGTCCATTCATCTGCCGGTGATGATGCTTACGTCCATCATCCTCAACGAATGGGCCGTGCGTGCCGACGGCGTCGTCCAGGGCGCCGTCAGCCCGGGCGCGCTGGTCAAAGGGTTCGTACTCAACCTCGCCCGCAACCCCATCATCATCGGCATCGTCGCCGGCGGGCTTTGGCGGCTGTCCGGGCTGGGCGTCAGCGGCGTCCCCGGGCGCATCGTCGACAGCCTCGCAGGCGTCGCCGGGCCGTTGGCCTTGTTCACCGCCGGCATGGGCCTCACCCGCTACGGCATCGCCCGCAACCTACCCCAGGCCGGCGCCCTGACCGCATTGAAACTCGGCCTCATGCCCGCGATGATCATGCTGCTGGCGACGCTGTTTGGCCTGCCCGGCCCCGCCATGGCCGCCGCCGTCCTCACCGCCGCCTGCCCCACCGGGGTCAACGCCTACCTCAT
>CBFGWV010000189.1:0-9625 GCA_965652545.1 uncultured Candidatus Competibacteraceae bacterium | reverse complement strand
GCGGGCTGGGTATCGGGCCGCAGGAGCGTGATCCGTTTGTCTGGATCGGGAGAACCCGCTAGCGCAATACCTCTACCGAGCGCAGGTCGTCCGGGTTGAACGGAAACACTGCCTTGCCGCCGGAGAGGCGCCGTTCGATCCGCAAGCCTTTCTCGTCCAGTGCCAACAGCACGCCGCTGAATTCGCGGCCGTCCATCGTAGTCAGTTTCATCTGGTGGCCGATGTAGTTGCCCAAGTCGGTCACCGCCGTGGCCCGGAACTCCTGCCGCGGGCGGGCCGGCTTCGCGTCGACGACGGCAGCGGCCGGGACCGGGGTTGCGGGCTCGGCCGGATCAGCGGCAGCGGGATCGGTGCCGGCAGGGGCGGCGGGTTGTGCCGTTGGCGCGGCCGGCATGGCCGCCAGGGACTCGGTCACGCCGGAGGGCACCTGCGTGATCGCGGCCAGGTCCAGCGGCGCGCCGTTGACGTCCAGGCGCGGACGCACCATGCGCAGTGCGTCCTCCGGCTTGTACAAATGGAGCTTGGAGACATCCACCGGGTTAAATGGCTCCATGACCAGCGTCAAATCGCCGCCGCCCTCCACGAACTGGCGAAAACCGGCGATCACCGCATCGTCCGCCGTGATACCGCTGTCCTTGGCCATCGCCAGGCCGGCGAGGATCCGCTGCTCGACATACGCGGCGGCCTCGATACCGGCCCGCGATGCGCACAACTGGTTGGCCGCGGCCTGGTAACCGTCATCACGCAAGGTGAGCGAGGCGTAGCGCATCACCGGCGCCTGTCCGGTCATGGCCATCATTGCCACCTCGGACGGGTCCATTTCCATTTGCATGGAGCCAATGAAACTCTGGATGTTGCGCATGTCCATACGGAAATCGAGAGTGACCACGCCGATGGATTCATCCAGAACATAGCCGAGGTTGAAGTCGACCACGGGGGTCGAAAAGCCCATGCTGCGCAGGTCGACCTGCTTGATCGCCTTGCCGCCGACACAGCCGTCGCCGATCACGGCCGCAAACGGGGAGGCGGCATCGCCCATCGGGTTGCCGGCGTCTTCGAACATGCCCCAGTCCATGACCAGGCCGCGGACCTGCATGCTCAGGGCCGGCGGCGGCTTGCCGGACTCGACGATCTTCTTGGTCGACAGCAAGGTGCTCAGATCCGGCGGGTCGTAGAGCACCGCCTCGGCACGCACATCGCTGCCCATGGCAGGCGAACTGACCACCAGGTCGCGCACGCCGACATGGCTCTCGAACAGGGAGACGGCGATACCGCCATACTTCACCTGGGCCAAGGGGCCGGCCTGGGCGATCATCTGGTCGACCACCGATTTCGTCTGGTAGTACAAATACCCCCACAAGCCCCCGTAGACGACGAACGGTAAGGCGATCAACAGCAGCAGATAACGCATCTAGGTCCCCGTAGCCCGGCCCGCACGCTTGGGCTGCCCAAGGCGCAGGTTGTTGTCAGCCCTGAAAAAAGGCCTTTGATCCGACGGACCATAGGGGGGAATCGCCTACAGAGCAAGCACCGCCTGAGGGGTGGAGAGTGATACGCCTCAGAAGCCGTAGAGCACGGCCGGATTGTCGACCAGTATTCGCTGCCTGAGCGCCGCATCGGGCGCCCAATCCAGCAGCACATCGAGCAGTTGCGCATCATCCGGGTAGGCTGAACGGGGTACGCCGACATGCGGCCAATTGCTGGCCCAAAGCAGGCGCTCGGGCGCATGGTCGACCAGCGCGCGGGCCAGGGCGCCGACATCCTCGAAACCCGGTGCGCCACGGCGTGACGTCTCATAGCACCCGGCCAGCTTCACATAGCAGTTGCCACGATCGACTGCACGCAGCAGCGCGGTGAAGGACGGATGCGTCGGCGCCACCGGTTCGAGGAACTTGCCGGTGTGATCGATGACGAACGGCCCCTCGATCTTGCGCAGCAGCGCCTCGTGCTCGAGAAAATCGCGCCCGTCGAACTGGACGATCAGATGCCAACCGAATGGACGCACCCGCTCGTGCACCGCCAGCATGCGGTCCAGGCCGACCGCGCCACCGGGCAGGTTCATGATGCGGGCGCCGCGCACCCCCAGGGCGGTCATGCGGGCCAGCTCATCATCCGAAGTCTGTGGTGTGACCGCGGCAACGCCACGGGCGGTGGCGCCCAACGCTTGCAGGGCGTCGAGAAGGCAACGGTTGTCGGTCTGGTAGGCATTGGGCTGGACGACGACCACGCGTTCCAGGCCCAGTCGCTGCTGCACGATGCCGTAATCCGCCACCGAGGCATCGTCCGCCGGCGGCGGACCGCCGGGCTGGCCGGGATAGCGGCTGTCGTAGAAATGGATATGACAGTCGGTGGCACCCGCGGGCGTCATCAACCGTGGGGCGGTGCCGGCCAGCGGGCGCGGGTCGGGGCGGCTCTCGGCCATGGGTTCAGTCCTCAAGTAGCGGCGAAGCGCACCAGCGCCTCGCGGTCGATCTCGATGCCCAGCCCCACGCCCTGGGGCACGGCGACACGGCCCTGCTCGTGCTCAATGGGGCTGCGCAGCACCGCCTGCCGGTACGGGTTGTCGGTGCGATCGAACTCCAGCATGGGCTCCAGCGGCTCATGCCGCGGCGGTGACGGCGGCAGCACGGCCAGGTACTGCAATGCGGCGGCCAGTGCGACACCCGTGCCCCACACATGCGGGACCAGTCGCACGCCGAATGCGGCGGCCATGTGGGCAATCTTGCACGCCTCGCTCAAGCCCCCGGCGGCACACACATCCGGCTGCGCAATATCGACCGCCCGGCGGGTGAACACGTCGCGAAACCCCCAGCGGGTGAACCAGGTTTCGCCACCCGCCACGGGGATGGGCTGGGACCTGCGCAGTTCGCGATAGCCGTCGAGATCCTCAGGCACCACCGGCTCTTCGAACCAGCCGATATCCAAGTCCGCAACCGCCCGGCCCAGTTGTGTGGCCTGGATCAGGTCATAGCCGTGGTTGGCGTCGATCATCAGCGCAGTGCGCGGCCCGATCGCCTCGCGTACCGCGCGAATGGTGGCCAGGTCGTCGGCCACGTCGTAGCCGATCTTGATCTTGACCGCCGAGAACCCCTCGCGCACGTAGCCTGCGGTTTCGGCCGCCGTCATCGTCGGCCGGTCGCCGTGCAGGCGGCGAAAGCCACCGGTGGCGTATGCGCGGACATGGCTGCGGAACGCGCCTCCCAGGAGCACGTGCACCGGTGCCTGGAGACGCTTGCCGCGGATATCCCACAAGGCGATATCGATGCCGCTCAAGGCGGTGAGCGCCAGGCCGCGCTGACCTTGATCGCGAAACTGGCTGTACAGCGTCAGCCACAAGCGCTCGCCATCGAGCGGGTTCTGCCCCACCAGCAGGCTGCGCATCGCCTCGACGATGGCGGCGTTCGGCCGCGACGGCCCAAGGCACTCGCCCCAACCGACCGTACCGTCCTCGCAGATGATCTCCACCAGACAGGCGCCGCGGCTGTCGAACTGCGAGAACGCGGACTGGAACGGCTCGGCCAGCCGATGATCGAGCAGATGCGTCTTGATGTCGGCAATTCGGGGCATCATAGGGCGTCCTGTCGCGGCGGGCGGTGGCGGACAACGATAAGTTATCGTACAACTATGTCAATAGAGGTCATACATCCAGTTTGCCCGGATGCACATCTGCGCCGATACTGTGTAGACGAAAACGACTCTGCCCACGGAACCGGGCACCTGTAGGAGCCGTGCCCTCACGGCGATCGGTTCGAATGGCCATCATGCCCCGACCGCATGCCGCTCACGGTGTTGGCGCGGGATCGGGCAATCGCCCTGAGGGCAGGGCTCCTATGGGTGCCAGGATCATGAGGGGTGCCGTGCACAAACATGAACAAGACCCGCGAGGACATCACAGGTGAGTGAAACGGATCGTGGCGCACGCAAGCCACCGCGCAAGAGCCTCTCCAGCGCCATGGCGCGCGAGCTGCGTGAACGGATCGAGAAAGGCCCGCTGCGCCCGGGGGCGCGACTGCCGACGGAGAAAGAGCTGGCCGAGGAGTTCGGCGTCAGCCGCACCGTGGTGCGCGAGGCGGTAGCCGCCCTGCGCGCCGATGGGTTGGTCGAGCCGCGCCAGGGCAGCGGCGTTTTCGTCACCGCACCGCGTCAGGCGGTGATTCATGCCTCCCCATTGCCGGCTGCATTCGCCCCCTCCGACCCGGCCGGCGCACTCGATCTGCTGGAGCTGCGCGTTGCCGTGGAAACGCAAAGCGCCGCGGTCGCCGCAGTGCGCCGCAGCTGGGCGCAGGAGGCGCGGATCCGCGAGCACCTGCATGCCATGCGCGAGGCCATCGACGCCGGCGAGCCGACCGAGGCGGCAGACTTCGCCTTTCACCGCGCCATTGCCGAAGCCACCAACAACAAGGCCATCGTCGCGTTCCTGGACCTGATCCATTCATCTGCCCTGCCGCGGCACCTGCTGCGCGCCCCGCAGAGTGCCTCGCTGATTTCCAAGGCTTACCTGGACAAGGTCTACCAGGAGCATTGCGCCATCGTCGATGCCATCGGCGCCGGCGACGGCGAGGCCGCGCGGCGCGCGATGCAAACGCATTTGGCCGGCAGCCAGAACCGCTACCGCGCACTTCTCGACAGCTACCGGGACGCCCAAGGCAAATCCGCGCCTGTTGACTAGTCATCATACAAATACATATGATGACTCCGCCCGATTAGACACCGGCCGGAGAGGGACGGATCGCCAATGAACCCTGAAGCACTCAAGCACGCCATCGGCGCGGGACTGTTGTCATTCCCGGTTACGCCATTCACACCCGATACCCGCAGCATCGACACGCGTGCCTACGGCGATCACATCGCCTGGCTGGGCGACTACCGGCCCGCAGCCTTGTTCGCGGCCGGCGGCACTGGCGAATTCTTCTCCCTCACTCCAAGCGAGGTCGTGGACACGGTGCGCACCGCCAAAGCAGCGGCCGGCGACACGCCGATCATCGCCGGCTGCGGCTACGGCACGGCCCTCGCCGTGGAGCTTGCACAAGCGGTCGAGGCCGCGGGTGCCGACGGTATTCTGCTGCTGCCGCATTATCTGGTCGGCGCCGAGCAGGCCGGTCTGTTCGCGCACGTCAAAGCCGTCTGCGAAGCCATCGACATCGGCGTCATCGTGTACAACCGCGACAACGCCGTGCTGGAGACGGACACGCTGGCCCGTCTGTGCGATGTGTGCCCAAACCTGATCGGCTTCAAAGACGGCCTCGGCGACATCGAACTGCTGGGACGGGTCTGCACGACGCTGGACGAGCGGCTGGTGTACATCGGCGGCATGCCCACCGCGGAGGTGTATGCCAAGGCTTACCAGGGCGTCGGGGTGAGCACGTACTCCTCGGCTGTGTTCAATTTCATCCCCGAGCAGGCGCAGCGTTTCTTCCAGGCCATGCGCAACGGCGACAACGCCGTCATGGACACGATGCTGCGCGAGTTTTTCTTCCCCTATCTGGATATCCGCAACCGTCGCAAAGGCTATGCCGTGTCCATCGTCAAGGCCGGCATGCGTCTGATTGGCCTGGACCCGGGCCCGGTACGCAGCCCGCTGACCGACCTGGATGCCGATGAAACCCGCGCCCTGGGCCGTTTGCTGACTGCCGTAGGCGCCCCGGTGACGGCCGCCTGAACACAACGAACACACCAAAACGGCACACAGAAGCCGTCATCATCCACCAGGAGGAACCAACGTGAAGACAGTGAAGCGAGTTTGCGGACTCACCGCCACGGTGCTGGCCTGCGCCATGGCCAGTGCCGCCGGTGCGGCGGACTGGCGCGGCTGGAACATCCACCCGCCGGAGTACCCGGTTTCGATCGCCATGGAGTCGTTCGCCAAAGCGGTCAGCGAGGGCACGCAGGGGCGCGTCGAACCCAAGGTCTATCACTCCGGCGTGCTGGGCGACCAGCCCGATGCCATCGAGCAGGTGCGCCTGGGCGCGATCGATTTCGCCGTGTTCAACCTCGGCCCCCTGGGCCAGGTCTCGCCCAAAGCCAACGTCGTCTCCTTGCCGTTCATCTTCAAGAGCGTCGAGGACATGCACACGGTGATGGACGGCGAGGCGGGAGATGACATCGCCGCAGGCCTGGCCGAGAGCGGGCTGGTGGCACTGGGTTGGTACGACTCCGGCGCCCGCTCGTTCTATAACCGCAGCAAGCCGCTCAACACCCCTGCGGATGTCCAGGGCATGAAATTCCGAGTGATGAACAATGACTTGTTCGTCTCCATGGTGGAAGCGCTCGGCGGCAACGCCACCCCCCTGCCCTATGCCGACGTCTATCAATCCCTGCAGACCGGCGTCATCGACGGGGCCGAGAACAACTGGCCGTCGTACGAGTCGTCCGGGCACTTCGAGGCCGCCGGGTATTACTCCACCACCGAACATCTGATCCTGCCCGAGTGCCTGTGCGTCAGTCAGGCCACCTGGGACGCGCTGTCCGAGGAGGACAAGGCCGTCGTGCGCGAGGCCGGCGAGGCGTCCGCCCAGTACCAGCGCGAGCTGTGGGCCGAACGCGCGCAGGCCAGCCGGGCGAAGGTCGAGGAAGCCGGCGTGAAGGTCAATGAGATCGGTGACAAAGCACCCTTCCAGGCAGCGATGGAGCCGGTGTACACCAAGTTCCTCAGCGACAATCCGGACCTGGAGCCGCTGGTACGCAAGATCCAGGACGCCCAGAAGTAACGGTGGCCCCGCAACCCGACGGGGGCGCCACGCGCTCCCGTCGCTTTTCGCCAAGGAGTGTCCTGGCCATGGTGATCCGCGTGCTCGATACGCTGGACCGTATGGCGGAGCGCGCCTGCCAGGTGCTGGTGTTCATCGGCAGCATCGCCCTGGTGACGCTTATCCCGATATTTGGCTGGATGGTGTTCGGCCGTTACGTGCTCAACGCCACGCCCACCTGGGTGGAGCAGGTCGCGTTGTTGTTGATGGCGGTGATGACCTTCCCGGTCGCCGCCGCCGGCGTGTTCCGCGAGACCCATCTGGAAATCACGTTCTTCCGCGACTGGGTGCCGCCGCGGCTGGCGGCGGCCATGCGCCTGGTGAGCTTCGGCCTGCTGGCGGCATTCGGCGGCGCGATGGCCAGCGCGGGGCTTGCACTGACCCGCTTTGGCTGGAACTCGCTCATCCCGTTACTGGGGATACCCACCGGTGTGCGCTCGATACCGCTGGCCCTGTGTGGCGCGTTCGTCTGTCTGTTCGCCAGCCTGCATGCGGTGCGTGCCCTGGTGGCGCTGCTGCCGGCATCGTGGCGGGCGCCTGCAACCGTTTCCGACTGGAGCGCCGGCTGACATGGGTTTGTTCATCCTGCTGGGTTTGTTTGCATTCACCCTGGTGCTCGGTACGCCGGTGGCCTTCGCGTTGGGCATCGCTGCCGTCGGTGCGTTTCTCTACGAGGGGTTGCCGCTGGTCGTCGCCTTCCAGCGCGTGGGAGCCGGTGTCTCGACGTTCTCGCTGCTGGCGATCCCGTTCTTCATCTTTGCCGGGGATTTGATGCTGCACGGGGGCATCGCCCAGCGTCTGGTGCGCTTCGCCACCGCGGCGGTGGGCGCCCGACGCGGCGGGCTGGGCGTGGTCAATGTGGTCTCCAGCATGCTGTTCGGCGGCATATCGGGCTCCGCGGTCGCGGACACCTCGGCGCTGGGCTCGATGCTGATCCCGATGATGAAGCAGCAAGGCTACCGGACCGACTATGCGGTCAATGTGACGGTCACCTCATCGATCGCCGGGATCATGATCCCGCCCAGCCACAATATGATTCTGTATGCGGTGGCTGCCGGCGGCGGTATTTCCATCGCGCAGTTGTTCATGGCCGGTGTGGTGCCGGGCATGCTCATGTGCGGGTTTTTGATCATCGCCGCCAGCATCCTGGCCGCAAAAGCCGGGTACCCGACGACGCCGTTCCCGGGCTGGAGCGCGCTGCTGGTGACGGCGATCTATGCGCTGCCGGGCTTGTTCACGGCGTTCATCATCATCGGCGGTGTGCTCAGCGGCGTGTTCACGGTGACCGAGTCGGGTGCCATCGGGGTGATCTACGCCCTGTTGATCACGACGCTGGTCTACCGCGAGTTGGATTGGGCGGGCTTCAAGTCGGCAGTGGCCAATGCGACGCGCACCACGGCGATGGTGATGATTCTCGTCGGCTGCGCCATGGCCTTTGCCTACATGCTGGCCTATTACCGCGTGCCGGAGCAGCTCGCCGCCTTGCTGACCGGCCTGACGACCGACCCCATTCTGCTGTTGTTGATGATCAACGTCATGTTGTTGATCGCCGGAATGATCATGGACATGGCTGCGTTGATCCTCATCTGCACACCCATCTTCCTGCCCATTGCCGCCCAATTGGGGATGAATCCGATCCAATTCGGGATGGTGTTGATGATGAATCTGGGCCTGGGCTTGTGCACGCCGCCGGTGGGGGCGTGCCTGTTCGTGGGCTGTGCCATCGGCAAGATCCGTATCGAGAAGACCGTGCTGACGATCTGGCCGTTTTATCTGGCCATCCTGGCGGCACTATTGTTGACGACGTATGTGCCGGCGATTTCCCTGACGCTGCCGAAGCTGCTTTTCGGTTAATTCCGTAGGAGGTTTTTGATGCAACGATTGTTGATCACCGGGGCCGCGGGTGGGTTGGGGCTGTTGCTGCGCCAGGCCTTGCACGGCTGGGCCACGACGACGCGGCTGTCGGATATTGCCCCGATGGATGTGGCCGGAAGCGGTGAAGAGGTGGTGCACTGCGACTTGGCCGACCGGGCGGCGGTGATGGCGTTGGTGGAGGGCTGCGAAGGCATTGTGCACTTGGGTGGTGTGTCGGTGGAGGCGGCTTTCGATGATCTGCTGCAGGCGAATCTGCTGGGGTGTTACAACCTCTTCGAGGCGGCCCGGCAGAAGGGTGTGCCGCGCATTCTGTTTGCCAGTTCCAATCATGCGATCGGGTTTTATGAGCGCAGCCAGCGCCTGGATGGGGCGGTGCCGTTGAGGCCCGATTCGTTGTATGGGGTGACGAAGTGTTATGGCGAGGCGCTGGCGAGTTTGTACTACGACAAGTTCGGGGTGGAGTCGGTGTGTGTGCGTATCGGGTCGTGCTTTCCGGAGCCGAAGGACCGTCGCATGCTGTCGACGTGGTTGAGCCCGGGCGATTTCGTGGCGCTGGTGAAGGCGGTGTTTCTGGCCGATACGGTGGGGCATCAGGTTGTGTACGGGGCGTCGGCGAACCGGGATCAGTGGTGGAGTAACGATCACGTGGTCGGTATCGATTGGCAGCCGCAGGACAGCTCGGAGCCGTTTCGGGCGAAGGTGGAGGCCACCCATCCGCCGGAGCCGCCCGATGCGCCGGCGACACGCTACCAGGGTGGTGGGTTTGCGGCGGCTGGGCACTTCGAGGGTTGAAGGGGCTGATCGGCGGAGTGCTCTGGGGTCGCTTCAGTAGCACTCGGCAGCCGCGCAACGCCCGACCTTGGGTGCGGAGCGGTCCTCGCCCTCCCCCCGCCTCCCAGGTTGGGTGGATTGGGGTCCGACTCGCCGTAAACACATCCGTGTGGGCGTAAGGAGGGTGCCTGGCCTCGGACTGTCCTGCTGCGGAAAGCCGGGCTCGGCCATAT
>CBFGWV010000188.1:0-9644 GCA_965652545.1 uncultured Candidatus Competibacteraceae bacterium | reverse complement strand
CCGAGTTTCTCGACCAGCGTCGCGTAGCGGTTGGAGTCCAACACCATCTGCGCGGCGTGGCGCTCGAGCAGCTCTGCACGGCGCTGCGGGTTGGTGGTGGAGGCCACAGCGCTCCAGAACACCGTCATGCCTTCGCTCAGTGCACGCAGCTGCTCCAGCGCCTCGGTGTTGGCAGCCGTCTGCTCCAGGTGATCGCGCCCGACCCGGCCGACCCCGGAGACGGTCTTGCCGCCTGCGTCGGTGTAACCCGCAGGCAGATCGCCTTTGAGGTTGGTGACCTGCTTGTAGCGAATCGCCGCGACGATCTGGTCAACCGCCTGCTTGGCGCCTTCCACCCGCGAGACGTGCTCGGTATCGGCTGCCGCGTGCGGCAACAGCTCCAGACGACCGGGGAAGCGCTTGTCGAGTTCGCGATACGGTGCCACCGGGCCGGTGACCTGGCCGTCGGCGTCCACGAACATGTCCGCATCCACACAGACATAGCGCACCTTGCCACTGGCCAGTGCCTTGCCCAGCGCATCGGCGTCGACGACCTCGCCACGGTCGTAGTTGATCACGATCGCACCGTCATTCAGCGCGCTGAGGATGGACTCGCCCAGCAGGCCCTGGTTGGCGAAGCGGCCACTGGCGGCATCCAACGCACCCAGCCCGGTGTGCGGGCTGATGACGTCGGCCCCTTTCGCCGCCGCCTCGGCGGTGGCGGCATAGCGGTAGCCCTCGGACTCGATCCACGCCTGATGCTTCTCACGGGCGTGGACGACCACATCCATACCGAAGGCCTTGGCGATCTTGGCCACCTCGCGGCCGATATTGCCGAAGCCGAGCACGGCGAAGCGCTTGCCCTCCAACTTGGTGGTCGGGTAGTCCTTCAAGTGCTTGCCGGTATCGAAATCACCCGCCACGACACGCTGGTGCATGGTTTCGACCGGCAGGTCGGGGGACACCTTCAACAGTGCCTTGAACACCATCTGCGCGGTGGCGCGGCTGTTGAAGCTGGGCGTGTTCATCAGCGGCGCGACGCCGGCCTTGCCGTTGCCACCACCCCAGGAGTCGCTGCCCATGTTGCCGGTACCGGCACCGATGCGCACGCCGCCCTCACCGAACACCGCCGCCTTGGGGATGAACGTGGCTGCGGCGATGAGGGCGTCGTACTGGCCCTGGCCGGTCTGGGCCAGGATCTCATCCTCGCGGCTGAGATCCGGCTGATAGAAGAAATGGATCTTCCCGGTCTCGAGCGTACCCGCGTCCGTTACCGGCCCGTCATGGAACACACCGCCGACCGCTTCGATGTGCGCACGCACCGCGCTTACGTCGGGCTTGCCGTCGGCACCGAAAGCCAGCCCCACTGGGTCGGCGATCAGCACCTTGTACGCCTTGCCGGGGTCGTCCTTGCGCACCGCCTCGGCACCGGCGCGGGTGGACTGGAACTGTACGCCGCCCTCGGCAAGGGCTTCCTCCAGGGCCACGACCTTGGCGCGGTGGTAGCAATACTCGATATTGTCCAGCAGCGCCGTGATGTCGCTTTGCGGACGCGCACCGCCGATCCAGGCGCGGTAATCGCCCGGTGTACCGGGGAAGGCGTTGACGTAACGGGCCACATCCAGGCCCGGCTCGTGGTCGCCGTTGGGGTGGGTCAGGCCTTCGTAGCCCAGCATCTGCTTGGACTTGGCGATGATCGTCGCGTGCAGCGCCGGGTCGGTGATATCGGGGTCATTGACCCGCAGCAACGTCACCGCCGCCCCACGCCGGGCCTCGTCGGCCACGCCGAGTTCGAACAGCGGATGCCGGCTGACCCAGTCGTTGACGGTCTGGCGGTTGACGATGGACTGCCGGTTGAGGTCCGCGGCGCTGCCGATGCGTTTTTCCATCGACAACAAGCCGAAGGTGGTCTCGGCGAATGCGGTGTTGCTGAAGGTGTTGATGATGCCGCCGAGCATCTTGTCCTGCTGGGCATCGTAGATCGGGCCGAGCGCGGTGGTCTTCTCGCCGCTCAAGGGGCGCTTGGCATCCTTGGGCACGGCCAGCTTCAGGTGCCGGGGAATGGCCCAGCCCGGTGCCTGGACGTTGGATTCGATCAGCGCCATAGCCTCGGGCGTGAACGAGGCCACGAAGTAGCCGGCGATACCGCCGACGGCCTTCTGGAACGGCATGAAGAAGCAGGCCTTGCTCAGCATTTGGGCGACCAGGTCGTCCGGCCAGGGCATCGCGCCCAGCAAGGAGGTGCCGTCGATCAGCGCGTGGTGCGCGGCCGGGTCGGCATCGATCCAGGCCAACAGATTGCGTACATCCTGTTCGTCATAAGTGGTCGCGCCGGTGGTCTCGTGACCGACACCGACGAAGAGTTTCACGCCCATGGCCTGCAACTCGGCGGCCGTGGGGATATGCCCCTCGCGATCACTGAAGTGAATGCGCGCCGGGTCGCCGCCGGCGGCATGCTGCTGCAACTCCACCAACTGGGTGCCCCAGGACTGACGGAAGAAACCGCCCGCCCCGGCCGCCGCCGTTTCCACCCGCGGGGTGTCGACGAACACGTGCTGGGTGGCGTCGCGAGGGTTCATCAGATGCAGAGCGGCGACGGTGAAACCGTTGTGGCCACCGCCGAGTCCGACGGCCATGCAGTTCTTTTTCGGGAACCCGAAATAGCGATGAATCTCGCGCATCATGTCCAGCACGATCTTGTCGGCCGGATACCCGCGGTGCATGCTGCGCTCGATTTCACCGGGGGTGAACGGACCGATGTCATTGCCACGGTCGTCCAGCTTGCGATAGGTGCGCTCCAGCCAGGCCTCGAACTGAAAACGCATGGCCCGCCGTTCGACTTCGTCCCGAGTCATGTTGGTGATGGGACCGACACCGAAGAATTGGTTGGATGTGCGCGCCGGCGGGCCATTTCGGGTGGCCTGCTCGGACGCGTCGCGCCATGCCTTCAAGTCGTCGAGGGTCGTCATATCGGGTGCCGTTTTTGCCTGCGTATTCATTGTCAGGACCCCTGAAGTCGTCGGATTGCCGTGTTTTCGTGGTTACGTACGGCATCCGTTCCGGTTTACAACCTCAAAGGATCTGCCGTTTGTCGCGATTCCATTCCACAAGGTCGATGCAGCGGGAACGGATGCTTGCCGTCGCCATGGACGGAAGTCAAACCGTATGGGGATATTCAGGCCTGTTCCAGGCCCTGTCAGCAGGCCGGGTCGCGTCGAGCCCAGTTCAGGTCGCAGTTGGGAAAAACCCCCTTGGCCGCGCACGTCGAGCAACGCTCTGCGCCTACGTCGGCGTGTGCAAAACTGCGGGAGACAGTAGTCGAACCTGCGGGCTGCCGCGTATGGTAGGGCTATCCCACACCGCGGCCGCTCGGCCATGACCCTACGACTACTGTCAGGCCTGCACCGCTGGAGACGACCGCAAGCTGCCGCGCATGCGCCCATGCCGATGATCGTCGGCGCACCCCGCTCGGGCACGACGCTGCTGCGCTTGATGCTCGATGCGCACCCTGATCTGGCGATTCCGCCCGAAACCGGCTTTCTTATTCTCAGCCCCCGCTTCACGCAGGAAGGCCCGGCGCTACGGCAGGCCTTTGCCCAGGCGGTGACGCATTTTCCCGTCGATGCACCGGGGTGGGCGGACTTCGGTATCGCCGAGGACGCTTTTCGCGACCGCTTGGCCGGCTTGGCGCCGTTCACCGTAAGTGAGGGCTATCGTACGTTTTATCGCATGTATGCCGAGCGTTTCGGAAAAACCCGCTGGGGTGACAAGACGCCGGCCTATGCGTTGCACATGGATAGCATCGAAACCGTACTGCCGGAGGCCCGTTTCATTCACATCATCCGCGATGGGCGCGATGTGGCCTTGTCCCTGCGGCAAATGTGGTTTTCACCGGGACGGACACCCGAGGAACTCGCCGCACACTGGTGCCACTACATTCAAACCGCACGCCGGCTCGGCGCAGACCGCCGTCATTATCTGGAAGTGCGCTACGAAGAGCTGGTACGGGACCCGGAGGCGACGCTACGCGCCGTTTGCGCACACATCGCTCTGGATTACCATCCGAGCATGACCGGCTATCACCGCCATGCCGCGCATCGTCTGGCCGAACACGGTACCCGCGTCAAAGCCGATGGGGGTGTGCTGGTCACTCGCGAACAACGGCAGCAGAACATGCGCAAAACCATCGAGCCGCCGGACGACGGTCGCATCCATGCCTGGCGCCAGGCAATGACGGACGCCGAGCACAGGCGATTCGTGGCCGTGGCCGGGCGCTTGCTGGCGGCGCTGGGTTACCCGCTGGACTGAACACCCGGGCGATAGTCCCGTTCGGGCGCGATGCGCTCGAGCTGCAAACCGTCCTCGTCGGTCAGGTATTCGTAGCCGATCGCCTGCCCCATGCGTTGCGGGTCCAAGGCCAGATAGCGGTCGCGCCGCCGTGCCCGGTCGTCGGCGTGCAGCATACGCAGGTGGTACAAGCGGATATCCAACCGCGGAAACGCATCGTTCGTCACACCGTTGAGCGGTGCCCAATGGCGGTGCCATTGGCGCGTGTCGAATTCATGATCGGTCATCGAGCGAAACAGCCGCGCCACTTTCTTTCGACTCCAGATGCCGTCCACGCGCCACGTGTCGGCCTGGTTCCATAGCTCGCAACAGCGAATGTAATAGGCGCAATGGCCATGGGCATCGGCCTGCAGGAACGCCGCCTCGGCGCGCTGACGAAAGCCGTGCTCCAGGCGCTCGTCGGCATCCACGGCGATCAGCCATTGCGCATCGGTGCGCCAAGCGGCCTCGATGAGCGCACGCTGGTTGGCCGGCTCGTCCCAATGATGCGGTGTCCGCGGCGGCTTGCGCAGGAGTGTCACGGTGAGCGGGTGGGCGGCAACGATGGCAGCGGAGCCATCGGTGGACCCGTCATCCAGCGCAAGCAGCCCGTCGACCTTGCCCTCCAGGTTGGCCAGCAGACCGGGAAGATAGGCCGCCTCGTTATGAAACGCGCACAAGGCATAGACCCGCCGCCGCGCCGGCAGGGACACGGTAGCCGGGGGCGGGTCGGTGGGTGCCGAGCCGGGGCGCAAAGCGCCCAAGGCGTAGGCAACCATTCCCAACCAAGAGACCGCCACGACACCCGCTATGCGTGCGGGCGCCAGCCTGCGCTCAAGGGCCGCCAGGCCAAGCCGCAACGACGGCAGCCAGCGCCGCACGGCGTTCGCCGCGACACCACGGCCGAACGGCCGGCCGTGCAGTTCGGACTGAATGTGCGCCATTCGCGCGCCGCGGTGGTATTGGTCGACGAGCAATCGTCCCAGAGTAGCCGGATGTCGAT
Organism: uncultured Candidatus Competibacteraceae bacterium; assembly: GCA_965652545.1. Taxonomy (GTDB): domain Bacteria; phylum Pseudomonadota; class Gammaproteobacteria; order Competibacterales; family Competibacteraceae; genus CBFGWV01. The sequence goes on along the minus strand of CBFGWV010000188.1, from coordinate 4,336 downwards.
GGGCGGTACGTACCTCCGGCGCCCAGTGGATTGGGCTCAAGGCCAATGCGCCGGCGTTGAATACGGTGTCCTCCCCGGTGCGCAGGTCCTCGCGAAAGGTGCCGATGCGGTCGAACACGGTGCGCGCGTAGGACACGCCATAGTCCAGCCGCTGCGATGGCGGTGTCTCCGGCATGCGGCGGGAATAAAGCAACAGGTGAGCCGCCCAGGCCGCCAACCGGTCGGGGCCGCCGTTGACCACCGCGGACGACACCAGCAGCGCACCGGCACGGTGATGCGCCAGACGACCGGCGACCCAACCGGGCTCGGCCACGCAGTCGGCCGCCAAAAAGGCAACATAGGGCGCAGAGGTGCAGGCAATACCCACATTGCGCGCACCGCCGGGATAGAGACGGGCGTCGAAGTGCACCACCGGCACGCTCAAGCCGGCTGCATGCAGCCGATCGCGCGGGTTGTTGCCATCCGAATTGACCACCACGATCTCCGCCGCGGGCGACTGCCGGTGCAGCGAACGGACCGCCTCCACCACCTCGGGTTGCCCATCAAGACACAGCACGACACAGGCCATCGCTGGCGCCTCGTCCTGCCCGGCTTCGGGGTCGGGCCGGGGCGATCGGTCCACGGGATGTTTCGATGCACTGCCAGCGCCAGCGGTGCGCCGACTTGCCTTGTGCAGCAGACGCACCCCCGGCACCCACCCCAAGGCACGGGTCAGTTGCAAACCCAGAGAAGTGCGGAGCGCATCGCGCTCTTCACTGACCCGATCGAGCTCGCCACGCAGGCGGGTGATTTCATCGTGCAGCCGGGCCTTCTCCGCCTGGATGCGTCGCGTGTGGTCCTCCAACCGGGTGCCCACCTCACGCGGGATCGAGCGTCCCAGCCAGCGCAGGTAGGCACGGCGTGCGCCCCCCTCGTCCGTGATGCTGTCAGACGGCGCCACAGCACATTCGATCGCCTCGCGGTACACCGTACAGAGGGCATCCACGGCTGCCGCCATACCGCACTGCTCGCGCACCAATCGGCGCAGGTCGGCCACGGCTTGCGCATCGTATCGATCCAGTTGCTCGTTCAGGCGCTCCAAGTTCAACGGCTGGTCGAGGGCGGCAATGCCGAAGTTCAACCGCCGCAAGGCGTGGAAATTATCCCTCGTCACCATCGGTCCAAGGCCCTCGACCTGGCACAGCACGACCGCGGCGCCCACCGCCATCGCCTCCAGGGCCGAGCGGCCCACGGCGAACACGACATCGAAGTCACCCAGGTGACGCTCCGGCGCCGTCCACACGTGGCCGACGCCCAGCCCCCGCGCCTCGATGGCAATGCCGCGGCGGGCACAGGCATCCCGAATCTGCGGCAGATAATTGTCCTCGCGGCAACGGTTGCCGAACACCAACGCACGCTGCGGCCGCTCGGCAACCGGCTCGCGTGGGCGGAAACGGTCCAGGTCCACGAAGTTCGGGATGACTGTCACCCGGTCCGACGGCACCCCCCCACGCAGTACCAGATGGTCCGCCAGCGCATCGCTGATCGCGACGTAACGCAGGATGCGCGGATGCCGCGGCGGCGCCTCTTCCCAGGGAATGGCGCCATGGCAGACGAAAACCGCCGGCACACCGGGAAAGGCATCCAGCGCGAGCATGGTTTCAATGTGATGTTGGCCGTGGATCAGCTCGGGGACAGCCGGCAGACGAGCCGGGTCGTCGACCACGACGAAGCCATCACGCAGCAACTCGGTGGCCAGGGCGCCGGGGCGGGCACACAGGAGCATGGGCTCGTGGCCACGGGCGCGCAGCGCGCGGGCGATATCGCGGACATAGAGCTCCGAGCCGGTCCAGTCGGCGAGCATCGTGTTGGTGATCAGGATTCGCATGCGGTCCGGGGCTTCTCTGTCGGGTACGTCGTGCTGGCGATTACGCGGTTTTCCGCTTCGAGCTCTGGCAAAGCGTACACGTGGTGAGCGCCGATCGCTTTGGGAAGATGACCTGACTCTGGCGCGCCAATCCCTTCATAATGTCGGGCCTGCTCCGCCACATGCGTGTAACCGATGAAAATCCCCAAGGGCCTGCAGCCGCTGATCGACGATGGCGCGATCGACGAGGTGCTGCGACCGCTCAAGAGCGGCAAGGAAGCGTCTGTCTACGTCGTCCGCTCAGGCGATGAGGTGTTGTGCGCCAAAGTCTACAAAGACATGGCACAACGCAGCTTCCAGGCCCGGGTGCAATACCAGGAGGGACGCAAAGCCCGTGGCAGCCGCCAGGCGCGCGCCATCGCCAAGGGCAGCAAGTTCGGCCGCAAGCAACAGGAAGACGAGTGGAAGAACACCGAGGTCGATGCGCTCTACCAACTCGCCGCGGCCGGTGTCTGCGTACCGCAGCCGCGCGACTACGCCCACGGGGTGCTGTTGATGGCCCTGGTGACCGACGCCGACGGCCATCATGCGCCGCGCCTGGGTGAAGTCGAACTGACACCCGAACAGGCACGCGATTTCCACACCCGGCTGATCGGCGATGTGGTGCGCATGCTCTGCATCGGCCTGATTCATGGCGATTTGTCCGAATACAACGTACTGGTCGCAGCCGACGGGCCGGTGATCATCGACCTCCCCCAGGTGGTCAGCGCCTCCGGCAACAATGCAGCCCGCCCCATGCTGCTGCGCGATGTGCACAACCTGCGCGACTGCCTCGGCCGCTTCGCACCCGAACTGCTCGGCACGCACTTCGGGGAGGAGATGTGGGCCTTGTACGAAAAAGGCGAACTGCTGCCGGACAGCGTACTGACGGGCAAATTTGTCTTTGACGAACGTATCGCCGATGTCCGCTCGATCGAGGCATCCATCGAAGATGCGCGGCAGGAGGCGATCATCCGCCAGCAGGGACGCGAGGAAGCCGCCGAGTACGATTGACCGGGGCGCCGGGCGGTTTCAGTACCCGGCCACGGCACGGTAGACGTGCTCGTGAAAGATCGTTGCTGCCACGTAGAACAACAGTAGCGCCATTACCCGGTTGAACCCTCGGATCACTCGTTTGCTGGTGATCCAGCGACCGGCAATCGTACCCAGCACGGCGTAACTGCCCGGGGCGCCGACGGCCAGCACCGACAGTATCAGTGACACGCCGAGGATCCCGACACCGGTGATCTGCTGGGCCGGAAATTGAATGGTCGCAATGGGCAAAGTGGCCAGGGTGGCCTTGGGGTTGAGCAATTGCAGCAGTAATCCGTCCCTGAAGCGCAGTGCGGCAGTCGGCGCGCCACCGTTCGGGTCCACCTCCGCGCGCAGCAGCTTGACCCCCAGCCAGATGATGAACGTGGTACCCACCAGCGCAATGAACGGCAAGTAACCCGGGCGTACCACCGCCTGGCCGGTGTAGCCGAACACCAGAAACAGCACGAGCATCGACAGCCCCACGCCCAGGAAAAAACCCACGCTCTGTCGCAGGCGGTTCTGTAAGCCGGCGTTCAGACCCATGAGATTCACCGGCCCGGGCGTGTACATGATCCCGACCGCGTACAGCACGATCTCCAGCATGTCGTATACCCGGTATCAGGTGCGTGCCGTGACCTGACGCCGGAAAGCCGAGGGCGTGGTGCCGTAAACCTCCTTGAAGCGCCGGTTCAGATGACTGAGGTCGTAGAAACCGAAACGGCCGATGACCTCATCGACATCCTCCTGCCGCTCCAGCGCGCGCCGCGCGGCATTGACCCGGCAGTCCAGCAGGTAGCGGTACGGCGTAATCCCCATCTGCGATTTGAATAGCCGCGCCAGATGGAACTTGGAGACGTTCAGCGCCGCCGCCATGGCATCGAGGCTGACCGGGTCATGAAGATGGTCGTGCAGGTAGTCCCGAGCGCGGATGACCAGCGTATCGCGCGGTGATCGCTGGCGAGCCTCGGCCGCGGTAAGGCCGTTCATCTGACACAAGCTGGCGATTAGCGCAGTGAAGCGCGTCTGGACATCGATCGCCTCCCGGCCCAGGGTCTTGATGGCGTGCATCACCTCGAGCAACCGCCGGCGCAGGCTCGGGTGGTCGATCACCGTGTCCAGGAACCGAAGTTCACGCGTCGTGCTGTGCCCAAGACCTTGCACGACCTCACGCACCTGGTCGCGGGGCAGGTAGATGATGGAGTACTGAAAACCCGTGGAATCCTCCGCGAAACCATCGTGCAAGGTATCCGGGTTGATCTGAATGACACCGCCGCGCGGCACCCGATAGTAACGCCCGGCACAGAAGAAATTCTGGTACCCCTCACGGGTCACCGCCAATGAGTAATCGTCGTGCGTGTGCCGCTTGTAGCGAAAGTCAGTGATGGCGGCATCCAGCAAGGTGACACCGGCCAGATG
>CBFGWV010000187.1:0-9703 GCA_965652545.1 uncultured Candidatus Competibacteraceae bacterium | reverse complement strand
TAAAACTTAAAACGTAAAACCCACCTGCCGCCACGCCTCATACACGGCCACGGCCACGGCGTTGGACAGGTTGAGGCTGCGTACATCCGGCCGCATGGGGATGCGCAGGCGCTGCGTCGCCGGCAGGGCATCCAGCACGGCGGCCGGCAGGCCGCGGGTCTCCGGCCCGAACAGCAGCGCATCGCCGTCGCGGTAATCCGGTTCGGTGTACAGGCGTTGCCCGCGGGTGGTGAAGGCGAACACACGGCCGGACCGTACGGCTGCCAGGGCCGTGGCGAGATCCGGATGCACCGTGACCTGCGCCCACTCGTGGTAGTCCAGACCGGCTCGGCGCAGCTTGGCATCGTCCAGGGCGAAGCCCAGCGGCTCGACCAGATGCAGTCGGGCACCCGTATTGGCGCACAAGCGGATGACATTGCCCGTGTTGGGTGGAATCTCCGGTTGGTAGAGAACGACGTGGATCACCCGGGCGACCCATCGAGCCGCCGCAACGTCATCAACCACTTGCCCATGACTGCCCCCCGACCAGCGGATGAAAGAGAGTACGAAACGGCAAGCATGGCGCAGGCCGTCGTCCTATTCCATCCCCAGTTCCTTGATCTTGCGGGTCAAGGTGTTGCGCCCCCAGCCCAGCAGGCGGGCGGCATCCTGGCGGTGCCCGCCGGTGTGGTTGAGAGCCACCTCGATGAGCGTACGCTCGAACGCCGGCAGCGCATCGTCTAGCAGTGCGCTGTCGCCGTGGTCCAGCGTCTTGCGCGCCCAGCCGCGCAGGGCGTCGCGCCAATCGTCCGAACGTCCAGCGCCCGGTGTGACCTCGCGCAGCTCGGGCGGCAGGTCGTCCAGATGCACCTCGCGGCCGGAGGCCATCACGGTCAGCCAGCGGCACAGGTTCTCCAGTTGGCGCACATTGCCCGGCCAGTCCATCTTGGCGAGGTAGGCGTCGGTATCGGGCTTCAGCGTCTTGGCTTCGACATCCAGCTCGCGCGCGGCGACCTTGAGGAAGTGGCGCATCAACAGTGAGATGTCCTCGCGGCGCTGGCGCAACGCTGGAATATGGATGCGGATGACATTGAGTCGGTGGAACAAATCCTCGCGGAACAAGCCCTCCCGCACCCTGGCCTCGAGATCCTGATGGGTGGCGGCGATCACCCGCACATCCACCTTGATCGGCGCGTGACCACCCACGCGATAGAACTCGCCCTCGGCAAGTACCCGTAGCAGGCGGGTTTGCAGCTCGGAGGGCATGTCGCCGATCTCGTCCAGAAACAAGGTACCGCCGTCAGCCTGCTCGAAGCGGCCCTGGCGTCCGGCCTGGGCACCGGTGAACGCACCGCGCTCGTGGCCGAAGAGCTCCGACTCCAGCAAATCCTTGGGAATCGCCGCCATGTTCAAGGCTATGAACGGCTTGGCTTTGCGCGGGCTGTGCCGGTGCAGGGCGCGGGCGACCAGCTCCTTGCCGGTGCCCGACTCGCCGTTGATCAACACGGTGATGTTGGAGCGGCTCAGACGACCGATGGCGCGGAACACCTCCTGCATCGCCGGGGCTTCGCCGATGATTTCAGGTGCCGGGCCATTGGCGACATCGGCCACCGGACCTTGCTGCCGGTGCAGGTCGCAGGCGCGGCGCACCAGGGCGACGGCTTCGTCGACGTCGAAGGGTTTGGGCAGATACTCGAAGGCGCCGCCCTGGTAGGCCGACACTGCACTGTCCAGGTCTGAATGCGCGGTCATGATGATGACCGGCAGATTGGGCGAGTGGCGGCGAATGCGTTCGAGCAATTGCAGACCGTCCATGCCCGGCATGCGGATGTCGGCGATTACCGCGTCGGGCTGTTCCTGCTCCAGGGCCTCCATCACCCCGTTGGCGTTTTCGAACGAGGCCACGGTCATCTGGTCGCGGGCCAGGGCTTTTTCCAAGACCCAGCGAATGGAGTGATCGTCGTCGATCACCCAGATGTGCTCCTTCCTAGCCATCGTTGTTCTCCAACGGCAGATACAGCGTGAAGACGGTTTCGCCGGGGCGCGAGGCGCACTCCACCAGTCCGCCGTGCTGGCTGATCAAGGTATGGGCGATGGACAGGCCGAGACCCGTGCCGTCGGCCCGTCCGCTGATCATGGGGTAGAAGATCTCTTCCCTGAGGCTGTCCGGAATGCCCGGACCGTTGTCGACGATATCCAGCCGCACCACCAATTTGTGACGCCGCTGGCCGATGGTGAACTGGCGCTGTACCCGTGTGCGCAGCAGGATGCTGCCTTGGTGCTCAAGCGCCTGCGCGGCATTGCGCACGATGTTCAGAATCGCCTGGATGAGCTGATCGGCGTCGGCCACGATCGGCGGAATGCTCGGGTCGTAATCGCGCTCGATGACCAACGCACCGCCGCTCTCGGCCTGCACCAGAGCGCGCACCCGTTCGAGCATCTCGTGCACGTTCACCAGGCGGTAATTCGGCAACTGGTTGGGGCCGAGCATGCGGTCGACCAGGTTTCGCAGGCGGTCGGCCTCACCGATGATGATGCGTGTGTATTCCTTGAGCGCCTCGTCCTCGAACTCGCCCTCGAGGAGTTGGGCCGCCCCGCGTATGCCGCCCAGGGGGTTTTTGATCTCGTGCGCCAGGTTGCGCACCAGCATGCGCGAGGTGTGATGCTGGGCGACCAGTTGCTCCTCGCGGCTGATCTTCAACAACCTGTCCACCTGGCGCAGTTCCACCAGCAGCTCCAACGGTGTGGACTCGTCCTCGCTCATCGGGGAGACGGTGCAATCCACGGTGATGGGCCGCTCACCCGGCAGCATCAGGTGCAGTTCGCGTTCGGTGTACGGGTGTCCGGTGGTCAGGCAGCGGCGCATGCCATCGACCATCGCATCCGCGCCGCCGGCCAGGGCCTCGTAGGCTTGGCCGCGGGCAAGGCGGAAACTCAGGGCGAACAGCATCTCCGCCGCCGGGTTCATGTAATGCACGTGCAGACGGCGATCGAGCACCAGCACGCTGGTGGTCATCAGTTCCAGTACGCGGAGGGCGTCATCCGTCATCATGCGGGGCAAATCCATCACGCTTGTCGGCGTCCGGTTTTCGGGCGTCTGTGGCCGATTGGTGTGAAGCAATTTCCGAACCATACGCATCCATGCCGTACAAGCCGGCATCGTTGGTGCGACGCCCGGCAACAGGGCCCCATTTCGGCGCCTTGTGCACCATTTTAGTGCACGACCGAAATCGGGTGGCCAAAAAACAAACGCCCCCGTACAAACGGGGGCGTCGCACATCGCGTTGGGTTGCGATTACAAGCTGTAATACATATCGAACTCGATGGGGTGCGTGGTCATGCGCAAGCGCGTGACTTCGCCCATCTTCAGATCGATGTAGGCGTCGATCAGATCATCGGTGAACACACCGCCGGCCTTGAGGAACTCGCGGTCGGCATCCAGTGCGGCCAGCGCCTGGTCCAGGGCGTAGCAGACCTGCGGGATCTGCTTTTCCTCTTCCGGCGGCAGGTCGTACAAGTCCTTGTCCATGGCCGCGCCGGGGTGGATCTTGTTCAAAATGCCATCCAGGCCGGCCATCATCATGGCCGAGAAGGCCAGGTAGGGGTTGGCCATGGAGTCGGGGAAGCGCACCTCGATGCGCCGGCCCTTGGGGTTGGCGATGAAGGGGATGCGGATCGACGCGGAACGGTTGCGTGCCGAGTAGGCCAGCATCACTGGGGCTTCGAAGCCGGGCACCAGGCGCTTGTAGCTGTTGGTCGCCGGGTTGGTGAACGCGTTGAGCGCACGGGCGTGCTTGATGATGCCGCCGATGTAGTACAGCGCCGTGTCCGACAGCCCGCCGTAGCCGTCACCGGTGAACAGGTTCTTGCCGTCTTTGGCCAGGGACTGGTGCACGTGCATGCCGTTGCCGTTGTCGCCGACCAGAGGCTTGGGCATGAAGGTGGCGGTCTTGCCGTAGTTGTGGGCGACGTTCTGCACCACGTACTTCAGCGTCTGGACCTCGTCGGCCTTCTTGACCAGCGTACCGAAGCCGACGCCGATCTCGCACTGTCCGGCGGTGGCCACCTCATGGTGGTGGACCTCGACGGTCAGGCCCATTTCCTCCAGCCCCAGGCACATGGCGCCGCGGATATCGTGCAGGGAGTCGACTGGCGGGACGGGGAAGTAACCGCCCTTTACGCCGGGCCGATGGCCCATGTTGCCGTCGGCGTAGACGCGCTCGGTGTTCCAGCTGGCCTCTTCGGAGTCCACCTTGACGAAGGAGCCGCTGATGTCGGAGCCGAAGCGTACGTCATCGAACACGAAGAACTCGTTCTCCGGGCCGAAGTAGGCCGTATCGGCGATCCCGGTGGATTTGAGGTAGGCCTCGGCGCGGCGCGCCAGCGAACGCGGGTCACGCTCGTAACCCTGCATGGTGCTGGGCTCGACCACATCGCAGGTGATGTTCAGCGTGGGTTCGTCGAAGAAGGGGTCGACAATGGCCGTGTCCGGATCGGGCATGAGGATCATGTCGGATTCGTTGATGCCCTTCCAGCCGGCGATGGAGGAGCCGTCGAACATTTTGCCGTTCTCGAACACATCTTCGTCGACCTGATGCGAGGGCACGGTGACGTGCTGCTGTTTGCCCTTGGTATCGGTGAAGCGATAGTCGATGAACTTGATGCCTTTGTCTTCGATGAGCTTGAGAATTTCGGCGCCAGTGGCCATTGCGAGTCCTCCAGACGATTGGGAATATGAAACATGACAAGTCGACGCACCCGAACGCCAGGGTGCCGAACCGTCCGTGAAGAAGCAGGTTCCATGCCACGCCCCGAAGCTGTGCAGATTCCGAGGCTTATGTATTCAGCTTGGTCTTGCCTCGCCCCGGAATGCACAACAATAGTGCGCGCATCGAAACAATGCTCGTTTTTGGTGCGTCGGCGTCCGTGGTGCTGGTGGTCGGGGACGGCTCCGGAAACCCGCCTGCTGAGTACCGGAGGCTCCCCGCCAACGCACTGTGAACCCGTCCGTATGAGCTCGGCAGCAGCATCCATGCGGCCGACGATCAGTGGTCGGTGCCGGAAACCCGCCTGGTGAGTGCCGGGGGCTCCCCGCCGACGCGCTGTGAACACGTCCGTGTGAGCTCGACGGCAGCATCCCTGCTGCCGACGGTCGGCGTGAAGCCCCCGGCACTCACCAGGCTCACCGCGGTGGCTGTTCTGGGTACGTGTGATTCGAGTCTGGTGCTTTACCCGAACCGCGCAGATTCCCGTGCCGTCCGGGCGCCTGTGCCGTTTGATGCGGTGCCTTGCCCGAAACACGGCATTGTAGGAGCCCTGCCCTCAGGGCGATTGCCGGGGTAGGCACTGTCCCTGGGGTTTGGTGATACCCTCGTCCTCCCCCCCCAAGGCTGATGCGTCAAACACACGATGTACTGCGCCATCTACCGTAGCCCGCGTAAGGCGGACACCTATCTGTACCTCGTTGGCAAGGACCGCTTCGATGTGGTGCCGGAGGGCTTGATGAAGCCGTTCGGCGCCCCACAGTTGGTCATGGAGCTGACCCTGCACCCGGCCCGCAAGCTGGCCCAGGCCGATACCCGCCAGGTGTTGACCGCCTTGCTCGAGCGCGGCTGGTTCCTACAGATGCCACGGCAGGATGTCGCCAACACGCAGCCGTTGTAAGCGTCGCGCGCTGGGCAATCATTGACCCCGTTTTTCCAGTGGTGTGCGTATTGTGGCGCCGTCACGGTCGCGCTAGCGTGACGGTGCCCTTTATCGTCATCGTCTGGTAAGCCCATGTTTTCCGAGCGTATCGACCGCCTGACCGGCTCGCTGGTCCGCGAACTCCTCTCCTGGACCCAGCGTCCCGAGGTCATCTCCTTCGCCGGCGGCTTGCCGGCGGCCGATGCCATGCCGGCGTTCGATCTGGACGACGTACCGGAGCACCTCAAACAGTACGGCCCTTCCGAGGGGGAGCGCGACCTGCGTGAGGCCATCGCCGCCCATGCCCGGGTGATGGGTATCCGCTGCACGGCGGACCAGGTCCTGGTGGTCACCGGTTCGCAGCAGGGCATCGACCTGATGGCCAAGCTGTTCATCGACCCCGGTACCCCACTGGCCATGGAAGCGCCCGGGTACCTGGCCGCCATCCAGGTGTTCAAGCTCTTCGGCGCCCGCTTCATCGACCTGCCGGTCGGCCCAGAGGGGGTGGACCCGGCGGCCTTCGCCCAGGTGCTGCATAACGACAAACCGGCCCTGGCCTATCTCAATCCGACCTTCCAGAATCCATCGGGTGCCTGCTACAGCCCGGCAGTGCGCAGCGCCGTCGCCGCTGCCCTGACCGCCACCGGCGTGCCCTTGCTCGAGGACGACCCGTACCGTGAGCTGGCCTTCGAGTCTATCGAGCGTCGGCCGATCTGTGCCGACCTGTCCGAGGACGCCCCCTGGGTGTTCATGGGCAGTTTCTCCAAGACCGGCATACCTGGTTGGCGCATCGGTTACCTGATCGCCTCACCCATGCTCTACCCGCACTTGGTGCGCCTGAAGCAGTGCACTGATTTGCACAGCAACCGTATCGGCCAGTGGTGGTGCGCGCGTTTCCTGAATTCGCCCGACTTCTTCACCCACCTGGATCGTTTGGCCGAGGTCTACCGTGCTCGCCGCGACGCCATGGCCGACTCACTCGAACGGCACATGGCGGATCTTGCGACCTGGAGCCTGCCGCGCGGCGGGTTGTTCTTCTGGATCAAACTCAACGAGGCGGTCGACGACCAGGCCTTGCTGCGCGCCACGCTGGAGCGCAACGTGGCGTTCATGCCCGGCTCGCCGTTCTTCGCCAACCCGCAGCACGGCGCCAGCTGGATGCGCTTGAACTTCAGCCACGCCACCCCGGAGAAGGCGGACGAGGGCATCGCCCGCCTGGCCGAGACCCTGCGGGTGTGGCATGTCCGGCGGCCGGCAGTCAGGACGGGCTGACATGCCCGTACCGAATGTCCTGCTGATCAGCGCGGACCAATGGCGTGCTGAGTGCCTATCGGCGCTGGGGCACAGGCACGCGCTGACCCCTAACCTCGACCGCCTGGCGGCGGACGGGGTGTTGTTCCGCAATCACTACACTACCGTCGCCCCGTGCGGGCCGGCGCGCACCAGCCTGCTTACCGGGTTGTACGCTATGAACCACCGTGCGGTGCGCAACGGCACGCCGCTGGATGCACGCCACACGACGCTGCCCCTGGAAGCGCGCCGCGCCGGCTACGACCCTGTACTCGTCGGCTACACCGACACCACGCCCGACCCGCGTGGGCTGGACCCGGCTGACCCGGCGCTGACCGACTACGGTGGTGTGATGCCCGGCTTTCGTGTCGAGATGCGCTACGACGACGAGTTCTGCCGCCCGTGGATGCAAGACCTGGCCCGTCGCGGCTACGAGGTGCCCGCCGACCCGCTGGCGGTGTTCCAGCCGGCCGAGCCGGCACCCGAAGGTGTTGGGCACTCGGCGCCGCCCACGCGTTACCGCGCCGAGCACAGCGACACCGCCTACACCGCCGATCGCGTGCTGGATGTCATCGCCCGCGCCACCCGGCCCTGGTTCGTGCACGCCGTTTTCCTGCGCCCGCACCCGCCGCTCTACGCGCCCGAGCCGTATAACCGCTGCGTGAACCCGGACGCGGTCGACCCGCCGCTGCGCCGCGAGTCCGTCCACACCGAGGCTGGTCAGCACCCCTACCTCGCGCAATGGCTGGAGCAGGTGGCCACGCCCGGCTACCTGTGCGGGCACCCGATGAACGTGCGCGACCTGCCAGCTTTCGAGCACCGCCAGTTGCGCGCCACGTATTACGGCTTGATCCGCGAGGTCGACGATCAGATCGGCCGGCTGATCGATGCGCTCAAGGCCTCGGGGGCCTACGACAACACCTTGATCGTGTTCACCGTCGATCACGGCGAGCAACTCGGTGACCACTGGTTGTGGGGCAAGGGTGGGTACTTCGATGCCAGTTATCACATCCCACTGATCGTCCGCGATCCACGGCCGCAGGCGCAGCGCGGGCGCGAGGTGAGGGCGTTCACCGAAAGCGTGGACCTGATGCCCACCATCCTCGACTGGCTGGGACAGGCCGTGCCGCCGGCCTGCGACGGGCGCTCGCTGTTGCCCTGGCTGCGCGGCGAAAGCCCCGGCCGTTGGCGCGAGGCGGTGCACTGGGAGTTCGACTTTCGCGAGCCGTCCAACCCGCACGTGGAGCAGGCGCTGGGGCTGGCGCCGGAGGCCTGCACGCTCAACGTGCTGCGCACCGCCGAGCACAAGCTGGTTCACTTCAACGGCTTGCCGCCGTTGTTGTTCGACCTGCAGCGCGACCCGGGCGAGCTCACCGACATCAGCCGCGAGCCCAGCAGCCAGCCGGTTCTGCTACGGATGACCCAGGACCTGCTCAGCCTGCGCATGCGTCACGCCGAGCGCACGCTGACGAACATTCAGATCACCCGCGATGGCCCGGTGACCCGGCACGGTCAGCGCTGAGAGTCGATCAGCAGGCGGATAAAGAACGGGCCCCAGGACACCAGCAGCAGCGCGAGCAGACCGAGGTCCCAGTTGCGCACCGCCTTGATGCGTACCTTTCCGGCCTCGCCCTGCTCGCCATAGAACAGCTTGGCCATCAGGATGTCGAACGGCAGGGCCCAGGCGATAAACACCGCCGCCCCCGGTGCCGCCTGGCTCGGGATGATGCCCCAGCCATGGATCGTCCCGGTGGCTAGCGGCGCCATGGCCGCGATCACCACGACCACGGCGGCCAGGATCACACGAAACGGGCCTACGGCTTTGAACCAGCCTTGCGGCGGTGCGGCCAGCAACGACATCGATGACTCTCCAGTTAAGGTTTTCGGTTTTCAGTGTTCGGCTTTCGGCAAGACGATCGGTGAGCGCAATACTGGCCTCGAGGTCTCGCCCGCTTTCAAGTCGTCCGAGGCACGATTTGATCGACGGCAGACCTAACGGAACACCAGGTGATTAGAATGACCGGCATGGTGCCAGAGGACGACAAGACACTTAAGCGGCTGCACGCGGAACTCGGCGTGCCGACCGATTATGCCCAACGCTGCCGGCTGCCGCTGCAACGGTTGACCGCCCCCTTGGTCGACGCCGGGGTGGATGTGTTCGACCGGCCCATCCGCATGACCGCCGCCACCCTGCGCCGCTGGCAGTTCATGTGCCAGGCCGCCGCCGCCGAGGGCGTCACCTTGCAGGTCGTCTCCGCCTACCGCGATCCGGACTATCAGGCCGGGCTCATCCGACGCAAGCTCGACGCGGGCGAGTCCTGCGCGTCCATCCTCACCCGCATCGCCGCCCCCGGTTACAGCGAGCACCACACCGGCCGCGCGCTTGACATCACCACCGCCGGCAGCCGTGCGCTGGAGGAAGACTTCGAAGCCACCGACGCCTTCGCCTGGCTGTGCCGCCACGGCGACGACTACGGCTTCCGTCTGTCGTTCCCGCGCGATAACCCCTATGGCGTCGTCTACGAACCCTGGCACTGGTTCCAGTTCGCGGAAGACGGGTAATGAGGTCGCCGGGCGTGAGCGTCCGCAGCGAGACCCCCCTGGGATCGCCGAGTTGTACTCGGCAGCCGGCCAACGGCCGGCCCGGAACGAAGCCAAGAAACTCAGTTCGCTTTCCCCTCCCCGCGATGGCACCTGCGCAATGGCCGAGCTGCGCTCGGCTGCCGAGTACAACTCGGCGATCCCAGGG
>CBFGWV010000186.1:0-9705 GCA_965652545.1 uncultured Candidatus Competibacteraceae bacterium | reverse complement strand
AGCCGGTAGGTCGTGTTCCGACGCGCTGTAAATACGTCCGTGTACGCTCGACGGCCGCATCCCTGCGGCCGACGGTCTGCCCGGGCCTTACCCGACGCCGGAGGCGGGGATGGAGCCGAAAGCAGAGGTCGGGTGCCGCCCCTTTCGGTGAAGAGGCCTCCAAGTAGGCAACCGACACCCGCCTGTGGCAGGCTTGCCCGGCGTACCGCTGATGGAGATGGCGATGGATGACCTGCCCTTGCTGCTGGAACCGGCCACCTTGGCGGGCCTGACGACCGACACCCCACCCCTGATCGTCGACATGCGTTCGGCCGCCGATTTCCGCACCGGCCACATCCCCGGTGCCGTGCAACTGGACTACGCCGACATCGTCCACAGCGAACCGCCAGTCATGGGCCTGGTACCAGAACTGCACCAACTGACCACACGTTTGGCCGCCTTGGGCATCGCCCCGGGCGTACCTGTCGTCGCCTACGATGACGAGGGCAACGGCAAAGCATCGCGTCTGCTGTTCACCCTCAGCGCCATGGGCCATACCCCGCTGGCCCTGCTCAACGGCGGCATGCAGGCGTGGCTGGCCGACGGCTTCGAACTGGAACCCGGCGACGCCTCGCCAATCCCGGCCACACCGGTCGCCTACCCTGGCGACCCGAACGTCTGCGCCGACAAGCCCTACATCCTCTCGCGCCTGGGTGCAGCAGACCTCGCCTTGCTCGACACCCGCACCGCAGACGAATTTGCCGGCCGCGACGTCCGAGCGGCGCGCGGCGGACACATACCGGGGGCTGTCAATCTCAACTGGCTGGACACCATGGACCGGACACGGGCACTGCGATACAAGCCCGAAAACCAGATCCGCGACATGCTGGCCGCCCGCGGCGCGACCCCGGACAAAGAAATCATCGTCTATTGCCAGACGCATCATCGCAGCGCCCACACCTACTGGCTGCTGCGTACCCTCGGCTATCCGCGCGTCAAAGGCTACCCCGGCGCATGGTCCGACTGGGGTAACGACCGCAGCACACCGGTTGAACGCTGATCTTAGGCCGGCGGCGCCACGAACAGGTGTTCGCGGTAATACCTCAACTCGTCGATACTGTCGCGGATATCGTCCAACGCCAGATGCGACGAATTCTTCCGCACACCCCGTGCGACCGACGGATACCACCGCTTGGCCAGTTCCTTCACTGCGCTCACATCCAGGTTCCGGTAATGGAAATAGCGCTCCAGCTGCGGCATGCAGCGGGCGAGGAACCGCCGGTCCTGGCAAATGCTGTTGCCGCACATGGGTGACCCTCCGACGGGCACCCACTCGGCCAGAAACGCCAGCGTCCGACGCTCGGCTTCCGCCTCGTTGATGGTGCTCGCCTTTACCCGTTCGATCAGCCCGGAACGACCGTGCTGATTGCGGTTCCAGTCATCCATGCCATCGAGAACCGCCTGCGGCTGATGGATGGCCAGCATGGGCCCCTCGGCTAGAATCTCCAGTTGGTTGTTGGTGATCACCGTGGCGATCTCGATGATGGCATCGGTCTGGGTGTCCAGACCGGTCATTTCAAGATCGATCCAGATGAGATTGTCCGGCGACATGCAAAGGCATCCTTTTTTGTTGGAAGGCGGTAAAGCAGTTGCCGCCTGATTATGGCAGCCGCTACCCTCGGGCAGGAAATTCGCCACCGCATGCTGCCACCATGACACCGTACAGAGAATGAGCCAACGCCGACTCAGCCGTCAGCAATTGATGCGAATCAAGGCTTTGCAGGCCGACCGCCGCGCACGATCGGCGGCCAGAGCCGGTGACGAGGTGGACGACAGTGGACTGGGACCGGAAAGCCGCGGCAGGATCATCGCCAACTTCGGTGCGCAAGCGGTCGTCGAAGACGATGCAGGCGGGCTGATCCGCTGCTCGGTCCGCCAAAACCTCGATGGGCTGGCCTGCGGCGATCATATCGTCTGGCAGCGCTCGGGCGGCGACAGCGGCGTGGTCACCGCACGGCTGCCCCGCCGCTCCGTGCTCACCCGGCCCGATTTCAGCGGCAAACCCAAACCCGTGGCGGCGAACCTCGACCAGATCGCCGTGGTCGTCGCCCCCCGGCCGGAACCCCACGGCGCGCTCATCGACCGTTACCTGGTTGCCATCGCCCAGATCGGCGTCAAAGCGCTCCTGGTCGTCAACAAGGCCGATCTGCTCAAAGCGGGCGATGCGGCAAGCGACCTGGCGTCGCTCTACCGCGGCCTCGGCTATGCGGTGATCCCCACCAGTTCCCGCTCGCGCGAGGGCTTGATTGCACTGCGCGAGGCGCTGACCGACCACACGAGCATCTTCGTGGGCCAGTCCGGGGTGGGGAAATCGTCGCTGGTCAATGCGCTGCTGCCGGAGCGCGACATCCGAACGCAGGCCCTGTCCGAAGCCACCGGCTTCGGCACGCATACCACCACGACCAGCACCTTGTACCCGCTGCCCGATGGCGGTGACCTGATCGACTCACCCGGCGTGCGCGGCTTCACGCCAATCGTCGCAGACAAACAGGCCGTTGCACGCGGCTTCATTGAGCTGCAACCGTTTCTCGGACGCTGCCGCTTCTCCGATTGCAGCCACCGCCATGAACCGGACTGTACCCTGCGCCAGGCCGTGGCCGATGGGTACATCGACCCGCGCCGGTTGGAGAGCTTTATCACGCTATCCACCACCCTGACCGAGTAATTCGCCTCCCCCCTCGCAGGTGGGGTCCGGCCATGCGGGCATAGCGTCTAGTGTTCCACCCACCAAAAAGCACACACGGCAGGCAACTGCCCCGGTCGCAACGACTCGAATTCGACGAGCGCGCCCCGGATCGCTGTGCGGGAGGAGCGGACATTGAAGACCGGCATCGTCATCGACTCGGCGTGCGACGTCACCCCATCGTTCATCGCCGCCCGTGCGATTCGCATACTGCCGATCAGCCTGCGCTTCGGCAGCGAATCGTTCATGGACGTGCGCGACCCGGAGGCAACCCAGGCGTTTTATCAGAAGTACTTGAACGAAAAGACGCTCGATGCCGAAACGCAGCCGTTCTCGGTGGAGCAGATTCGCGAGTTGTTCCTCGACGAACTGGTGCTGAAATACGACCGTGTCCTGGTGCTGACGATTTCCAAGAACCGCAGCCAAATCTTCAACAACGCCACGGAGGCCGCGTTCGCCATTCTCAACGGCTACCGAGAGCGGCGAAAGGCCGCCGGCGTCAGCGGCGGATTCTCGCTCAAGGTCATGGATACCCAGACCTTGTTTACCGGGCAGGCGGTCTTGCTGGAAGATGCGGTACGTCTATTGGAAAGCGACCCGGACATGCCTTTCAGCCAACTGCGTCATCGGGTGGACGATCTGAGCCAGCGTGTATACGCCTACCTCGTGCCGCGCGACCTTTTCTATCTCAAGCACCGCGCCAGCCGGCGTGGCGAACGCACGGTGGGCGGCCTGTCCTATCACATCGGTTCATGGCTGGACATCAAGCCGGTCATTCAGGCCCACCGGGGCGAAACCACCCCGGTGGCCAAGGAGCGCGGGTTCGATCGGGCGCTGGAGCGCTTGTTCGAGCGCGCCCGCCAGGCAGTCGAGACCGGGCTGGCCACCGGGTACGTGGCCATGAGCTATGCCGGCCCTCTGCATGAAATGGAAAGCGATGCCCGTTATGACGCGTTCTGTGCCCTGTGCACCCGGCACGGTGTCCATACCTCATTGGCCGTCATGAGCACCACGGCAGGCCTGAATGTCGGACCCGGCGCGTTCTCGCTTGCCTACGCGGCGGGCTGAAGCAATGAGCGAACCGGTACTGATCGGCATCGACTGCGCGACCGAACCGGCCCGCATGGGGTTTGCCAGTGCCCGTATTCGCGCCGAACGCCTGCATATCGATGCGGTATGCAGCGGCGCGAGCTGCGATCCGGCGACCTGGATCGCCGAGCAGGTCGGCGACGCGGGCATCGCCCTGCTCGCCCTCGATGCGCCTTTGGGCTGGCCTGCGGCGCTGGGCAACGCACTGGCGGCGCATCAGGCCGGTCGCGTCCTCAGCGGTAAACCGAACGACTTGTTCCGGCGCGCTACCGACCGGTTCATCGACACCGCCACCGGCAAACGCCCGCTGGATGTCGGGGCCGACCGCATCGCCCGCACGGCGTGGGCCGCGCTCGATCTGCTGCAACGCGCCGCTGCATTGTGCCGTCGACCGGTCACTCTGGCCTGGTCACCTGGAACGATAGCCGGCCTGCAAGCCATCGAGGTGTACCCGGCCGCGACCTTGCGCGCACTGGGACTGCCTGATCGCAGCTATAAACTCCCGGATCAACGCGAATGCAGGGAAGCGATTCTGCAAGGGCTGTCCCCGCGCCTGCTCTGGGGCTGTGAAGACGATATCGTCCTGCGGAACGCTGACTGCCTGGACGCGATCGCCTGCCTGGTGGCGGCACAGGCGTTTCTCCAGGGTCGTTGCTACAGTCCTGCCGACGCGGGCGTGTCCCCGCTTCAAGCGCGCCGGGAGGGCTGGATATGGGTGCCGCGGAGCGAACACGGCCAGCCGGATGTCGGTTAAGCTACGGGATTCTCTGGTTTGTCGCGCACTTCACTCACCATGGACACGGCATGCTACGAGGCGCCCTGCTCGCCATCTTTCTCTCATTGACCGCCGCCTGTGCCACGCTGCGGGGAAATCCAGAGTGGTTCCCGGTCGAGCCCGGCATGCGCTGGACCTACCGGCTAACTCAGCAAATCGACGATCAGCCGCCGCAGGTCACCGAGTTGACGATTGCCGGCCGCTCTACCGAGATCCACGCTGGCGAGCGCTTCGCCGTCCGTCGCGGTGACAGTGCAACCGACTATCTCTTTCTGGCCAGCACCGATTCGGTGATTCGCGCCGGTCGCAGACGGCCCGGCGAGCGCGAACCGCGCTGGGATCCGGTGCCCCACGCGGTCCTGCGGCTGCCGCTGCGCGAAGGCGACCAATGGCAGCGCGCCACCGGTCTCGTACTGCTGCCCGAGCGGGCGTTGCCGGGCTCGGATGGCGGCTTTGAACTCACCACGACCGTGGTCGACACCGACACGGTGGTCGATGTCCCCGCCGGACGCTTCGATGGCAGCGCGCGACTGCGTGCCGATGCGATCGTGGACTGGGCGCAGGGGCCGGACGCCCCGGCCATCCAGGTCATCACCGACGAGTGGTACGTCGATGGTATCGGTCTGGTGAAGCTGGTGCGCGAGGAGCGCGACGTCGCCGAGGATGGCCGACACGGCCGTCTGATGCTGGAGCTGACCAAGGTCGAGCGAGACGAACCCCCGCAGACCGGCGATTGAACCTTTGCCGCCATTCACAACGGATTGATCCGCTGGCCCGAACGCCTGCAGTCACGGTAGATTTCCCATACGTACCCATGCGATTCGAGCGTTCGGTCATGACTCTGGAAACCTGGCTGCTTTTCGTCCCCGCCGCGTTCGCCCTCAATTTGGCGCCCGGCCCCAACAACCTGCTGGCCATGAGCAACAGCGCGCGCTTCGGCCTTGGCCGTGCGGTGATCGCCGGTAGCGGGCGCTTGGTCGCCTTCGCCGCCATGATCGCGCTGACCGCCGTGGGGTTGGGCATGGTCCTGGCCACCTCGGAACTGGCATTCCAGGTCATCAAATGGGTGGGTGCCGGCTATCTGATCTACCTCGGCATCAAACTCTGGCGTGCCCCGGTGGACACCGACCAGGGGCCACAGACGCTGGGCGCCAGCGCCCCTCTGCGGGCATTGATGCGCCAGGAAGGTCTGGTGGCCGCGGGCAACCCCAAGGCCATCCTCATCTTCACGGCGTTCTTTCCCCAATTCATCGCCCCCGGTGAAACGGCCCTGACCGCGTTCACCCTGATGGGCGCGACGTTCCTGGTGCTGGAGCTGATTGCCCTGGCCATCTATGCCGTCGCCGGACGTCAATTGGGGCAGGCCATGCGCTCTGCCCGCGGACGACGGTTGTTCAACCGCGTCAGTGGCGGACTGATCGGGGCGGCCGGAGTGGCATTGCTGTTCTCCCGCCGCGAGGCGGCCGTGTGAGCGAGTTGCGCCTGGCCTGCTGGTCCGGCCCCCGCAACATATCCACGGCCATGATGCGGGCCTGGGAGAACCGGCCCGACTGCACGGTGGTGGACGAGCCCCTTTACGCCTGCTACCTGCGCCGTACCGGGCTGGACCACCCCGGGCGCGACGATGTCCTGGCGGCGCAGTCCGACGACTGGCGCCGTGTGCTGGACGAACTGACCGGACCCATCCCCGGCGGACGATCCATCTGGTACCAGAAGCACATGGCGCATCACTGGCTGGCGGATATGGACCCAGCGGCATTGAACGGGCTCAGCCATGCGTTTCTGATTCGCGACCCGCGCGAGGTGCTGTTGTCCTACACGCGCACCCGCACGCCACTGTCGACCGACGAAATCGGCGTGCCCCAGCAGCGGTGGTTGTTCGACAAGGTGGCCGAAGATAGCGGCGCGGCGCCGGTGGTCATCGATGCGGCGGATTTCCTAGCCGCACCGGACGCTTACCTGCGCGCCTGGTGCGCACACCTGGGCATTGGGTTCACCGAGGCCATGTTGCGTTGGCCGGCGGGCTCCAGGGCATCCGACGGCGTCTGGGCGCCCCACTGGTACGCCGCCGTGAACGCCTCCACCGGGTTCGCACCCTACCAGCCTCGCCAGGGCCGGCTCAGCCCGGACCTGGCGGCGCTGGCCGATGCCTGCGCGGCGGATTACGAGTACCTGCGCAGGTACCGGCTGGTCGTCTGATTACGCCTCGGCCAGCCGCTGCCCGCCGCCGCGGCGGGTTGCGGGCATTGCCGCAACCAGAGCCATGGCCACCGCCGCGGCGTAGGGCAGCGACTGCACCAGCAACAGCCCCACCCAATAGGCCGCCTCGCGCAGGTCGGTTCCGTAGGAGAGCCCGACCGCCACCGCCGCCATCCACAACGCCAGCATGATCATCCCCTCTTCCCGGGCCATCGCCAGAGCTTGGATCAGCGCCGGCTGGTTCTCGGCCTTGGGTGTGCGCAGGAACGGCCGCCCTCCGCGGCTGACGAGACCGGCGAGCATGGCGCGGCCGATGACATGGGTGAGCGAGATACTGGCAACGGCCGCCCCCACCCGCTGGGTGAGATTGCACGGCACGCGGGCATGGTAGAGCACGAAACTGTGCGTCACCTTGAGTGCGAACATCACCAATACGGAGAGCAGGAACACCGGCATCGGGAACTCGAAATACCGCGGCAGGAGAATCAACCCGATGCTCCACACCAACGCCCCCATGGTAAAGACCAAGTGCAAGCCGTCGGCAAACCAGGGCAGCCATCCGGTCACGAAGTGGAACTTCTGCGCCGAGGTCAACGGACTGCGTGTGAACGGCAGCATCGCCGTCCAGTAGCGGCGTAGGATCTGCACTGCACCGAAGGCCCAACGGAAGCGCTGGGTCTTGTAGGCGGCGAAGCTGTCGGGGGTGACCCCGCGACCGAACACGTGGTTCACGTATACCGACTGATAACCTTTCATCATCATGCGCAGACCCAGTTCGGTGTCCTCGCAGATGCACCACTCGCCCCAGTTCCCGGCCCGCTCCAGGGCCTCGCGGCGGATCAGTGTCATGGTGCCGTGCTGGATGATGGCATCGCGCTCGTTGCGATGAATCATGCCGATATTGAAGAACCCGGCGTATTCCCAGTTGCACATTGCCTTGAACATATCGTTCGCCCAGCCGCGATGGTCCTGCGGCGCCTGAACGAAACCCACCTTCGGGTCGTCGAAATACGGTGTCAGGCGAATCAGCCAGTCCGGCTCGACGACGTAGTCGGCATCCACCACGCCGACGATCTGCGCATCCGGGGCGGTCTGCGACAAGCCGTAGTTCAGGGCACCGGCCTTGTAGCCGGGCCAGTTGTCCAGATGGAAGAAGCGGAACCGTTCGCCCAGCTTGGCGCAGTGGGCCTCCAGCGGCTGCCACACGGCTGGGTCCTTGGTGTTGTTGTCGATGACCAGGACCTCGAAGTCCGGGTAATCCAACCGTGCCAGGCTGTTGAGGGTCTCGATCACCAGCTCCGGCGGTTCGTTGTAGCAGGCCAGGTGCAGCGACACCTTGGGAAAGCTTCGGTCGCGACGGATATCGAGCGGGCGGAAATTGCGCTTCCACTTGGCCTTCCACAACACCTCGGTGAATTCGAAGCCGTTGATCAGCACCACCGCGAGCAATGCCATCTGCGCGAGGATCATCGCCGTCATCATGCTCATACCGCCGACCGACAGGTAAATACTGGTCGGCACGAAGGCAGTGGCCACGATCAACGTAATCGCCACTTGGATCAGCACGCCATAGAACAGATGCCCACGCAGTCGGAACTCCGGATGCTTGACGGCGAACCAGGCCATGATGGGGAACGCCAGCAACAGCGACAGGCCCGCCTGCAGCTTCCATAAGCTGTGCTCGATGATCTGGGCCTTGGTGAAAGAAAACTTCTGATT
Organism: uncultured Candidatus Competibacteraceae bacterium; assembly: GCA_965652545.1. Taxonomy (GTDB): domain Bacteria; phylum Pseudomonadota; class Gammaproteobacteria; order Competibacterales; family Competibacteraceae; genus CBFGWV01. The sequence continues at coordinate 1,201 of CBFGWV010000186.1, read as the reverse complement.
GCGGTCTACATCGAAAAGCCCCCAGTAGGGGCCCGCACTGCCCTCGGTGCGTCGCTTCCAGGGTTGGTCGAAGGCCTCCATCACGAAATAGTCGATGTCGCGCGCCGCGGCAGCATAAAGAAACTGGCGGATGAAGGTCGTCTGGTTGGTCAGACCGGGCTCAGCACCGCCGTAGCGGCTGCCGTTGGTGGGCCAACCCACCTCGGAAATCAGAATGGGCTTGCCTGGAAAGGCGTCCTGCAATTCGCGGTAGCGCATGAGCACGTAATCAAGCGCCTCGTCGATGAGGACCTTCTCCCAATACGGCAACAGCTGAACCGCAATGAAGTCCACCTCCTCCACCAGTTCGGGGTGCTTCAACCAGACATGCCAAGGCTCTGCCGTGGACACCGGAATGTCCAGCGACTGTCGCGCCTGGCGCAGGTAGCCGATGAGTTCCTCTACTGACATGTCGGCGCGCAGAACCACCTCGTTGCCGACGATCATCCGCCGCACGTTGGGATTGGCCTCGGCCATATCGATGGCGGCTTGGAGATCCTCGCGGTTGCGTTCGACCCGTTTGTCCAGCCAGACGCCGCCGGTGACGTTCAAACCGTAGGTGGCCGCGAGCAATGGCACCTGATCGAGACCATCGAGCGCCGAGTAAATGCGCACCGAGCGCACCTTATCGGCCAACAGGGCCAAGTCGCGGTTGATCTGCTCGCGGTTGGGATGAATGCCCGCTTCAGGATCCTGACCCTCGCGGTACGGGCTGAACGACACACCGTTGAGCGAGCCGTACCACGGCATCTCTTCGGTCGGCAGGTTCCACAATACCCAACCGCCGACGTTCAGCGCGGCAACCAGCACAACCATACCCAGGGCAGCAAACCGCATCATTCGCGTTTCTCTTCCTAGTCTTCGACGCCACACGGCGCACTCGTCCGTAAAAACCCGCGTCGATCCGCCGGCAAGTGAGTAACAGTGGTATGGCAACGCAAGCGGCCGATTGTTTCGCAACATCGGACAACGTGCGCGCACAGCCACCGCCCGGCAGCAGCCGGACAACCGATAGGAACGCAAAGGAAGGTACGGACGTTTTGGCGGGGTCGACGATACCAGGACGGTATGTGATCGACCTCGCCAGACCCCGGACGGGAGTGGACGCTCCCGCCGCGGGCGGCAGTATACGCCGCCGTGCTGCACGGCACCACCGGCTGCG
>CBFGWV010000185.1:0-9715 GCA_965652545.1 uncultured Candidatus Competibacteraceae bacterium | reverse complement strand
TCGCCAGCACGAGGGCGTTCCCAGCACCTACCCAGACCGTTACCAGCTCAGCGTCGCGCCAGCCACCCCAGCGGGTCTTTCAAATCGACCTCATCCATGAACGGCTTGTGCCGGTCCTGGCTCGTCAGCTGGTACACCAGCCCCAACCAGTTACCCACCACGCTTTTACCCGAATCGCCCCAGGTGTTGTCCACATGGCGGAAGGCGACGGCCTCGGGAAACTCGCTGATCACCCGCGGATCCCGCTCCGCCATCGCGCGCTGCTTGTACGTCTCCAACGCCTCCAGCGCCGCACCATGCAGATAGTGCTCCGGATACGGCGGGTACACATCCAGCTCGCCAGCCAGATACCGCATCACCTCCCGCTTATACTCCTTCAGCAGGCTATTGCGGTCGTACTCCGGGTGACCCTGGAAATACACAAAGCGGAAGCCATCCCCACTGACCGCCAGATGCACACCAGCGACCTCACTCTCCACCAGCACATGGGCGCCGGCGGCCTCCAACTGCTCGCGGGTGATCGCGTTCCAACGCGAATGCGGCACATCGAAACGCGTATTGATATTGCGCACCAGCGGATGATCCGCCTCCACCACCTGATGCGAATACACACCCCAGCGCTTCTGCGGTTGGGGAATACGTTGGATCCCATAAAAATGGCGCACCGTCGCATGCGTCGCCAGACAGGCACACAAGGTCGAGGTCACATTCTCCGCCGCCCAAGCCAACACCTCCGTCAGCGGCTTCCAGAACGGCTCCGAGGTCAGCTCCGGCTTGGCCGGATTCGCACCGGTGATGATCAACGCATCCAGGCCCTCGCGCTGGATATCGTCAAAGCGTTCGTAATACTTGTCGATGTACTCCTGCGCCTGCGGGCCGCGCTCGATGCCATCGAAAGTGAACGGGTGGATATAAAACTGCACGATGCGGTTGCACGACCCCACAAGGCGCATGAACTGCCGCTCCGTCGGGGCGACCGCGGCATCGGGCATCATGTTCAACAGCCCCACGTGCAACTCGCGGATATCCTGATGGCTGGCCCGTTCGAGATCGAGGATATCCTCGCCCTCCTCGGCCAGACGCTGGAAACTCGGCAGTGGCGTATGCGCAACCAGGGGCATGGGGCTTAAGCCTCGCTCAGGCGGGGGCGACGGGCATCCAGGGCCTCGGCCACAAGATGCAGAACATCATCCTCGTTTTTGATATCGGACAATCGGCCGGCATCCACGGTCACCCCGTAAAGATCGGCGATGCGTTGGTAGCGCGGCAGGCGGTGGGCCACCAGGCGGACGAACACCCAGCGGACGAAATCGGCCGGATCGACCGCATCCACCCGATCCAGCCTCTTCTCTCCCAGATACCGATCAAGGCTCTCATCAAGAAACTCAGGGCGATAGTACAAGGGTTTGGGGTGGCTGACGGCCCGTGCGATCAAAGCCTCGCGCATGGCCTCGGGCGCCTTGAGGTAGACGAGCACCGTATCCTCGGCCAGTTGCTGGTAAGTCCGCTCGTCATCCAGCTCGCACAAGCTGCCGGAGGCGTCATTGAGGAAATGGGCATAGCCGTAAATGTCGCGGGCCTTGGCGATGAAGTCGTGGACATCACGGGTGGCGTTGACTTCGGCCTGGTGGTGCAAGGCCAGGCGGCGCTTGAACTCCTCAACGCTCAATCCGCCCTTGGCCGGGTCGCCCAGCATGCCGAGAAACGTCGACAGCGGCTTGAGATTGTCCACGGTGATGTTGTGGCCGATGTAGATCGAATCGGTCCGCAGCAGCTCCGCCAGGACCGGTACGCGCATGGCCTCGCGCTTGACCTCATCGATGATGGCCTCATCGAGGTAGCGGGTGCCGATACGATAATCGGTGGAGTAATGAAACCATCGCGCCGATGGCAGCGCCTTGCCGAGGGTGGTCTTGCCCACGCCCGACATGCCCATGAGGGTAATGCGCTTGTTCGCTTGCGCGAGAAACGCATCCCCACCCAGATCACGCAAAAACGGCCCGCTCATGCCTTGCCCTTCGCTCGATTACAAGTCGATGACGCCCTGCCCGAGCGTCAGCACCCGTCCGCTCACGCGGATCGTACCGTCTTCATCGACCGTCAGTCCCAGGCGGCAGGGCCGACCGGTGCACTCGCCCTGCTCGATGGCCAGGCGACGCCCACGGTAGCCGTTGACCGACAGCCAACCGCCGAGGTTGGCGCACGCCGAACCCGTACCCGGGTCTTCGACCACGGCACCGCCCTTGGGGAAGAAAAACCGGGCGACGATGGTGTCCGGCCCCTGCCAGGACCAGACATACACCTTGTACGGCCCCTGGCTGGTGCGCACCGTGCGCGCCAAGGCGTCCCCGACAGGGCGGCAGCGGCGCACCGCATTGGCCGTGGCCAGGGGAACGATGAGTTGTTCTGAACCGGTGTCCACCCACAACGGCTCACCCTCGAGGTCGGTGGCGGCCAACCCAAGCATGGTCGCCAAATCGTCCTTGGACACTGACAAGGGATAACTGACCGGTGAGCGCGCGGTCAGCGTCCAGGTGTCATCCTGCGCCACGACCGGCACCAGGGCCGCCTGAGTCTCGAGCGTGAGCGAATCGCCGCCCAGGCCCATCTCTCTGGCCACATGGGCAGAGCCGAGCGTGGGATGCCCGGCAAAGGGCATCTCGAACTCGGGGGTAAAAATACGAACGCGTACCTGGGCCCGATCCGAGGGCAGCAGAAACACCGTTTCCGACAGATTGAACTGCAGCGCCAACCGCTGCATGGTCGGCGCGTCCAGGCCGCGACCGTCCTCGAATACGCACAGCGGATTGCCGCCAAGCCGCTCCTGGGCAAAAACATTGACGATACGGAAACGATAGCTGCGCACGGACTCACCCCCGACTGCGTCTGGCTCTAGGTACCGCAGACGGGCGGTCACCCGGACGTGGCGTCGCCCCCGCCCGGCTGATCCCGGTTCAGTTCCGGCACCACGACATCCAACAGAGCGCGGACCTGATGCATGCCCTGGTCCAGATTCTTACCGATCTCGTCCATGGTGATGATGCCCGCGCCCTTGCCGGCCGCCCAGTTGGCGACGACCGCGCAACAAGCGTAGGAGAGCTCGAGCTCCCGTGCCAGGGCGGCCTCCGGCATCCCGGTCATGCCTACGATGTCGCAGCCGTCGCGCTCCAGGCGGCCGATCTCGGCGGCCGTCTCCAGCCGCGGACCCTGGGTCGCCGCATAGGTGCCGCCGTCGTGGACGTCCAGATTGGCCGCCGCGGCCGCCTTGAGCAGCCCGCTGCGCAACACCGGGCAGTAGGGGTAGGAGAAGTCGACATGCACCACCGCGTCCAGGTCATCCTCGAAGAAGGTGTGCTTGCGTCCCCAGGTGAAGTCGATGATCTGGTCGGGAATCACCAGCCGGGCGGGCGTCATGAGGCGGGTGATGCCACCCACGGCGGCCACGGCGACGATCCGCTCGACGCCGATATGCTTGAGCGCCCAAACGTTGGCGCGGTAGTTGACCCGGTGCGGCGGAATCGTGTGGTGATGGCCGTGGCGGGCCAGGAAAACGACCTCCTGGCCACCGAGCTTGCCGTGGGTGATCGGCCCGGAGGGCTCACCGAAGGGCGTGGACACCATCTCGCGCCCGGTAATCTCCAGCGTGGAGAGCGAGGTCAGCCCTGTACCACCGATGATGGCCAGTTTCTTGTGCATGGACTTACTCCGCCTGGCTGACGGCATAGATGCCGGGCAGGTTGCGCAGGTATTCCTTGTAATCCATGCCACAGCCGAACACGTAGCGGTCGGGGACATCCAGGCCGATGAAGTCGACCGACAGCCCCGGCGCCTTGCGGTCGTGGACCTTGTTGACCAGCACGGCGCTGAATAACGCCTTGACCTGCTGCCGAGCCAGGTCCGCGATGATCGCCTTGAGGGTGATGCCCTCGTCGAAGATATCGTCGATCACCAGCACGGTACGGCCGCCGACACCGATACTCGGCCGCGCGATCCAGTGCAGTTCGCCGCCACGGATGCCGCCGCGATAGCGGGTGGCGTGCAGATAGCCGATCTGAAACGGGAAACTCAAGCGGGTGAGCAGATGACCGGCGGGGATCAGGGCACCGTTCATGACCACCAGGACGACCGGGTCGGTCTCCCCCAGTGTCTCGGTGATGGCTTTGGCCATCCGGTCCAGAGCGGCCTGGACCTCGCCCTCGCTACATAGGAGATCAGCGGCGCGCAGTACCCGCATGGCCTCGTCGTGGGTGATGGTGCCCATGGGGATTCTTCGCCTCCTAGTAAGTGAACGTCACGGTGTCGTCGTCCATGGCCTCGCTGATCACGTAGGCACCACCGACGGTTTCGACGATTTCGGCGATCAGCGGCCCAGGCCAATGGACCTGCACATGCGGGCACACCTTGAACTTCACACCAGCGTCTGCGGCATCGCGAATCACATCGTACACGCTGCGTCCGGAATCGTCGGGCAGCGGGATGGCGGCGGCAACGCCCTCGCGGGCCAATTCGCCGGCGCGGCCGCTGAAGACGACTTCCACGTCGTATTCCATCGTGGCGGCGGCAGTGGCCTGAAACAGTGGCGCGCCCAGTTCCGTCGGGTTGGCCGGATCGGTGTTGACCATCACGATCAACAGCTTGTTCGCCATGGCGGCCTCATTGTCACTACGGGCGGGAGATGGAAAGGCGCCGGATTATAGGGGGCTGCCCGGGCTGGGGCCACCCCCCAGGGGGTGATCAACCCAGCGTCGCCAACCGTTGCCGTGCCGCGGCCAGATCCACCGCTGTCTGCGTATCGGCTGTGCGGGCACGCAGGGCGGCTACCCGTGCCGTCGAATCGCGCCGCTTCTCCAGACTGGCGTGATCGAGAATGTCATCCACCGCGGCCATCTCGCTGCACGAGAGCAGCAGGTCGCAGCCGGCGAACCAGGCGGCCTCGGCCCGCGCCGCGGGTTTACCCGCGCCGTGGGCGCCGGCCATGTCCAGATCATCGCTGATGATGGCCCCGCGAAAGCGCAGCCGTCCGCGCAGGATGCGGTGCAGCCAGTTGGCGGAGAAGCCCGCCGGCTGGCGGTCCACTGCCGGGTAGCGCACATGCGCGGGCATGACTGCATCCAGCGCTGTGGCCAGGGTGCGGTACGGCCTCAGATCGTCGTCGAGAAGCGCATCCAGGCCGCGCTCGTCGTCGGGCAGGATGGCGTGCGAGTCCGCCCGGGCCCACCCGTGGCCGGGGAAATGCTTGCCCACGGCGGCCATACCCTGGTCGTGCAGGCCGTCGATGAAGGCGCCGGCAAGCCGGGCGACGATTGATGCATCGCGATGAAACGCCCGGTCGCCGATCACATCGCTGCGACCGAAATCCAGATCCAGCACGGGCGCGAAACTGAAGTCCAGACCGGCCTCGCGCAGTTCGCCGGCCAGCACTTGGCCACCGGCCCGCGCGGCCGCTTCGCCGGCCGACGGGTCCTGCTCGTACAGCTGGCCATACGCACGGGCCGGAGGCAGCACGGTGAAGCCGTCGCGAAAGCGTTGTACCCGACCGCCTTCGTGATCCACCGCCACTAATAAGCCGGCGCGTGCGGCACGCAAGTCGCGCACCAATCGCTGCAGCTGTGGCCGATCGCGATAGTTGCGGGTGAATAGGATCACGCCACCCACCGTCGGGTGCATCAGGCGCTCACGGGTTTGGGCATCGAGCTCCGGGCCGGGGATGCCCATCATCAGGGGTCCAAGTCGCATTGCGATGCATCCGGTCTTGGTCAAGCTGCGCATTGTTTCACGGGGTGGGCGTACATGCGATAGGCTCATCCAAGGAAGCTCTGAACGACAACCCAACGCTTGCGGATTGGAACGACCATGCCCGAGTCGATTGCCGATGGGCGTCCACGCCACAGTGTCGGCGCCCGCACGCTGCTCGCGTTGGGGGCCGCAGTTCTCGCACTGGACGGCATCTGGCTGGCCGGCTGGATCAGCGACCTCCACTTGGCCGCCGGCCATGCCGCCATCATTGCGCTGGCCATCGCTGACACCGTGCGCCGCTGGCGCCGCGAGAAGCGCCTGCAGACACGCCGACGCGCAACCGATCGGCGTTATGCGGTGATGGCCGAAGCGGCCAGCGACTGGCTCTGGGAGACCGACGCCAAGCACCGCTTCCGCTACGTCTCCGATCGATTCCCCGAGATCACCGGCGTGCCCGCCGCTACGATCCTCGGCCGCACCCGCTGGTCGCTGGGCCAGGGCGGCGAGGACGACCCGCAGTGGGCCGCGCACCGGGCGCAGATGGAGGCCCATTCGCCGATACGCGATTTCGTCTACCGGCTGTCGCTACCGGACAATGAGCGCGATGTATGGATACGGGTCAGCGGCAAGCCGGTATTTCTGCCCTCCGGCCAGTTCGACGGGTATGTGGGCGTGGCCAGCGACATCTCGGAGCGAGTGCTGGCCAAACAGGCACTGGCCGAGCACCAGCGCTTCGTCAGCACCTTGCTGGCCAATGTGCCGGGCATGGCCTACCGCGCCGAAGCCGACCCCGACGGCGCCTTGATGTTTGCCAGCCAAGGGGCAATGGCTTTGACCGGCATCCCGCCGCAGAACCTCATCGTCGGCGGTCATTCGGCCTATCGTGATCTGATCCACCACGACGATCGCGCCCGGGTCAGCGCCGCCATCGCCCAGGCGCTGGCCGATCGTACGCCGTTTCGCATCACCTACCGCATCCGCGATGCCCAGGGGCAGGAGAAATGGGTTTGGGAGCAAGGCACCGGCGTGTATGACCCCGCCGGCCTGGTCTCCAGTGTCGAGGGGCTGGTCACCGACATCAGCGAACAAAAGGCCGGCGAAGAGGCGCTCAGCCGCGTGCGGGCGTACCTCAAGAGCGTGATCGACTCCATGCCCTCGGTGCTCGTGGGCGTGGACACCGACGGCCGCCTGGTGGACTGGAACGAACACGCCGCGCGGATGAGCGGCTTCTCCTGGCAACAGGCGCGCGGACGCGATTTCGTCGAGGTGTTCACGCAACTGACGCACCGTCAAAGCCAGATCCGCAAGGCGATCCGCGAGCGCCGCACGTATAAGTCACAACGCTTTACAGTCCCGCTGGGCGATGCGCGTCATCATCTGGAGGTGATGGTCTATCCTCTGGTTGCCGATGACACCCTGTCCGCAGTGATTCGTCTGGACGACGTCACCGCGAGGGTCAAGACCGAAGAAATGATGGTGCAAACCGAGAAAATGCTGTCGGTGGGCGGGTTGGCCGCCGGTATGGCCCACGAGATCAACAACCCCCTGGGTGCGATCCTGCAGGGCACGCAAGCCATTCGCCAGCGTCTGATGGCGGACAACCGCCGCAATGCCGAAGCCGCGCTGGCCGCCGATGTGAAGCTGGACCATCTGCGCGACTATCTGAACCGCCGCGATATCCCCAACTTGATCGAGCAGGTTCGCGATGCCGGTGCGCGCGCCGCCCGCATCGTGGCCGACATGCTCTCCTTCAGCCGCCGCGCCGAAGCCGAACCGCAGCCGGCGCGCGTCAATGACATGATCGACACCGCCGTGCGCCTGGCCTCCAACGACTACCTGCTGCGCACCCGGCACGACTTCGACAAGGTCAGCATCGTCCGCGAGTTCGATCCGGAACTCTCGGTCATCTCCTGCGTACGGACAGAAATCGAACAGGTGTTGCTGAACTTGATCAAGAACGCCGCCCAATCGATGCTCAGCGCCAACACCGAGAACCCGACACTCACCTTGCGGACACGGCATGAGCTCGGCTACGCGGTGATCGAGATCATCGACAACGGTCCGGGCATGTCAGCCGATGTCCGCAAGCGGGTGTTCGAGCCGTTCTTTACCACCAAAGACGTGGGTGCCGGCACCGGGCTCGGGCTGTCGGTGTCGTATTTCATCGTCACCGAGCAGCACCGTGGCAGCCTCACCGTCACCTCGCAGCCGGGCGAAGGCGCACGTTTCACGATGCTGCTGCCCCTGGAGGACGAATGAACGCCCAGCAGGTGACCGAGCCGGCGGTCAAGGTGCTCATCATCGATGACGAAGCCGATGTGCGCGGCACCCTGGCCGCCTGTCTGGAGGACGCCGACTACGATGTGCTCCAGGCGGCGGATGGACCCTCCGGCTTGCAAATGTGCCGTCATCTACAACCCGATGTGGTGTTGTGCGACTTGCGCATGCCCGGCATGGATGGCTTGACGGTGATGGACATGGTTCATGCCGAGATGCCCGAGATGCCCTTCATCGTGCTCTCCGGCGTGGGCAGGGTCAGCGACGCGGTCGAGGCTCTCAAACGCGGCGCCTGGGACTACCTGAGCAAGCCGCTGGAGGATGTGGCGGTGCTCGAGCATGCGCTGGGGCAGGCCCTCGAGCGCTCGCAACTGATGCGCCGCAATCGCGAATACCAGGAACACCTGGAAACCACCAATCGCCGCCTGCAGGAGAGCCTGCAGCAGCTCGAGGATGACGAGGCCGCCGGTCGGCGCATTCAGTGGCAACTGCTGCCCGAGGACGACCTGGTGGTGGGTGGCGTACGCTTTCGCCGTCGCCTGCTGACCTCCATGTACCTCAGCGGCGATTTCGTCGACTATTTCCCCATCGACGATACGCACCTTGGGTTCTACATCGCCGATGTCTCCGGCCACGGGGTGTCGTCGGCATTCGTGACCGTGCTGCTCAAAAGCTACATGAGCCGCTACCTGGAGCTCTTCCACCGCTCCAAGAGCAAGGGGCTGCTCGATCCGGCCAAGATCCTCCACCGCTTGAATCGCAACATACTAAAGAGCAACATGGGCAAGTACCTGACCATGTTCTACGGGGTTCTGAACACCAAAACCCTGGAGCTGACCTACGCGGTCGGCGGGCAGTACCCTCCACCGGTCCTGGTGGACGGCGAAGAGGTCCGCTTCATCGCCGATCGCAACGTACCTGTAGGCTTGTTCGATTTTGCCGAATACCACAACGAGCACTTGTCGCTGCCGCCGCACTTCTGTCTGACGCTGATGTCCGACGGCATACTGGAGTTATTGCCGGGCAGCATGGAATCACGGCTGTCCGCCCTGGCCGCCGCCGCGCGCACCGCGCCGCGTGACCTCGACGGCGTGCTGGCACATCTTGGCGTCAACCCCGAAGCCACCTTGCCCGACGATATCACCGTTCTTCTGATCGACCGCGTGGAGGCCACCGCCTGATGCATTCCGGCGCCGTGTACTACGCCAAGCAAAACCACACCTACATCCTTCGCTTCGAGGGGGATGTGCGTTACACCCTGGGCTGCGCGGTCGACGATTTTCTCGATGCCTTGTTCACCCGCACGGATTTCGACCGCATCATCATCGACCTGCGCGCGGCCGAGAGCATTGACAGCACCAGCCTGGGCCTGCTGGCCAAGGTAGCCAATTTCGAGCGCACCCGCTTCGGCCACAAGACGACCATCGTCTCCACCCAGTCGGATGTGAACGCCACACTGCGCAGCGTGGGATTCGACAAGGTGTTCGACCTGTGTATCGACCGCGACGGCTGCGCCCTGGCCAACGAGCCGTTGCCGGTGGACGAGCCCACCCGCGCCCACCTCAACCAGACGATGCTCGATGCCCACCGGATACTCAGCGACCTGAACCCCTCGAACCGTGAGACGTTCAAGTCGGTGGTCGAGATGCTGGAGCGGAGCAAGAGTTAAGTTTTAAGTTTTAAGTTTTAAGTTTTAAGTTTT
>CBFGWV010000184.1:0-9856 GCA_965652545.1 uncultured Candidatus Competibacteraceae bacterium | reverse complement strand
GACCCGTTAGAGAAGCTCTGAATACGTCGGATGGGTCACCTTGGGCCACAAATCCATTCGAACGCGTATGGGCAAAAGAGTATGTTCATTAAATAGGGAGATATCATTGTGCCGAATTAGGCGGTGCTACTCTGCTGTCACGATGCGGTAACAAGCATCGGCTTACAGATACCGCTGATAAGGAGGATGCGATGAATAAAACCCACGAATGCGATCCCTGGGCAGGCCGGCTGTTGCGACCGGCCGTGCCGTGAATGCCGCGTATTCACTGCCGCTCAATGTCGATGTAAGCGGCACACTTCAACAATAATTGACGATCCCGCTTGAATTTACACCTCGCTTTTCGGGGTGCGGGACTCTATTGCCGCGCAGGCAATAAAACAAAAATGACACGCTATTGGAGACTACACCCGTGAGATCGATCATGATCGCGGCAGCGCTTTCAGCTGCCCTGTCGCACGCTGCTTTCGCTGAGACGACGATGTTCGGGCGGGCAGGGGCCGCTCTCGTGTATACCGACAAGGATGGCGAGGGCAGCCTCTGGGATGTTAAGACCGACGATGCTTTCTGGGGCGTGCGCGGTTATGAAGACCTCGGCGGCGGGTTGGCGGCCATTTACCATTACGAGTGGAATGTCGACCTCGCCGGCTCCACGGGGCTGAGCGGCAAGGAGTCGACCGTCGGGTTGCGCGGGCCGTTCGGGACGGTGCGGGTCGGCTTCATGGAGGATCCGCTGGGGCAGATCATCGACTCCTCGGGGCTGATGAATATCACCGGCACGCCGTTTGCGCTCGATGTGCCGCGGCTGTCCGACCAGATCCGCTACGACTCCCCGATCATCGCCGGTACTGTATTCAGCGCCGCCGCCATGGTCGGTATCGACAATGCGGACGATCCAGACGGCAAGGCCATCGACCGTTGGAGCGTCGGCGCTTTGTACAACAACGATGGTCTGCGATTTGGCCTGGGTTATCTGCGCAATGAAAGCTACGATGCCGACCAATGGGGCCTGGATGTCGCCTACACCACCGGCAATATCACCGTGGCCGGGACATTGGAACAAGGCGATCTGCAACTGAGCCCGACCGAACGCATGTCCGATGCCAGCAGTTTCGGCGTGGCGGGTATCTGGCGGCTGGGCAACAATTGGTTGAAGGCGCATGGCGGCCGGCGTTCGGCGGACGAAAGCCAGTACGAACTGACCGAATACGCCATCGGTGCCGAACACCATTTCAGCAAACGGACCAAGATCTACGTCGAATACGAACACATCGATTACAAGGACGGACAATTTGGCGATCAGAACCAATTGGCGATAGGAATGCGACACGACTTCTAAGCGAAGCAACTGGTGCAAACCGCCTGTGCCTTACCGGGGCCCGGCCCCCGAACGCGCGATGTCTGCCGAACCTTCGATTCGCGCGGCGGGCGGTTTTTTTCGCTAATCGACCGGGGCCTGCTCCATTTGCGCCGGGCGGACGGTTTCATCGTCGACGCTGACCGTGGTCTGCAAGCGATTGACGATGTAAAAATAGCCTTCTTCGTCACGCATGCCGATGTCGCCGGTGCGTAGCCAGCCGCGCTCGTCGAAGGCACCAGCTGCCGCGGCCGGCCGGTTCCAGTAGCCGGGTGTGACATTGGGCCCGAGCACCAGCAACTCGCCGCACTCGCCCGCGGGAAGGTCGCGCCCGTGGGGGTCGATGATGCGCACCTCGCAGAGCATTTGCGGTTTGCCCACTGAGCCGGGTTTGTCCAGCGTGTCGGCCTTGTCCATATGGAACACCAGCGGACCGGCTTCAGTCAGCCAGTACGACGGGCTGATCCGCACCCCGCGCGCAGCGTAGGTGCGCAGGAGCCCCTCAGGCATGGCACCGCCGCCGACGGTCCAGGAGCGCACCTGCGACAAATCGGTATCGGCGAAGCGCGGGTGCCGGCTCAGGGCCTGGTACATCGCAGGTAGCCCCAGCAGCGCCGTCGCCTCGCCTTTGGCGATGAGATCCAGCAGCCTATCGGCGCCGAACCCGGGTAGAAGCGTGACCGTGCCCCCGGCGATCAAGGTTGGCAGGGCCGCCAGGTTGATACCGGCGCTCTGGTGCAAGGGCAGGTAGGCGGGTGTGCGGGTATCGGCGGTCAACTCCAGCGCCTGGCTGACATTGACGTAGTTGGCCCAGGCCATGCCGAAGGTCTGTAACACGGCCTTGGGCTGCCCTGTGGTGCCGGCGGTGTACAGCATGTACCACAGCCCCCCGGCGGCCCGTTCGGTGGCGAAGACGGCCTCGCCACGGGCCTCGGCGAGCAGGGCCTGATAGCTGCCCTCGGTGACCGGCTCCAGCGCGGAGAGAATAGGTACGCGGGGAACGCACTCGGACAGGGCATTGGCGGTTTCGCCGCTTGCGGCATCGTGCAGCAGCAGCCGCGCAGAGCAGTCTGCAAGGCGCTGCGCCAGCGTCGCCGGACACAGTTGCCCGTTCAGCGGAACCAGTACCACCCCGGCTTTGGCGCACCCGAACAGAATCTCGAAGAACGCCGCACAGTTCTCGCACACAATGGCGATGCGGTCGCCACGCTGGATGCCCAGCTTGGGCAGCGTCTCGGCGAACAGGCGTGCGCGCCGGTCCAACTCGCCGTAGCTTAGCCGCTGACCGGTGTCGAGCTCATGCAGCGCGATCTTGTGCGGGCTCAGCTCGGCCCGTCTGGCGGCGATGTCGAAGGTTCGGAACATGTCTCTTCCCCACACTCGGTCGTTTGTTCAGTCCCGCACCGGACGGATGCCCTGCTCTGGAGCACCGTGCCGCTCTACCCCCCGGATGCGGTTCATGCCTTGATCCCGCTCTCCAGCATGTCCATGACCCGATCGACGATCTGCGCGGTCGGGGTGGCGGTGTCCCAGATACCGTATTGCAAGCCCAGCAGCATGGAGATGCCCATCAACGCCCAGGCACGCTCGACATAGACCCCGGGGCGAATGTCGCCTTGGTCGGCGGCCTTTTGCAGGTTGGCGGCATATGCCGAGGCGAAGCCGGTGAAATACTGGCGACAGACGGCCTCGTCCACGAATTGGGATTCGGTGACGATTCGGTAGAGATTGCGGTCGCTGCGGACGAAGTCGATGAACGCGGCCAGGCCCATGCGCTCGAGTTCCAACCGGTTGGCGGCACCGAAGGTACGCGTCGTCAAGTGCTGGCGGAGCTGGTGGCCGAGGTCCAGCACCAGCTCGCGGAAGATGTGTTCCTTGCTTTCGAAATAGATGTAGAAGGTGCCCTGGGCGATGCCGGCGCGGGCGGTGATGCCGGCCACCGAGGCATCGTGAAACCCCCGCCCGCCGAACTCCTGGGCCGCAGCATCGAGAAGCTTGCGCAAGGTCTTGCGACCGCGGGCGGTTTTCGGCGTCTTCAAGGCGGTCGGCGCGGGCATATGTGTGGATTTTCATTCATGAAACATGAATCGTCTGTCACATATAGTACGGCCCTTATGACGCCGTCAAGCACACGGCTAGAGAACGGCGCGGGTGAGGTTCTCGTGGCCGTGCGCGGTCACGCGCAGATTGTCTTCGATGCGCACCCCGCCGAAGGGACGCAGGCGATCGACCAGCGTCCAGTTGACCCGATCGCGTTGTGGCCCGTGCTTTAGCGGTTGCAGCAGACTGTCGATGATGTACACCCCCGGCTCGATCGTCAGCACCATGTCTGCCTCGAGGGTGCGGGTCAACCGCAGGTGCGGGTGCTCCGCCGGGGGCGGCCGTTTGCCGCCCTCGCGGTCGGTGGAGAAGCCGCCGACATCATGCACTTGCAGGCCCAACAGATGGCCCAGCCCATGGGGGAAGAACGGCCGGGTCAGGCCCGTCGCCAGAGCCTCGTCTTCCGTACAGTGCAGCACGCCCAGACCGATGAGCAGGCGGGCGATACGCGCGTGCGTGCTCTGGTGCAGCTCGACGAAATCAACCCCGGCGCGCACATCGTTGCAGATGGCTCGCTGCAGGGCGTCCATACCGGCGAGCAGGTCGCTGAAGGCCCCGGACCCGCCGCCGGCGTAGGTGCGGGTGATGTCGGCGGCATAGCCGTCGCAGCTGGCGCCGGCGTCAATGAGAAAGCTGCGCCGCGTCTGCGGGGGTAGGGGGTCGGTGTATTGGTAATGCAGCACGGCGGCGTGCTCGTTCAAGGCCACGATGGCACCGTAAGGCAACTCGGCGGCCGATTGGCCCACGGCGGTGCAATACAGGCTGAGGATGCCGAATTCGGATGAGCCGGCCTCGAACGCCTGGACGGCGGCTTGATGACCGTTGGCGGCATGCCTTGATGCGGTGCGCAGCTTGCCCAATTCGTAGTCGGTCTTGATGGCGCGGTCGTAGTGCAGGCGGTTGAGCATGCCCTGCGGGTTGAGCGCCACCGGCCGCCAGGGGCCGAAGCTGCTTTCCTCGCCGATGGCTGCCGCGGCGCTGGGCAGTTGGGCAATGGCATCGGCCCGGCTGCGGCAGGGCCGTACATCGAAATGCACCGCCCAGGCCGGGTCTGGCGGTGTCGGTGGCGCATGCCAGTAGTCGTCATGCACCGGGTACAGCAGCACCGGCGTCTCGCCTGCGGCATAGACGATGAACGCCCCGGGGTGACGGGTCAGCGGTACCCAGTGCAGGAAGTGAGGATTGGCGCGAAACCCATAGTGCTGGTCGTCCAGGAACACCTTGTGGGCCTCCCCGGCGCTGATCACCACACGCTCGAACCCCGCAGCGGCCAGCGCCTTGTCCATGCGCCCACGCACGACGCCCAGGTGCTGGCTGTATGCATCTCCCGACATGCTGTGCCCTCCCACTGTCCAGGCGTCACACTGTACGGCAACGTCTGGAGGCTGGCGAGCGGGGGGCATACGGTATCCCTGAGCCCAGGCACCCGTAGGAGCGCACCCCAGTGCGCGATCTGTTCGGGACGGCGCCGAACCGGGAGTGTGGCGCCACCTGCGGCAATCGCCCTGAGGGCAGGGCTTCTACGGGTGCCCGTTCTCGGGTACGGGCGCCATGCCCGAGGCGGTGGCTATCGCCTCACGCCCCCACCGCCCCCACGAACTGCGCCAGCTCCTCAGTCCGCGGGTCGGCCATCAACCCCTTCGGCTCCCCTTGCTCCCATACCGTGCCCTGGTGCATGAACACCAGGGTGGTCCCGACCTCGCGGGCGAAGCGCATCTCGTGGGTAACCAGGATCAGGGTCATGCCGTCGGCGGCGAGCTGCTCCAGCACCTTTAGCACCTCCCCGACGAGCTCCGGGTCCAGGGCGGAGGTGATCTCGTCGCACAGCAGCACCTCCGGTTGCATGGCCAGGGAACGGGCGATGGCCGCGCGCTGTTGCTGGCCGCCGGAGAGTTGCGCGGGGTAGGCGTCGAACTTGTCGGCAAGCCCCACCCGGGCGAGGGTCTCGCGGGCGAGCTCGGCCGCCTCGCGGCTCGGCACCCGCTTGACCACGGTGGGCGCGAGCATGATGTTGCGGCCCACGGTGAGGTGGGGGAACAGGTTGAATTGCTGGAACACCATGCCGACGCGCTGGCACAGGCGGCGCATGTCGGTCTTGTGTTCGTCCAGGGTTTCGCCGCCGACCTGGATGCGCCCCTTGTCGAAGCGCTCCAACCCGTTGATACAGCGCAGCAGCGTGGACTTGCCCGAGCCGCTGCGGCCAATCAGCGAGACGACCTCGCCGCGCTCGACGCTCAGGCTGATGCCCTTGAGGACGTGGTTGTCGCCATACCACTTCTCGATGTTTTCAAGCGTGACCAGAGACACGGAGCCGGCCCTCGAGGTACTTGGCCAGCCGCGAGAGCGGGAAGCACAGGACGAAGTAGATCACCGCCACCATGGCGAACACGGTGAAGGGTTTGAAGGTGGCGTTGTTGAGCATGGTGCCGGCCTTGGTGAGCTCGATGAAGCCGATGATCGAGGCCAGCGCGGTGCCTTTGACCACTTGCACCGAAAAGCCGACGGTCGGCGGAATGGCGATACGCAGCGCCTGCGGCAGAATCACGTAGCGCATCGATTGCAGGTACGACAGCCCCAGGCTGGTGGCGGCCTCCGCCTGGCTGCGCGGGATGGCCTCGACGCAGCCGCGCCAGATCTCGGCCAGGAAGGCGGCGGTCCACAGGGTGAGGGCCAGCGAGGCGGCCACCCAGGGGGTGACCTCGAGCCCTAGCAGCGACAAACCGAAGAACGCCAGGAACAGCTGCATCAACAACGGCGTGCCCTGGAACAGCTCGATATACAGCCGGGTGGTCCATTGCAGCACGGCGAAACGCGAGGTGCGCGCAAGCGTCAGCGCCAGCCCCAGCACGGCGCCGCCGGTGAACGCGATCAGGCTCAGGACGATCGTCCAGCGCGCCGACAACAACAGGTTGCGGGCGATGTCCCAGGTGGTGAACTCCGGCATGGTCAGCGTGCCCCCGTCCGCTGGAACGCACGGCGGCCGATCTGGTTCAACACCTGGCGTAAAGCGATCGCCAGGCCCAGGTACAACACGGTGGTCACCAGGTACACCTCGAAGCTGCGGAAATTGCGCGACTGCACGAAGTTGGCCGCGAAGGTCAGCTCCTGGGCGGAAATCTGCGACACGACGCTGGAGCCCAGCATGACGATGACGCACTGGCTGGTGAGTGCCGGCCAAATCGTGCCCAGGGCCGGCACAACGACCACATGGCGGAAGATCTGCACACCCGACAGTCCCAGGCTGCGCCCGGCTTCGATCTGCCCCTTGGGAATGGACTCCAGCCCGGCGCGGATAATCTCGGTGGAGTACGCCCCGAGGTTGATCACCATGGCCAGTACCGCGGCCTCGGTGGCGGACAGCCGCGCGCCGAGGCTGGGCAGGCCGAAGAACACAAAGAACAATTGGACGATGAACGGGGTGTTGCGGATCAGTTCCACCCAGGCGCCCACCGCGCCGCGCAAGGCGCCGCCGCCATAAGTTCTGGCGGCGGCCCCGGCAAGACCCAGGAACAGGCCGGCCGTGGTGGACACGGCCGTCAATTGCACTGTCAGCCAGACACCGTCGATGAAATGATCGGTGTACGGCAGCAGGTCCTGGAACTGAAGCTGGTAGGCCACGACCGACGGCCCGCGAGGCTCAGGCGTCCAGATCCGGCAGGGGCATCTTGAACCACTTCTGCGACAGCGCATCCAGCTCGCCGTCCGCCAGTCCGGCATCGATCAGCGCGTTCACCGCCTCCATGAGCGCCGGCTCGTTCTTGTTCAAGCCGATATAGCAGGGGGAGTTTTTGATCTTGAGCTTCTCCACCGGCACGGCGCCGGGATTCTGCGCGGCGATGGTGGCCATCACGATGTTGCCGGTGGCGATCAGCGTTGTCTGGCCCGAGAGGTAAGCCGAGATCGTGGTGTTGTTGTCCTCGAAGCGTTGCAGGTCGGCGTCGGCCGGCAGCATCTCGCTCAGGGCGAGATCCTCGACCGAGCCGCGGGTGACGGCGATGGACTTGCCGGCGAGGTCCTCAGGGCCGGCGATCTGCATGTCTTGGGGGCCGAATACCGCCAGAAAGAACGGCGCATACGCCTTGGAGAAATCGATGCTCTTCTCGCGTTCGGCGTTTTTGCCGAGGCTGGAGATCACCAGGTCCACCTTGCCGGTTTGCAGGTAGGGGATGCGGTTGGCGCTGGTGACCGGCACCAGTTCCAGATCCACGCCCATGCGCTCGGCCAGGAAACGGGCCATGTCGATGTCGTAGCCCTGCGGCGTCAAGTCCACGCCGACCGAGCCAAACGGCGGGAAGTCCTGGGGTACCGCGACCTTGAGCGTGCCGCGGGACTTGATGTCCTCCAGTGTATCCGCCTGGGCGGCGGTGACCGCCAGGATCAGGCCGGCTGCAACCAGCAGGTTTCGCCACAGTGTCATGGTGTCGCTCCGTATGTTTGAAGGCATCGTGGAAGGGTCGATACGGCGCTTCAGCATTTCCCGTGCCAGCAACGGCGCACGGCAGCGCGCCGGCCCTCTTGCTGGCGTGGTCATACTGGTCTGAACAGTTGGCGACGCGAAACGACAGCGCGTGCCTGCCGGTGATGCACCAGTGGCGAGCCGCCATGCCACTTGATGGTGCGAGCGGTCGGATGTATCGGCACCGGCGTCGGTCGGTGCTAGGCTCAATCCGGTTCAAGCAACCGGTCGGACAGGTATGAACGATTCTCTGGCTGTGCCGGAGTACGCCGCCGAGGCGATTCTGCGCCTGGTAGCGGAGGAGGGTGTCCGGGCGGGCGATCGCCTGCCCTCGCAGCGGGAGCTCGCAGAGCGCCTGGGGGTGAGCCGGACCTCCCTGCGCGAGGCCTTGTCCACACTGGCCGCGCGCGGGGTGATCCGCAGCCAGGCCGGCAAGGGTGTGTTCTTCCTGGGCAGCGATACTGCCGATACGGGGGGCGGCTGGCCGTTCGCCAGCCGCGTCTCGCCCGCAGAGGTGTTCCAGCTGCGCTACGGCTTGGAAGGTTTCGTCGCCGGGCTGGCCTGCGCCAGCGCCGATCCAGAGGATCTGGACTGGCTGGAGGACAATGTCGCCAGCCTGCGGGTGGAGCTCAAGGCCGGGCAGTTCGAGGCCGCCGCCCGGCTGGACTATGCGTTTCACCGTCGTTTGGCGGCAATCGCGGGCAACCGCGCCATCAGCGATTGGTTGGACAGCTCCGCCGAGGTGTTGATCGAGAGCCAGAAGCTGCCTTTTCAGCGCCCCGACCGGGCGATGGAAACCCACGCCGAGCACCTGCGCATTCTGCGCGCGCTACAACGCCAGGCGCCGTCCGCCGCCAGCCGCGCGATGCAGGAGCACATCCGTCGCGCCGCGGCGCGCATCGGCATCCGCTTCGCAGGCGTCAGCGCATGAAGCGCAGGGGCGAATAAGGTGCCATATCCACACCCGGGTCGCGGCCGGCGACGAGATCGGCCACCAGGCGGCCGGTGACGCCGGACTGGGTCAGCCCCAGGTGGCCGTGACCGAACGCCAGCCAGGCGTTTTTCGCACCCGGCGCCGGGCCGATGACCGGCAGGCTGTCGGGCAGCGACGGCCGAAAGCCCATCCAGCGGCTGGCGCCCTCGCCCCGCAAGGCGGGAAACAGCCGCCGTGCCTTGACCAGCAGCCGGTCGGCCCGCCGCCAGTCCGGTGGTGCGGTGAATCCGCCGAACTCCACGGTGCCGGCCAGCCGGACCCGCCCCCCATCCATGGGCAGCATGACGAAGCCGCCGTCGGCCACCAGAATGAATTCGGCCAGTTCGATACCCGGATCGGGCAGGGTGAGGTGATAACCGCGCTCGGTATCCAGCGGCACCTTGGCCCCGAGCTGGCCGGCCAGCGACCGCGACCAGGCACCGGCGGCGACCACCACACCGTCGCAGTCCACGGGGCCGTCCTCGGTGGCCAGGGCATCCACCCGATCACCGTGTTGCTCGATACTCACCACGCGCGATGTGATGATCCGGACCCCGCGTTCGGTCGCCGTGGCCGCCAGCGTCCGGACCAGTTCGTATGGGTCGTCGACGTGGGCCCAGTCGGGTGTGAACTCGGCGACGGTCCATTGCGGGGCGAGGCCAGGCAGGCGTCGGCGCAGGGCCTCGCCGTCCAGGGGCTCGTGGCGCATGCCTTGGGCACTGCGCACCGCCCAGGCCGCGGCATCCCGTTCGCGTGAGCGGGCATCGGGGTAGATCGTGATGGCGCCGGCGGTGTGGATGGCTTCGGCCTGGGGCGTCTGCGCCACCAGATGTCGGATATCCGCCAGCGCGGTACGCATCAAGGCCGCTTGCGCGGCGCTGATACGGGCGTAGTCGCGGCGGTTGGACACCCGCAGGAAGCGCAGCAACCAGGGCAGGATGGTGGGTAGATAGCCCCAACGCAGCGCCAG
>CBFGWV010000183.1:0-9920 GCA_965652545.1 uncultured Candidatus Competibacteraceae bacterium | reverse complement strand
TGACCAAGTCGTCGCCGCGGGCCAGGCGGTCCCAGAAGGCATCCAGCGTGGCCGCGCCCGGCAGGCGCGCGGCCATGCCGACGATGGCAATGGGCTCATCCAAAACGGCCGGCGCAGGCTGCGGCGGGGGCGATGAGGCGACCGGTGCCGGTGGCACGGCGGCCTCGCGCGGCGGTACCGCGGCCTGCCGGTAATGCGCGGCCAGGGCGGCGCCGTGCCGCTCGTGCAGGTGGGCCACCGCCGCCGCCAGGGTCGGGAACTGAAAGAACACCGTGGGGGCGACATTCAAGGCCAGACGGTCGTTGAGCCGGTTCGCCAGCATCGTGAAGCTCAGCGAATCGAAGCCCACCGCGCTCAGGTCGTCATCCAGGCGGAGCGACCCGGCCGGCAGCTTGAGCACGGCCTGCACATCGGCCATGACATCGGCGCGGAACGCCGCCAGCACATCGGCCGGCGCTGCCTGCGACGGTGCGGCGACGGCCACCACCGCCGGCGGCGTGTCCGCCAGCAGCCCGCGCAGCCGCTGCGCCTCGCCATGCAGAACCAGCACCTGGCGGGCATCGCCCGCGCTCAGCGTCTCCAGCAGCGCAAGCCCTGCGGCGGACGGCAGCGGCACCACGCCTTTGTCGCGCGCCAGCGCCGCCACGGTGGCGGCATCCACCTGCATGCCGCCCTCCTGCCACAAGGGCCAGGCGATCGCGAGCGTACGCCCCCCCCGCCGCCCGTCGCGCCACTGGGCGAAGGCATCGAGAAACGCATTGGCATAGCCGTAATCCGCTTGCCCCGGGTTGCCCACCGCACCGGCCGCGGAGGAGAACAGCACGAACAACGCCAATGGCGTCTCGCCGATGGCGGTATCGAGGTTCATCGCCCCGCGCACCTTGGGCGCCAATACCGCGGCCGCATCGCTGCCCTCGCCGGCGGCCAGCAGCCCATCGCGCAGCACCCCGGCGGCGTGCAGCACGCCATCGAGCCCGCCGAAGCACTCGCGCGTCGCACTGACCAGGCGGCGTGCCTGATCGGGGTCGGACACATCGGCCTGCATGTA
Organism: uncultured Candidatus Competibacteraceae bacterium; assembly: GCA_965652545.1. Lineage (GTDB taxonomy): Bacteria > Pseudomonadota > Gammaproteobacteria > Competibacterales > Competibacteraceae > CBFGWV01. The sequence continues at coordinate 8,872 of CBFGWV010000183.1, read as the reverse complement.
GACCGCCTCGCCGCCGGCTTCGCGCAAGCCGGCCAATGCCGCCTCGATGGGCGCATCCAGCGGGCGGCGTCCGGCAAGGACCAGGCGTGCCCGGTGCGTCGACGCCAGGTGGCGGGCAACCAGCAGGCCCAAGCCCCCGGCACCGCCGGTGATCAGGTACACCCCACCGGCCTTGAAGCCCGTACCGCCGGCCGTGGGCAGCGGCGCCCAGTCCAGCACCTCGCGGCGGCCGTCGCGATAGCGCACCCGCGTCTGGCGGGTCGCGAATTCAACGGCCGGCACCACGGTACCCGGATCGCCGCCGGCCAGACCGATCACCGACAGGCGAACCTGCGGGTGCTCCAGATGCAGACTGCGGGCAAAGCCGTACAAGGCCTGATGCGCAGCCTCGCCGCAGGCGCCGTCGTCGCGGTGGATGTAGCACAGCGTCAGCGGCACGCCCGGGCAGCGGCGCAGATGCGCGCGCAGCAGGCCCATGACGGCCAGTGGCTCGGCCAGCGCCGGCACCTCGCCGGCGGGCTCCGCCCACCACAGGATGCGCGTCGGGTAGGCATCCTCGGCGGCGAGCGCATCGAGCAAGCGAGCCGCGGCCGCGGCATCCGCGGGCTTGACCGGGAAGGCTGCATCGTTGGCTGCGGCGTCGCCGTCCCGCGCGGGGGCCGCGGGCTGCGGCGAGCCGAGGACCAGCGTGGGTTCATCGGCAGCGCTGGCCGGCCCGCCCGCATCGGCGACCCACACCGGTTGCAGGCACAGGGTCTGCGCGGGCGCGGCGACCAGGGCGCGGAAGGCCAGGCGACGCATCGACACCAGCACCCGGCCCTCACCGTCGGCGATATCGATGTCCACCGTGACACCGGCGCGCAGGGTCTCCACACGGCGGGCGTGGGCGACGCAACGTGGCGGCAAGGCGTCGTGAATGACGATCTCGCCTGCCGCGAACGGCAGCCATGGCGTGCCGCCGGTGTCGCCCAGCAACCCGAGGACCGTCTGCAAGGCCCCATCCATGAGCGCAGGGTGCAGCACGAAACCACCGGCCGCGTCGGTCAGGTGCGCCGGCAGCACCAGCACGGCCAGGGCCTCGGCGGTGTTGCGCGACAGACGGTCGATCGGCTGGAAACCCGGACCGGACAAAAAGCCGTTGGCATGGAACTGCGCGTAACAGGCATCGCGGCTCCAGTGGTCGTCGCAGCGGGCGACGATGGTCGCGATATCCATCCGTGGCGCGGCGGCCTCGCTCGCGACACCCAGACGGGCCTGGGCATGCACCGCGCCGCCATCGCTGCCGACCTCCGCCGTCAGGCCATCGCCGACGCGGCGAAGCCGTACCGACACGGCAACCGGCTCATTATCGACAGTGACCGGGCGCAGCCACACCAGATTACTGATCCGTCGCAGCGGCGCGCCCGCGGCCATCTCGCCAGCGGCGCGCAGCAGTTCGATATAGACGACCCCGGGCAAGGTCTTACGCCCGCGCACCACATGGTCGGTCAGGAAAAACTCAGCACCACTCAGTTGCAGGGCAAAGCCTGGTTCGGCACCGGCGAGGCGCTGCTGGATCAAGGGGTGTGAGACGGCCGCGGGCTCTGTCGTCTCGGCCTCGGGAATCCAGTAGCGCTCGCGGGCGAAGGGGTAGCCGGGCAGGTGAATACGCCGCGGCGGCAGCGCGCCATGCAACAGGCGGAAGTCGATGTCCACACCGGACACCCACAACGGTGCCAAGCCATCGAGCTCGCGCTCGGCCACGGCCACTTTCAGAAACGCCTCGCCGGCCTTGCCCGCCAGCAGCGGGACGCTCTTGCCGCGGGCGGCCACGCTGCCGTGGTGCACATCGGGCGCCGACTGCCCGGCGGCGAAGCGGCGCAGGCGCTCGGCCAGCGGTGCGGCCGCCTCGGCAACCAGCGCCAGGCGTTCGCTCATCGGCTCGCGGCCGGTCTGCAAGGTGTAGGCGAGATCGGCCAGGCCCAGCCCCTCGCCGGCCGCATCGATATGCGCGGCGATGACCGCGGCATACTCGCGCAGCCGCGCCTCGTTGCGCGCCGACAAGACGATGAGCTGCGGCTGCCCGTTGGCGGCCGTGGCCGGCAACGGCGGGACCGACTCCAACACCACATGGGCGTTGCTGCCGCCGAAACCGAAGGAGCTCACCCCGGCGCGCAAGGGCAGCTCGGCTCCGTGCGCATCGCGCGGCGCCGTCCACGGACGGCCTTCACGCAACAGGCAGAACGGGCTGTCCTCCAGCCGCACATAGGGGTTCTGGGTGTGCAGGTGCAGGTTGGCCGGCAGCCAGCGGTGGCGCATCGCCAACGCCACCTTGACCAGGCCGGCGATACCCGCGGCGGTCTCCAGGTGGCCGATGTTGGTCTTTACCGCGCCCAGGGCGCAGTGCGCCTCGCGCGGCGGCGGGTGGCCGACGCGCCGGTAGAGTTCGTTGAACGCGCTCTTGAGGCCGTTGACCTCCACCGGGTCGCCCAGCGCGGTGCCGGTACCGTGGACCTCGATATACCCGACCGTGGCCGGGTCGATGCCGGCGTGGGTGTAGGCACGCACCAGCAGCTCGGCCTGGGCCGTGGGGTTGGGTGTGGTCAGCGAACCGGTGTGCCCGCCATGGTTTTCCGCCGAGGCCTTGATCAGCGCATGGATGGGGTCGCCGTCGGCCAGCGCCTGCGCCAGGGGTTTCAGCAGCACCGCTGCCACGCCCTCGCCGCGCACGTAGCCGTTGGCGTCCTTGTCGAAGGTCTTGCAGCGCCCCTCGGGGCTGAGCATGCCGGCCTTGCCGGCGGCGATGGTGAAGGTGGGGCTGAGCACCACATTGACACCACCGGCAATCGCCATCGCGCAGGCCCCGCTGCGTATGGCCTCCACCGCCTGGTGCACGGCCACCAGCGAGCTTGAGCAGGCGGTGTCGACCGGCCGGCTCGGGCCGCGCAGGTCCAGGGCGTGCGAGACACGGTTGGCCAGCACCGAGAACGACACGCCCACCGAAGTGTGCCCGTCGATGGCCACGCCGTGCCGGCGCAGCAGCTCGTAGTAGTCCGGCGAGGCCGCACCGACGAACACGCCGGTGTTGCTGCCGGCGAGACTGGAGGCGCGGATGCCCGCATCCTCGATGGCCAGCCACACCGTGGACAGAAACAAGCGCTGCTGCGGGTCCATGCGCTCGGCCTCGCGTGGCGAGATACCGAAGAACAAGGGGTCGAACTCGGCCACGCCGGGGATGAAACCGCCCCATTTGGCCTGTGTCTTGTCCGGCTCGCGGGCCGGGTCGCCGTAGACCGCACGCCAGTCCCAGCGCGCCGCCGGAACCTCTTCGATGAGGTCGTCCGCGGCGACGAGATGGCGCCAGAACTCAGTCAGGTCGCGCGAGCCGGGGAAGCGCCCGGCCATGCCGATGATGGCGATGTCCCCGCCGGCGGCCGCCGGCTGTGGGGCGGCGATGGGTCGGACCGGCAACCCGGTCGGCATCGGCGGCGGCTCGACCACGCGGCGGCCGGCCAGCGCCTGGTCCAACTGCGCGGCAATCTCGCCCAGGGTGGTCAGCTCGAAGAACAGCGCCGGAGTGACGTCGAGATCGAAGCGCTCGTTGATCCGGTTCGCCAGGGTGGTGAAGGTGATCGAGTCGAAGCCGTAGTCGTTGATATCGACATCGGCGTCGATGTCCGCGGGCTCCACCCTGAGGATGTCGCACACCATCTGCGCGAGCACCGGGGCGAGTTCAGGCTCCGGCGGCTGCGGGCGGGCCGGCGCGGCGACCGGTGCCGGCGCCCCCTCTCCCAGCACCTGATGCAGCCGGGCCGTGTCGCCGCAGGCCACGACGGCGCGGGCGGACGGATGGCCCAACGCGGTCTCCAGGGCACGCACACCGTCCTCGCGGCGCATGGGGACGAGGCCGACGGTGCGGCGCAACAGCGCGGCGGTTGCCGCATCGACGCGCATACCGCCGTCGCGCCACAGCGGCCAGGCGATGGCGAGGGTGCGGCCCTGGCGGCGGCCGGCGGCGCGCTGCGCCTCGCGCCAGTCGGCGAAACCGTCCAGGAAAGCGTTGGCGTAGGCGTAGTCGACCTGACCGGGGTTGCCGAGCACACCGGCCAGCGCCGAGAACAGAATCAACGTCTCCGGCCCCGCCTCGCCGATGGCGGCGTCCAGGTGCAGCGTGCCGGCGAGTTTGGGCGCCAGCACCGCGGCGATGTCCTGCGTACGCTTGCCCGTCAGTAGGCCGTCGCGAGTGACCCCTGCGGCATGGATGATGCCATCCAGCCGGCCCAGCCTCTGGCGGGCCGTGGCGATGGCGGCGTGTGCGCCCGCGCGGGTGGCGATATCGGCCTGCACATAGCTGGCGGTCGGGCCGAGGTCCGCAACCTCGCGTGGCGAGCGGCCGCACAACACCACCCGCGCCGTGTAGTGGGCCAGCAGATGGCCGGCGACGATCCGCCCCAGGCCGCCGGCACCACCGGTGATCAAGTACGCCCCACCCTCGCGAAACGGCGGATCGGCCGGCGCCGGCGTCGGCGTCACGACTTGCATCCACCGCTGATGGCGGCGGCCATCGATGTAGCGCAGGTGCTCGCCGTCAGCCCGGGCCAGCTCCGCCAGAACCACCGCGGTCAGCATCGCTGCGTCCTGTACACCGACCTCGCGGCAGCGCAAGCGCGATTGTTCCTTGTTGACCGTGCGCGCGAAGGCGGCCAGCGCCTCGTGCTGCGGATGGCTGCCCGCGGCCGTGGCGGTGTGGATGCCCAGCAGGCGCACCGGCGCCCCACGCGCCAGCACGGTTTTGACCAAGGCGGTGCGCGCGAACAAGCCCAGGCGCAGGTCGGCCGCCAGCGCCTCGGCGTCGGCGGTGAACCCCTGGCGCGACCAAAAGTGGACGATGCCCGCAGGCATGCCCGCCAGCGCATCGAACAGGCGCTCGTAATCCTCCGCGGCATCCGGCCGCAGACGGTAGCCGTCGTCGTCCTGCGCAAACTGCCCGCCCGGACGCACCAGCGTGATGCGCCCATCCCATTGCGGCCGCAGGGCCTCGACCAGTGCCGTGTCGTGGTCGAACACCAGCAGGTCGCCGGCCGGCTGCTCGGTCGCCGCATCGTCATCGGGCCGCCAGAGCGGGGTGTACACGGTGGTCTGGCCACCGTCGTCGTCCGCACCCGGACGCGCCGTGATCAGCCGATGCCCCTCCTCCGCGCTCAGCTCACCGGCGGCGATGGATTGGAGGATCTGGTCGATGCTCGGCGTCCGGGTATCCACGTTTACACCGCCCGCGCTTTGATCAGCACATAGCCGGAATTGGCGACGAACAAGTCGTTGACCTCGGCGACGAAGGCCAGGTACTCGGGGTCGGTGACCGCCATCAAATCCTCCTGGTGGGCCTCCATCATGCGGTGGTTCATGGCCTTGGAATTGACGATCACCTCGCGGGTGACGTCACGCTGCTCCAGCAGCTCGAACCCGGCGGCGGTGAGCAGCCCGGGGTACTCGTCGGCCATGATGTGGTGGGCGTAGAGCAGGTTGTGCTGCAGGTCGATGAAGTCCTGGCTGGTGTGCGGCAGGTTGGTGAAATCGGCGATCAGCAGGATGGCGCCGGGCTTGAGCACCCGCCGTGCCTCGGCCAGGGCGGTGGCATGGCCCATGTGGAAAATGCTCTCCAGGAACCAGCCGCCGTCGAAGCTGGCATCGGGGAACGGCAGGCGCGTGGCGTCCTGGACGGTGAAGCGGACCGACTCGGCCAGCCCGGCCTCGCTGGCCAGGCGACACGCGGTTTCGGTCTGCTTGATGCTGGCGTTGACGCCGTCGATCTCGCAGCAGCGCTGGCGGGCCAGCATCAGCGCCGGCGCACCCAGACCGGCGCCCAGGTCGATGAAGCGCTCGCCGGCGGCGATGGGCGTCATGTCGATCATGATCTGGGTGAGGCGGCGTGGCCCCTCGAAGGGGTCGCCGTTGTCCGGGTCGTCCCAGTAACCGTGGTGCATATGGTTGCGCGCGGTGACCTCCCAGCAGCGCACGGCCTCCTGTTCGTAGTACTCGCCGATGGCGCGAAAGCGCTGGTCTTGCTCGTCGTGGTCAAGGGTCATCAATGCTGTCCTTCTTGCGTCTGGGTCGCAGCGTCAGTGGATGAGAGGGGCATGGTCAGGCGTCCGGCAGGGCTTGTTTGACGGTGGCCACATCGACCTCGCCGGCGGACAGCCGGCGCAGCAGTGTCAGCAGCGGGTCCTCGGTCGCAGCGCTGACCGCCGAGGCGGGCCGCTCGGTGCCGATCCAATAGCGCTTGCCCGCAAACGGATACGTCGGCAGGGATACGGGACGAGGCGCGCCCTGCGGGTATAACCGCAGCCAGTCGACCGCCGCACCCTGTGTCCACAAGCGGGCCAGGGTATGCAGGTCGCCCGCGGCCAGGGCCTGGTCGGCACCCGCCGGCGCGGTCCCGGCGGTGGCGCGGAACGTCGCCGGGTCGGCCAGCCCCGCCGACCAGGCCCGCAGGGACGACACCAAGCCGTCGGCATCCTCGGCAACGATCGCCAGGCGCTCGGCCATGGCCTCCCGCCCGGTCTGCAAGGTGTAGGCGATGGCCCAGGTGTCGGCCGTATCGCCCAGGCGCTCCAGCGTGGTCTGCAAACCGGTGGCCAACGCACGCAGCTGCGCCTCGCTGCGCGCCGAGAGCACGAACACCCGCGGACCGACTCTCGCCGGTACGGTGGGTAGCGGCGGCGCCGCCTCAAGCACCAGATGGGCGTTGGCGCCACCGGCGCCGAAGGAGCTGATCCCGGCACGCCGCGGCCCACCGTCGGCCGGCGCCGGCCAGGGGGCGGCCTGCCGTTGCAGGCGGAACGGCGTGGCGGCGAAATCGATGGCTGGGTTGAGCGTCTCGGCGTGCAGGCTGGGGACGAGCCGGTGGTGTTCGAGCTGGAGCACCAGCTTGGTCACCCCGGCGATGCCGGCGGCGGCCTCCAGATGGCCGATGTTGGACTTGACCGACCCCAGCGCGCACGCACCCGTTGCGCCCTGGAACACCCGCGCGAGGCCGGCCACCTCCACCGGGTCGCCCAGCGCGGTGCCGGTGCCGTGGGCCTCGATGCAGCCAATGCTTGCCGCCGCCACGCCGGCGGCCTGGAGCGCCGCGGCGACCAGCTGCGCATGGGCTTGCGGGTTGGGCACGGTGTAGCCGTTGGTGCGGCCGCCGTGGTTGATCGCCCCGCCGCGGATGACCGCGCGGATTCGGTCGCCGTCGGCGATGGCGCGGGACAAGGGTTTGAGCAACACCGCGCCGACGCCCTCGCCCGGGACCATGCCGTCGCCGCCAGCGCCGAAGCTGCGGCAGCGGCCGCTGGGCGAGAGCATTTTCAGTTGGCTCAACTGGATGAACTTCGCCGGGTGGGTGTACAGGTTCACCCCGCCGGCCAGTGCCATGGCGCACTCGCCGCGACGCAGGCTCTCGCAGGCCAGGTGAATCGCCGTCAGCGAGGCCGAGCAAGCGGTGTCCACCGGCAGGCTGGGGCCGTGCAGGTCGAAGAAGTACGACACCCGGTTGGCGATCGACCAGGGCATGGATTCGGGGATGGCCGTCTCGCCCGCGCGCCAGGCATCCGGCCCGAGCAAAGCGTAGCTGTTGGTGGTGACACCGACGAACACGCCGACCTCACGCCCGTGCGCACGCCGCTCCGCGGCCAGGCGGCCGGCGGTGTAGGCGGCATCCTCGAAGGTGCTCCAGGCGGTTTGCAGGAACAGCCGCTCCTGCGGGTCCATCTTCTGCGCATCGCGCGGTGAGATACCGAAGACCATGGGCTCGAAGCGGTCGATGCCGTCGATGAAGCCGCCCTGGTTACTGAGGTAGGCCTGCGCGGTGTCGTCGGCGGCCGGGTCATGATAGCGAGCATCGTCCCAGCGCCCGGCCGGAACGGCCGTGATGCAGTCGCGGCCGGCGACGAGGTTGTCCCAGAAGGCCTCGATATCGTCGGCCATGGGGTAGCGGCCGCTCAGGCCGATGATGGCGATGGGCTCGGGGGACCGTGGGGGTGTCGCCGCTTGAGGCTTCGCTTCGGGCGTTACCGTTTCCGCGATTGCTGCCCTTGAGGTTGCCTCCCCTGGGATCGGCTTCTCCAGCCCCGGGATCGGCGCCCCTGGGATCGCCGAGTTGTACTCGGCAGCCGGCTGAAGGCCGGCCAGGGGCGGAGACGTTGAATCCCCGTTGCCTGCGTCGAGTTCGGAGAGGCCGCCCGACATGGCCGAGCTGCGCTCGGCTGCCGAGTACAACTCGGCGATCCCAGGGGGCGGCTGATCCAAGGACTGTCGCGCGGACTGGGCCTCGGGGTGTTGGCGGGCCAGGTACTCGGCGAGTGCGACGGCGTGTTCGGCCGCCAGATAGCCAGCCACGCTGGCGATGGTGCGGTGCTCGAACAGCAAGGTCTTGGGCAACGCGCCGAGCACGGCCTCGAGCCGGTTGTTGATGCCGGTGATGAGGATGGAGTCGAAACCGAGCTCCTCGAACGGTGTATCGACGTCGACGTCCGCAGCATCGGTCATCAGGTGGTCGGCGAATACCTGCCGCAGCAGCCCGAGCGCGTCAGCCTGGGATACCGCTGAGCCCATTGCCGGGGCCACTGCCGGAGTCGATTCAGCCGACGCCGGCATCGCGATCCGTCCAGTCGGCACAATCGGTTCCGCCACCACAGCCTGCCCAGCCGGCATCATCGGTGCTGCAACAGGGGTTCGCCCGGCCGACCCAGCCGCTGCCGCTGCCACGGTCTGCCAAGCAGGCTCTACCGGCGCCGCTGTCACGGATCGGCCGGACGGCTCACCCGATGCCGTCATAGCCATCGACCCTGCCAACGCGGCCTCGAAGCGCTGCGGGTCGCCGTGGAACACCACCCGCCGCGGGCCGGCG
>CBFGWV010000182.1:0-9957 GCA_965652545.1 uncultured Candidatus Competibacteraceae bacterium | reverse complement strand
AGAATCTAAATTTTTTGCCTCTGGCAAACGAGGGGCTTGCAGATCCGCCCGGGTATGTTAATGTTAATCACATTCACATCAAGAGGAGCTTTGCCGATGCACGCCGTATCACAGTGGTTGCGTAATGCCGAAGCCTGGTTGGACGCCCGTGGTAAGGGCGCGTGGATCCTGGCAATGATTCTCGGCTTCATCTTCGCCTGGCCCGTCGGGCTCGCCCTTCTCGTCTACATGATCTGGAGCAATCGCATGTTTTCCTTCAGCCGCCGTCATTGCTGCTTCTCCAAATCCCATTCCTCACGCGGTACCGGCAACAGCGCCTTCGATGCCTACCGCGAAGACACGCTCAAGCGCCTGGAGGAGGAACAGACCGCCTTCCAGGCCTTCATGGAACGGCTGCGTAGAGCCAAGGACAAGGCCGAATTCGATCAGTTCATGGATGATCGCAAGCGCAATGCCAACGACCCAAGCGGGTCACCAGCCTAAAGCGCCGTCCGCGCCCGGCACCTCTGTGCCGGGCGCATCAGTTTCCACCCCTCATCGCCAGCGTCCCGGGTTCGGGGAAACTGGCGATATACGGTAGATCCGACGCGGGCAGCGACACCAGCCACCGCCCCTGCCCTGAGGCGTCCGACTCGCCGGCGGGATGAATCGTCATCCGCGGGGCGGGCACCACAGCTTCGCCGCCCAAAACCGTGGCGATGCGCTCCAGGCGCAGGACATCCTCCATACCGATCAATGTCGCGACCGTCCCGGCGCGGGCATGCGCCACACGGGCCAGAACGTCGCGCCGCGCGCCAGCAAGGGTATCGAGCCGGTCGGCCAGCAGTTTGAATTGCTGACGCCGCAGGAAGGCGGTGTCCAGACCGTCGACCGACTCGGCATCGACCCACGGCCCAAGCCGCCGCGAGTCGCCCGCATGCACCGCCTCGCGCGCATCGATGATCGCCCGCAACGTGTCGGCAATCGCCCGCTGCGCCCGGGTGGGCCGGGCATCGAGCAGGCTTGCAAGTTGCGCGCGGGCAAGGCCCAGGTCATCACTGTCCAGGGCAGCCTTAACGGCGTCGATTCGCGCAGTGCACTCCAGAGCGGGTTGGTCGGTCGCCTGGTAACCGTCGGCCAGCATGGCCTTGATCGCCGGCAAGGCTTGGTGAAAGCCGTCACGGGCTTCGCGCTCATTGGCGGCGCGGATCGCGCGGCTGAGCTGGAAAATCGCGTTGTCGAACCCGTAGCGACCCCCGGTCCACTGCCCGCGCGAGGCGAAGATCGGCCCGAGGACCATGTGGTGGCGCTGAATGCTGACGAGGTCCCGCGATTGGTAGGCCTCACCCTTGCCGTCGAGAAGCAAGTCGATGAAACCCTCGAACTTCTCCCCGCTAGGGTCCAGCAGATCGGGATGGCTGACCTGCAGCCAGACCAGTTCAGTGATCAGATCCAGCGGCAGCAGGCGGTCGTAATGACGCGGGTCAGCAAACAAGTACTCGCTCATCTCCGGCGCCGACTGCAAACCCACCAGAAGCTGGTACTGGGCGCGGACCGGCTTGCCCGCGGCGGCGCTGGACCGGCCCATGGACAGCGCGGCCAGGCCCAACGCGTGACGCCGCTCGGTGGTCTGGCGCCACCAGGGGAAGCGCTCGATCACTGGCGGGTAACGGGTGGGAAAGGCCTTGGCCTCGCGCGGGTCGGTGAAGCGTTCGTCGCTGGCCGCCTCCAACACACCGAGAAACCCGATCAACTCCATAATGGCCGCATCGTCCATGCCGGCAAACGCCTGTGACGCCGACGCCCTCGACACGGCCCGCGCATCGGCCGTCAACGTCAGCCAGGCCAACAGCGCCTCTTCCCCGCTGTCGCGACCCTGCGGCACGTCGATGCGCGCCATGGCGGCGTAGGCCTCGGCGGCGATCGCCGGGGTGCGGGTCGACCAGTCGCGAACCAGGGCCGGCATCGCCTCGGGCACGCTGGGCAAGCGGGCCGCCGCCTGGATCATCTTGCGCTGGGCGGTGGCCTCGCCGCCCAGGCGGGCGGCACGGGCATAGGCACTGTAGGCGTTTGTCCAGTCCGCCGAGGCGGTGTAGGCATCGCCTAGAGCGACGGCGACACCGCTTGCCAGGGGCGCGGAACGCGCAGACGCCTCGTCGAGCAGCCGCTCCAGGCGTTCGGTGTCACCGAGCGAGCCGAGCACCAGGGCCAGGTTGTGGGTGGTCGCCGCATGCCCGGGGGCGTCGCGCAGCACACGCTGATACGCCGCGGCGCTCGCCCGCAGCAGGTCCGCCTGGGCCTGCGGCGACGTCTGGCTCTGCGACTGGAGCAGATAGCCTTGCGTGTAGTCCAGTTGCAGACGGCATGAGCGCCCATCGGCACCGGCGGCGCACCCGTCGCGGCCGGCATCGAGCCGCCGCGAGGCCTCGGCCCAGGACTGGTTGTCGATGAGCCGCTCCACCTCGCGGCTGAGCGCACGAGAGGCCGACGCGTCCTGCGCCGGTGCGACGCCCGGGTGCAGGCTCAGTGCCGACAGCGCGCCCACGGCCACCCATCGCAGCGCGCTCATGGCGTGCCACCGGCGTCGGAGAAATCCACTTCACTGGCCGGGATCGGCATCTGGCAGAGAAAATAATCGGCCACCGCCACCCGTTCGACTTTCAACCGGGCCGGGTCCATCCCTTGCAATCGAGCCTTGGCCGCCTCGTCGGCGGTTTCGGCAAAGATGCGGTTCTGCGGGTCGATGACATCGATCACCACCGCCGGAAACCAGTCGCGGCGGACGCCGCTGGCCCCGAAGGGCACCTGACTGAGCACCCGCAGGCGGCTGTTGTAGCCGATGCACAAGGCCAGCCGGTCGCGTTCGATCACCCAGCTCGCCTCCTCGCGCATGAAGCGGGCATCGTCGGCGATGGGGATCTCGCTGAGCAGGTCCGCCACCAATGCCCGATGGTCGCTACCGTTGATAGCCTGCTCGATCTCGCGCGTCAGCCCCTCGACGCTGCCGACGGGCTCGAAGAACCGGTCGATGGGGCGCAGCACCAAGTACGTCTGCCGGCTGCCGCCAAGCTCACCGCCCTGCAAACGCAAGTGCAGCCCGAACTCGGACACCCCCGCTTGGTCGGTGCCGTCCGCCCGCGCCAGGACGACCTCCAGCCGGTGCGCCGCGGTATCGCTCGCACTGAAGCGCAGAAAACGCACATGCCGGCCCAGGGCCTCGGCAATGGCCGCGCCCGTTGCGACTTTCAACGCCTGGATGCCCTCGTCATCGAAGGCGCTGGTGAAGTGAAGCGCCCGCACATCGAACGTGACACCGACCTCCACCCGTTCCTGGGCCGCCGCCGCAGTGACGGCCGTCATCAGCAGCAGGCCGGCAAGCCATTGCACACCTCGTCGGTCCATCGCCCTCTCCTGACAAATCACCCGCCGGTGCACGGCGGCGGCGTACCGGTGACATCGTGCATCGGCACGTCCTGGAACGCATCGCGACCGACTGTGACATCGGCCAAACCCATGACCCGCCCCCCTGCACTGACAATCTCCACCCGCAGCCCGGTGCCGTTGGCCAGCACGGCGGGGACCGCCAGCGCCGCCGGGTTGTGCCAGGCCAGCAGCGTCGTGGCCAGATTGGCGCCGCCCAGCCCGGCGCTTTGCAGCTCGAGGTTCCACAACACCGGCAAGGCCGGCGGGATCTGCCGCTGCACGCCGAGCGTCACCGCACCGGCAACCCCCTGCCCCTGCGAGTCGGCCACCGTCTTGCAACCCTCCGCGGTCCGGATCGAAACACGGTAATGGCCCCCGTTGCGCAAGGCGGCCAGGGCCTCGGGGCGCGGGCGCAGCAACAACGTCGGCAGGGCGTCGAATTCGCGGCCGACGTCGACCGTCAGCCCGACCAGCGGAAACAGAGTCCGCGTCGTGTCCTCGTAACCGGTGGCGGACAAGCGCAGCTCGCGGCCAAAGGGGTTGGTGACCAGAAGTCTGGGGCCGCTGACCTTGCCCGCGGACAGGCGCAAGGTCTCGACGTGGTCTGGATCGTCCAGCGGCGTGATGGCCAGCACGATGCCGCCGTGCGACGGCGGGATCACGGTGATGGACCCGAACACCAGGGCCGCGACCAGCGCCAGCAGCGTGAGCACGCACAACACCGGTGTCGCCAGCAGCCAGTGACGCAGGATGCGCTGGATCCGCGGCAGAAGCGCCGCGCGCAGCCGCTCGCGCTCGCTCTTGTCGACGAGAAAATCCATAGCGAAGGAGAACCCGGCGACGCCGCCGGTCAAGCCCAGCAAGGCTACCGGGTTGTCGAACCCGCGCCCAAGATGGCGCAGGCACCACAGATTGGCCGCGGCTGCCAGCAGAGCCAGCCACACGGCCCTGATCGCAATCGCGTTATCCGCACCGGTCGGGTCCCTTGCCACCACGGATGCCACCTGCCCGAAGGCAACGATAAGCCATTAATTTAAAATAATAAAAATTATGCGAGCCTCTTTAAAAGGCACCACCGTGAGATTTTAGCCGCTAAAATCGTTCTCTGTGGCCGATCACCCGAACACACCGTGCAAATACCACCGGCGCTCGCCTCGCGGCTCGCGATAGACCCAGCATCGGCGCCAACCGGCATCGCGTGCGATGAAGTAGTCCCGGGCCATGGGCTCATCATCCCACCAACCGGCCTCGATGCGTTCGGGTCCGCTCAGCAACTCCAGCGCAATGCCTTCGTGGCAGGGGATGCCATCCACCACCGTCAGGGCCAAGGGCTCGGGCAATAGCCAGTTCGGGCGCGGCAGCGCCGAGGCGACATCATCGACCGGCGTACCGGGCGTGACAGTCTTCCACGCCCGCTCCGGCCGATAGTCGGCAACGGGAGCGACACCCTTGACCGCACGGCTTCCTAATCTCGCCACCAGACGCTCGACCATACCGGCACCGCCGTCATCCCTGGCATCGTCATCGAATAGGCGACCATCGCGTTCGTACAGAGGCTCGATACGTTCCACCGCCAACACCAGCGCATCCACCGGCGCGCGAAGCCGTACACGCTCGAACCGCTCGCGCAACAGGCTCAGAAGGCGGTCGGCATCGCGGTTGGGGCGCATCAACTCCAGCGTGCATACGGTGGCTTCGCCCTCTTCATGGACAAGACTAACCGCCAACGCCCGAGCGCCGACCGCCAAGCCCTGAAGAAACCCGGCCAGGGCGCGCAAAAGCCGCCGCGCCGCAAACACCAGCGCATCCGTATCGGCCACGGGGACCGGTAGCACCACTTTCTGACGGAAACGCTCGGGCGGGTACCAAAACGCCTGTGGATCGGGCAGTCGCCCCAAGGCGCGATCCAGAGCGAGCAACGGCGCGTCGCCAAAACGGCGTGCGAAACCGCCACGAGGCAGGCGCATTACATCGCCCACCTTCCGCACCCCAAGGGTGCGGAAGGCCTCGAGCATGCCGGCATCGGTGCTCAGCATGCTGGCTGGCAATGCCCCCAGGCGCTGGCGCAACTGCGCCCGTTCGGTAATGACGACCTCGGCCGACGAGGCCGCCAGCCACAAGGCACCACGAACCGTCGGTGCTATGGCAATGCGCGTCGTATACCCCTGCTGTGCCAGGTCACGGCGCACACGGTCCATAAGCGGTTGAACACCGCCGAAGAGCTTCAGGCTGCCACCGATCTCCAGGCACAGGGCATTGGGAGGATGCGCGGCTACACACCCCGAGTACCCGAATGCCCAACTCGCGAGGGTTTCGAGCACGCTGGCTTCCAGCGCCCGGTCACGGGCGCGCGCAATCAACCCAGGGCATAACGAAAGCGCCGCATCCAGCGCCATACCCGTGGCCACACCTCGGCCTCGGGCGGCCGCATTGGCCAAGTAGACCCGTGGCTTGCCGAGCACGGCCTCGACGATCACCAACGGCGCGCGCCCATGCTGAGCCAGGGTTTCGAGCGCCAACTGCTCGAAGCCGATGCACGCCCATAGGGTGAATTGACGGCTGTCCATTGCAAACACCGCGCTAGTGATCATATTATCACTAGTATACATAGCACTCTCGGCACCTCAATGGCACTGACTCACCGCCAGCAACTGATCCTCGAGGTCATCCGCCGTCACATCCGCGAGCAGGGCATGCCCCCTACGCGCACGGAAATCGCCCGGCTCATGGGTTTTCGCTCCACCAATGGGGTCGAGGGCCATTTACGCGCCCTGGAGCGCAAAGGCGTCATCAGCCTGCGGGCCAATGCCTCGCGCGGCATCCAGCTCATCGACGACGAGCCGACCGAGGACGAAGGCCTTCCACTGGTAGGCAAGGTGGCCGCCGGCGCCCCTATTCTCGCCCAGGCGCACATCGAGCACCGCTGCCGTCTCGACCCGGCGCTGTTCCACCCGCGTGCCGACTACCTGCTGCGGGTACAGGGCCAGAGCATGCGCGATGCCGGCATTCTCGACGGCGACCTGCTCGCCGTGCATCGCCAGCCCCAAGCCGAGAATGGCGCCATCGTCGTCGCCCGACTGGACGACGAGGTCACCGTCAAACGCCTGCGCCGCGAGGGTGGCACTATCTGGCTGCTGCCGGAGAATCCCGACTTCCAGCCGATCGTCGTCGACCTGAGCCATCAGCCACTGGTCATCGAGGGCATCGGCGTGGGTGTGCTGCGCCGACCGCTATGAGTCTGCAAAAGCTGCTCGATCAAGGCCAGCTTTGGCGCGCCGGCGAAACCAGCGCCACCGTACGCTGCCGCGCCAGCGGCCATGCCGTACTGGATGAAACCCTGGGTGGTTGGCCCCGTGGCAGCGTTATCGAGCTACTGACCGACGAACAAGGCGCCGGAGAACTGAGCGTGGTACTGCCGGTATTGGCCGATTTGACCCGACTGGGTCAATGGGTGGTCCTGGTCAACCCACCTTACGTGCCGTATGCCCCAGCCTGGCAGAACGGAGGCGTGCGCCTCGAGCGCCTGCTGTGGGTACACAGTCCCGAGGTGAACGCCACCTGGTCACTGGAACAAGCCTTGCGCGCGCCTGGCTGTGGTGCCGTGCTGGGCTGGTGCGCCGGCCTGCCCACCGCCACCATCCGTCGTCTGCAATTGGCGGCCGAGGACAACGACGCCCTGGCCTTCCTCTATCGCTCCCCCATCCATGCCCGCGAGCCCTCACCGGCCGCCTTGCGGCTGATGATCGACGCTGGCCCCAACGGCACGAACCTCAGCGTGCTCAAACGCCGTGGCGGACGCGCCGGCAACCGACTGACGGTGTACTCGCATTGACCGCGACGTCGTCCGCTGTGGAGGGCTGTCAGTGGAAATCACGGCTGGCGGTTTCCAAACCGCCGAGCAATGCCGTGCGATCGGTCAACCGGCTCGCGATCAGATGCACGACCAGGCCCTCCCGCCGGACAACACCCGAAACGCCCATCAACCGACTGCACAGCAGCGGCCGACGATACGTGCGCTTTACCCGATCCCAGACAATGACATTAACGCTGCCGGTCTCGTCTTCCAGTGTGACGAACACCGTGCCGTTTGATGTCGCCGGCTGCTGTCGGGTGATGACGAGGCCGACGTAGTGCCGGCGATCACCGTCCGCGCTGTCAGCGATATCTTGTGCCCGTACCGAGCGCAGGGCCGCGAGTCGCGGCCGCAGTAGCGCCAAGGGATGCCGGCGCAGCGTCAGCCCTACGTTGCGATAGTCTTCCCGAATCTCCGCGCCCTCTGTAGGTGCTGCGAACAAAGGAAGTTCTTCTTGTATGGGTGCAGCAACAAACAACGGCCCGTCCGGGCTGGCATCGAGCGCCGCCCAGGCGGCCTCGCGCCTGTGCCCCGCGAGATCGGCGAGTACATCGGCCCGGGTGAGCGCCCCCAGCTCCCGCTTATCGAGCCGCGCCCGTTGCATCAGGTCGGCGACGCTGTTGAACGGGCGCATCGTCCGGGCAGCGGCTATGCGTTCGGCACCAGCACGACTGAATCCCTTCACCTCGCGCAGCCCCAGCCGCAGCGCCAGGCCCGCTCCATCGGTCGGCTCCAGCGTGCAATCCCAAGCGCTGGACTCCACTCGCACCGGCCGCACCTCCACCCCATGCCGACGGGCGTCCTGGACCAACTGCGCCGGCGCGTAGAAGCCCATCGGCTGACTGTTGAGCAACGCGCAGCAGAACACCGCCGGATCGTGCTGTTTCAACCAGGCCGACGCATACGCTAGGTGGGCAAAGCTCGCCGAGTGCGACTCAGGGAAACCGTAGTCACCAAAGCCGAGGATCTGCTTGTAGATGCGCTCGGCGTACTCGGCATCGATGCCGTTGGCGGCCATGCCGGCAAAGAGCCGTTCTCGAAACGGCTCAAGTCCGCCTTTGCGCTTCCAAGCCGCCATGGAACGGCGTAGCTGATCGGCCTCGCCGGCGCTGAATCCGGCGGCCACCATCGCCAGCTTGATGACCTGCTCCTGGAACAGGGGAACGCCAAGGGTGCGTTCGAGCACGGCGCGGCAGGCCTCGCTGGGGTACTCGACCAGTTCCAGCCCTTGCCGGCGTTTCAGGTAGGGGTGAACCATGTCGCCCTGGATGGGACCAGGCCGCATGATGGCCACCTCGATCACCAGATCGTAAAAGTTCGCTGGTTTCAGCCGCGGCAACATGCTCATCTGCGCCCGCGACTCGATCTGGAATACCCCCACCGTGTCGGCCTTCTGGATCATCGCGTAGACCTCCGGCCGTTCCTTAGGGATCGAGGCCAAGGTCCAGGCCTCGCTCCTGTGTCGCTCCAGCAGCTCGAAGGCACGCCGGATCGCCGAGAGCATGCCCAGAGCCAGGCAGTCGACCTTCATCAGGCCCATGATGTCCAGATCGTCCTTGTCCCACTGGATGACCGTGCGATCGGCCATCGCGGCGTTCTCCACCGGCACCAGATCGGCCAGCAGCCCTTTGGCGATGACGAAGCCACCGACGTGCTGGGACAAGTGCCGGGGAAACCCCATGAGCTCGCAGGCGAGCCGATAGAGGCGCTGGATCATCGGATTGGCCGGATCGAACCCCGCCTCGCGCAAGGCCTGTGGGGTGATGCCCTCGTCCCAGCGGGCCAGGCTTGCAACCAGGCGGTCGATCTGATCGGGCTCCAGGCCGAAGACCTTGGCCACCTCACGCAAGGCGCTCTTGCGTCGGTAGGTGATGACGGTGGCCGCCAGCGCCGCCCGCTCGCGTCCATAGCGCGTGTAGATATACTGCATCACCTCTTCACGGCGCTCGTGCTCGAAGTCCACATCGATGTCCGGCGGCTCGCCCCGTTCCTTGGAAATGAATCGCTCGAACAACATCTCCTGGTGGGACGGATCAACCGCCGTGATGCCCAGCGCATAGCAAACGGCCGAGTTCGCCGCCGACCCCCGCCCCTGGCACAGAATCCCCCGCGACCGCGCGAATCGGACGATGTCATCGATGGTGAGGAAATACGCCTCGTACGCGAGCTCGCCGATCACGCGCAGCTCGTGCTCGATGAGCGCGCGTGCTTTTGCCGGCACCCCATTCGGCCAGCGCTCGGCCGCCCCCTGCTCTACCCGCTGCCGCAGCCAGCTCGCCGGCGTCTCGCCGGCGGGCACATCGTCTTCGGGATACTGATAGCGCAGGCTGTCCAGGCGGAACGTACAGCGCTCGGCAATACGTACCGTTTCCGCCAGCAGCTCGGCCGGGAACAGCGCTGCGAGGCGGTCGCGTTCGCGCAGGTGGCGCTCGCCATTGGCCTCCAACGCATACCCAGCCTCACGCAACGTCGTACCCAGGCGGATCGCCGTCACCACATCGTGCAGCGGTTTGCGCCGGCGCTTGTGCATCACTGCCCCGCCCAAGGCCACCAGTGGCAACCCGGAGGCCTCGGCGGCCGCCTGGGCCTGAGCCAGGTTCTGGACATCGTACGCACCCCGCAACTGCGTGACGCCGATCCAGGCCCGGCCAGGGAAGCGTTCGGCGAGCCAACGTGCGTCACCGGTCCATTCGTCACTCTCG
>CBFGWV010000181.1:0-9962 GCA_965652545.1 uncultured Candidatus Competibacteraceae bacterium | reverse complement strand
AAACCAGCGCCCGCCTCAATCCCCCATCCGATGCACCCGCTCGCGCATCGTCTGGAAGACGACGAACAGCATCGGCACCAGCACCACACCGAGCACGGACGCGGCGATCATGCCGCCCATGACGGGTACACCTACCGCCACCATCGAACCGGCACCCGGGCCGCTGGCCAACACCAGCGGCACCAGCCCGCAAATGAACGCCAGGCTCGTCATCATCACCGGCCGGAAGCGCAACCGCGCCGCCTCCATCGCCGACTGTCGAATCGACAAGCCCTCCCCCCGCTTCTCCAACGCAAACGCATTGATCAGGATGGCATTTTTCGACGCCAACGCAATCAACACCACGATGCCGATCTGGCCATACAAATCGAAATTCATCCCCAGCATCCACAAGGTCCCCAGGGCGCCGAGCACCGCCACCGCCACCGACAACAACACCGCGATCGGCACCGTCCAGCTCTCATACAAGGCCACCAGGAACAGGTACGCGAACATTACCGCCAAGCCCAGCACGAGCGCCGTCTGTCCCGCGGCCTCCGTCTGCTCCAGGGCCTGCCCCGTCCACTCATAGCCGTACCCCTGGGGCAAGGCCTGTTCCGACACCCGTGCCATCGCAGCCAAGGCATCGCCGTCGCCAAACCCTGCCGCGGGCGAGCCGTTGATCGAGACCGCACGGTAATTGTTGTAACGGGTCAGATTGCGCGGCCCCACATCGATGGATGTCCTGGCCACCGCCGCGAGCGAGATCATCTCGCCATCGGCATTGCGGATCTGGATACCGCCGATATCATCGATGGCGTCGCGGTAAGCGGTTTCCGCCTGCAACTGCACCGTCCAGGCGCGACCGTACAGGTTGAAGTCATTGATGTAATACGAGCCCAACGTCGTCTGCAGTGCCTGGAAAATGTCCTGAATACGCAACTGCAAGGTCTGCGCCCGCTCGCGATCGATCTCCAGCCGTACCTGCGGCGTCTCGGCGCTGAAGGTGGAAAACACCCGCGAGAGCTCCGGCTGCTGGTTGGCCTGGGCGATCAAGCCGCGCATGGCCGCGGCCATGTCGCCGGGCTCCTGGCCTTGCAAGGCCTCCAACACATATTCGAAACCGCCCACCTGGCCGATACCGGAGATCGCCGGCGGGTTCAGCGGTATGAACGAGGCGCCCGGATCGGCCGCCAACGCGCCGTACAACTGGCCGAGAACCGCCTCAGCGTGCATCGACGGCGCGGTACGTTCGGCATACGGCTTGAGCCGGGCGAAAATCACACCGGCATTGGAGGCCGTGCCGCCACCGAGCAGGTCCAGCCCCACCACACCGACCGCGTCGATCACCGCGGGGTTTTGTTCGATCGCATCCACCGCATCCAGGATCACCGTGCGGGTGCGATTGACCGACGCCCCGGCCGGCAGCTGCGCGATGACCATCACATAGCCCTTGTCCTCGCTGGGCACAAAGCCCGACGGCAGATCGCGCATGAGGTACACGCTGCCGGCGGCCACCGCCGCGATGACCACCAGGCTGAGCACCGCAACCGCCGACAGCCGGCCGACCATGCGGGCGAAGCCGTGCCCGACCCAGTCCACGCCGCGCGGCATCCAGGCGACGACGCGCAGCGGCTTGCCGGGCTTGAGGAAGACCGCGCACAAGGCCGGCGAGAGGGTCAGGGCGTTGATCGCCGAGATCACCATCGCCGCGGAAACCGCCACGGCGAACTGCTGGAACAAGCGCCCGGAGGAGCCGCCGATGAACATCAGCGGCACAAACACCGACAACAACACCAGAGTGATGGCGATGACCGGGCCGGCGATCTCCGCCATGGCCTTGGACACCACTTGCGCACGCGGCAGCTCGGGCTCCTCGTGCATCACCCGTTCCACGTTCTCCACCACGATGATGGCATCGTCCACCACGATGCCGATGGCCAGGACCAGGGCCAGCAGCGTAATGGTGTTGGCCGAGTAGCCGAAGACGTACATCACCGCCAACGCGCCGACGATGGCCACCGGCACAGCGATCAACGGGATCAACGTGGGGCGGAAGCGGCCGAGGAACACGAACACCACGACCGCCACCAGCACGAAGGCTTCGAACAGCGTCTCGATGACCTTCTCGATCATGGCCTCGACGAAGTCGGCCGTGTTGAAGACGAACTGGAAGTCGACATCATCGGGGAAGCGGCTGCGCAGGTCCTCGAGCTTATCCTCCACGGCGGTGGCCACGGTGACGGCATTCGCCCCCGGGGAGAGGTAAATGGCGATGACGCTGGCTTCGCTGTCGTTGAAGTACGTGGTGGTGTCGAAGCTTTGGGCAGCGAGCTCCACCCGCGCCACATCGGCGATGGTCACCAGCGCCCCGTCGTCGGTCGCACGCAGCACGATGCGCTGGAATTCCTCCACCGACGAGAGCCGGCCGCGGGTGGTGACGGTCAGTTGCAGGCTCTGGTCGTCCGACACCGGCGCGGCGCCCACGCGGCCAGCGGCGGCCTGGGTGTTCTGCGAGTTCACCGCGGCAATGACATCGGCGGTGGTCAGCTCGTAGTTGGCCAGGCGCAGCGGGTCGATCCAGATCCGCATCGCGTAGTCCTGCGCACCGAACATGGTGGCGTTGCCTACGCCGGGAACCCGCTTGAGCTCATCGAGCACGGTCAGGGTGAGGAAGTTCGAGATAAACAAGCCGTCACGCGTCTTGTTCGGCGAATAGAACAGCATCGCCTGAAGCATGTCGTTGGACTGCTTGGTGACGGTCACCCCGGTCGCGCGCACCTCCGAGGGCAGCGCCGCCTCCGCGGCCGACAAGGCGTTCTGCACGTTCACCGCCGCGATGTCCGGGTCGGTGCCCACCGCAAAGGCAACGCTGAGGCTGTAACTGCCCGCGGAGCTGGAGGTGGACTTCATGTACTTCATGCCGTCCACGCCGTTGATCGCGCTCTCGATGGGCTGGGCGACGGTGGCCTCGACCGTTTCCGCATCCGCCCCCGAGTAGTTGGCGGCCACCTGCACCGTCGGCGGGGCGATGTCCGGGTATTGGGCAACGGGCATGACCTGCATGGCGATGAGCCCGGCCAGCGAGATCAAGATGGAGATGACGATCGATAGCCGCGGTCGGCGGATGAAGGGGTCGAAGATCATGGTGCCTATTGCCCCGTCTTGTCGCCGGTGGCCTGCTGCGGCGCCACCTTGCTGCCGGGGGCGATCTTCTGGAGTCCGCTGGTGACCACCTGCTCGCCGTCCTCGAGGCCATTGGTCACCACCATGTCGGCGCCCATCTGCTGGCCGATCTCGATGCGCCGTTGTTCGACGGTGTCATCGTCCTTGAGCACGTACACCGATGCGCCCTGCTTATCCAGCAGCAAGGCCGCCTGGGGTACGAGGATGCCGGTCGGCGGGTCCTTGGGCTCGATGAGGACTTCCACCAGTTGGTTGTCGAACAGCAGACCATCGGGGTTGGGGATGGTGGCGCGCACCGCGACCGTGTCGGTGCTGCGGTTGGCCGACACCTCCTGGAAGGCGATCTCGCCGCCTTTGTCATAGATGGACCCGTCGGCCAGACGCAGCTTGACCACCACCGAGTCCGCTGTGACCTTGTCACGCACCACTTGCAGCAGGATTTCCTGGCGGGCGGGAAACACCGCGTACACGGGGTCTACGGCCACCAGGGTCAGCAGATCGCCCGTCTCCGGGCCCACGTAGTCGCCTACCGACACCGCCGAGCGGCCGACGCGGCCGTCCATGGGGGCGGTGATTTGCGTGTAACTGAGGTTGAGCTCGGCCAGTTGCAGGTCCGCCTGACGGGCGGCCACAGTGGCCTTGGCGCTGTCCAGCTCGGCCTCGGCCTTGTCCAGCTCCGCCGCCGAGGCGGTGCGGGTGTCGACCAGCTTCTTGGTGCGTTCGTAGGTGAGCTCGGCCAGCCGCTGGTTGGCCTGGGCACTGGCCAGATTGGCCTGGGCCTGGGCGACGGCGGCCTGATAGCTGCCCTGCTCCAGATTGAACAAGGCCTCGCCCTGGGTGACCTCTGCCCCGTCGGTGAACAGCTTTTTCTCCAGGAAGCCGGACACCCGGGCGACGAGTTCGACTTTGTCGATGACCTCGATGCGCCCGTTGACCACCGCCTGCTCCACCAACGGCTGGCGTTTCACGGTGGTGACGATGACCCCGGGCGGTGGGGGCGCCGCGCCGGCGCCTTGTGCCAGTACGGGCGTCGCGGACATCGCGGCCAGTGCCAGGGTCGCGGTCAGGGCATGGCGTAAAGCGCAGCGGAACACCGGTTTCATGCGGGCCTCGGGTGGCAAGGTTTGGCGCGGCTGACGACAGGGACCAACCCTTAGCAGTGTAAGTGCTGAATCCAGATAGTCACTTCTCAGCGCAGGCGGAATTGCACCGGCACGACGAGTTCGAGACGGTCGCCGGGCATGTCCGCCGGCATGGCCGGCAACGGCTGGGCTCGTTGCAGCATGGCCTCGACCTCGCGGTCCAGCGCCTCATGCCCGCTGCTGCGTTGCAGCCGGTGGGAGACGATGCGCCCCTGGCGATCGATGACGAAATACAGCAGCGCGGTCCCCTCCTGGTTGCGCTGGCGGGCGCGGCGGGGGTACTCCTTGTGTTTTTCCAGCCAGGCGCTGATGAGGGCGGCATAATCGGCCGCCGCGCCAGGGCTGCCGCCACCGGAGCGGTCATCGGCGTCACCGGCCTCGCCCGTGGCCTGGTTGCCGGCCTGTCCCTGGTTGCCCGCGGGGGCGGGTGTATCGGCGGGCGCCGTGGATGGGGGTGCCGGCGCCGGTGCTGGAGCAGGTGCCGGCGACCGGGGGGCCGGTGCGGGTGGCGGTGGGGCGGGTTTGGCGGTCACGGGCTCCGATTCCACCGGTTTGGCCGTTTCGACGGTTTGAGCGGCCACGGTGTCCGGCGGCGTGGCCTCGACGGTTTCGATGTCCTCCGGCGGTAGGGTGTCCGGCTCCTGGGCATCGACCGCGGTGTCGGGCTCGCTCTCCAGCGCTTTCACCGTATCCGGCGTTACGGTGTCGATCTCATCGACGGGCGTCTCCAGCACAACGCTCTCCGCCACCACCGCATCGACGGTGTCCACCTCGCTGACCGTCTCGACCGCCGCGCCCGGCGCACTGCCTGCCGGCCCCAGGGCGATCGACAGGCCACCGAGCCCGGCCGCCTGGGCACCGCTGTCCTCCGGCGTCAACAGATACAACGCGGCAAGGCCCGCGTGCAGCAACAACGCGATCAACAAGGCCAGCACCTCGTTCGACAGGCGGCTCCGGATCATGCACCGCCAGCCCGGGTGATCAAGTGCACCCGCTGGGCACCGGCCTGGCGCAGCACCTCCATGACCTTGACCACCTCGACACTGGATGCGGCGGCATCGGCTTTTATGTAGACCCGAACCTGCGCATCCTCGGCCAGCGCCGCCTTCAAACGGGGCAGCAATTGCGCCGCATCGATGGCCTCGCCGGCCATCGCCAGGCGCCCGTCGGCGGCCACCAACACCACCAACTGGCCCGGGTCGCCCTTACCTTCGCTGAGCGATTGCGGCGGCTCGATGGTGAACACATCGGTCGCCGCGAGCTGGCCGGCGAGCATGAAGAAGATCAGCAGCAAAAACACCACGTTGATCAGCGGCAGAATCCGCTCATCCTGGTTCGGCGGGCGCGGGGGCTCGAAGCGCATGGTGTTCAGCGAATCAACGACAGTTGGACGACACCGGCCGCGGCCAGGGCATCGACGACCGACACCGCCTGCTGGAGGGTTACGCCATCGGTGGTCTTGACCAGGACCTTCTGTTCCGGCACGGCCTGAAGCCGCTCACGAACCCGCGCCAGCAGCGCCGCCTGGCTCAAGGGCTCGCCGGCCAGACGCAGGCCATCGCCGCGCACCTCCACCAGCAGTGCGCCGTCCATGGACGGCGGACCGCCGCTGCGGCCGGGTGCATCGAGCTCGATCAGCCGCCAATCCATGAACGAGGAGGCGAGCATGAAGAACACCAGGAGGATAAACACCACATCGATCAACGGGGTGAGGCTGATCGCCCCGCCACGCCGTCGCCGCGGCTTATCGGCCAGTCGCGAAAACGGGCGGCTTGGCGTAGCGTAAACGGGCATGATCGTTGGCTTCGGCGGGGTTGTCGCTGGACAGGTCGGGGGTGAAGACCTGGGTGACGAGGTTGTCCATCTCATGCGCGAGACGGTCGACGCGACGCTCCAGCCAGGTCAGCACGGCCACCACCGGCATGGCCACGGCAAGACCCACCGCGGTGGTCAGCAAGGCCTCCCAGATACCACCGGAGAGCACCGCCGGGTTGACTTGGTTGCCCGCCGCCTGAAGCTGCTGGAACGCGGAGATCATGCCCAGCACGGTGCCGAACAAGCCCAACAACGGCGCCAGCGAGCCGATCAGCTCCAGGGTACGGAAGTGTCCGCGCAAGCTCTCCAGCAGGTCGGAGCCGACGCGCAGGACCTCCTCGCGCACCGCCGCTTCGGTGAGATCGCCACGGCGGCGGCCGCGCAAGGCCACCACCATGACCTGGGCCACCGGGTTGGGCGAGCTCTCGGCGATGCGCAAGGCCCCGGCGGTGTCACCGCCGCGGTGCATCGCCAGTGCGCGCCGGGCCACGCCGGTGCGGCCCAGCCGGGCGCTGTGGAACTGAAGCAGTTTGAACACGATGACAGTGGCCGCCAGCAGCGACATCGCCAGCAGGATCAGCACCACCGGGCCGCCGGCCTCCAGCAGCTCGCGCAGGCGGGCCATCGGCGCCAACGCCGCCGTGGGGTCGGTCAGCGCGTCAGTCGGGGTGATCGTTGAGGGGTCCATGCGTCCTGGGGCCTCGCCAGTGGTCGCGCACCGTTACTTGAGAAAGGGTACGTCAGCCCGGCTACTGGGGTTGACGGTTTGCAGACAGTCGGCCAACGGGCCGTCGGGGCCCTCGCAAGCCAGCATGTCGTTGAGCAGCATACGCCCCACCCCGTCGCAGCCCAGCCCGCTCATGTCGAAGACCTTGAGGCTGGTCTTGCCGGCGGCCAGGGGCGCGGCATCCACGGCCAGGCGGCGAGCGACCACGCCCTGGGTGTCAAACATCACCAAGTCCAGCTTCAGCGCGGAAAACGCGATGTCGGTGGTGTTCTCGAACACGAGGTAGGCGCGGCAGTCTTCGCCGCGGGGTTCGAGCTTGTTGAGCTCGACGCCCAGTGTGTCGGCGGTCTGGGCCTGGGCCGCCAGCGCCGGCAACAGACCAGAGAGGAAAACAGCGATTAGCCGATGCATGGCACTCGATTCGTTGACAGACAAACGGGGCGGTAGACGGGCCGGACAGTAGCGCAAACGAGATTCATTCGCAACTTCCGAAGCGACCTTCGCGTTCCCGACATCGCGTCACAACCCCTCTTGGCAAGCGGACGGTGGTTGTGCACACTCGAAAAACGTCAGCGGTTCCCAACTGTGGGAATAACAGGGAACCAGGTGAAAGACCTGGGCTGCCCCCGCAACTGTAAGTCGAGAGCCTGCGTTCATGGTGCCACTGGACCCCACGGTCCGGGAAGGCGAACACAGGCGGTGACCGGCGAGCCAGGAGACCTACCACTGACAGCGTCACCTACCTTGAGAGCGGGGTGCTCCAGGGTGCGGTAACCGTTCACGGTGACGCGGTTTAGTGCGTCGCTGTGCACGGGGTGCGCCAGCCACTGGCGATTCGTGCGGCAGCAAGGTCAACCTGTCCGACACGGAAAGCCGATCATCGTGGCACCTCTTCGCCTGTCTCTCGTCCGTGGCCTCGCCGCCACCGTCCTGCCCCTGGCCGCCGCCCTGCCGCGGCCGGCAGCCGCCGACACCCTTGAGCTGCCCGAGGTGGTGGTCGGTGCCTCCAAGATCCCCATCCCGCTGCGCTCGCTATCGAGCTCCGCCACCGTCATCACGGCCGAGGACATCGAGCGCGGCGGCTACACCGACACCACCGAGATCCTGCGTGCCACGGTGGGCGTGGAGTTCAAGCAGGCCGGCGGGCCGGGCCAGTTCAGCTATCCGAAACTACGCGGCATGGGGCAGGGGCATTTTCTGGTCGTGGTCGACGGCGTGGTCATCAACGAAGGCCTCTCCGGCGGGGTCGGGAATGTCCTCGGCCAGCTCGACCCGCGTTTGATCGAGCGTATCGAGATCCTGCGCGGCCCGCAGGCCACCTTGTACGGTGCCAACACCAGCGCCGGGGTCATCGCCATCACCACCCGCCGTGGCGGCAGCGGGGGGCGGGTGGGCGTGGAGGCCGGCTCGCTGGGCTGGCGCAAAGCCTATGCCAGCCTCGGCGGTGCGCTGGAGGATTTCAGCTACACCGTTGGCGTGAACGCGACCGACAGTGACGGGGTGCACGAGCACGAGTCCTACGAGAACCTGAGCCCCAGCCTGTCCTTCGCCTACCGGCCGGGCGCCCGCCTGTCGGTCCAGGGCAGCCTGTTCTATCAGGACACGCGCTTCGAGTTTGCCGAGCTGCGCGAGTCCTACGACCGCGACAGCCCCGAGACACCCTGGTGGGCCATCCAGATGCCCGACCCCAACCAGTTCAACGAAAACGAGCAGTGGATCGGCAGCCTGACTGTCGATCACATGCTCTCCGAAATGTGGTCGCAACACATCGGCCTGGGCTACACGCGCAAATACAACGCCAACCGCGACGACGACGACGGCTTGCTCGGCTACGCGCCAGCGCCGTTCGACGGCTTCGTGCTGGACTACGGCGGCCCGTCCTACGGCCGCGGCGAGCCAGTGCCGGTCTACGATCGCGGTGACGGCATCCCTTACTACAACCGTAATCGCAACCTGCAGTTCGACTACTGGCTGTTGAACGAAGGCACGCTGGCCGGGCGCCGCAACGACTGGCTGATCGGCTATCAGTACCTCGACCAGAAAGGCGAGAAATGGGGCAAGTACGGCGAAGCCAGCTCGGCAACCGCGGTCCATTCCCTGTACACCAACGACCGGCTTGAACTGAGCGAGCAGTGGGAGCTGACCGCCGGGCTGCGCGTCGACGACCACGAAGCCTACGGCAGCGAGGTCACCGGCAAACTCGGGCTGGCGTTCAACCCCACCGAAACCACCACGCTGTTCGCCAGTGTCGGCACCAGCTTTCACGCGCCGACCTTCTCCCAGCTCTTCGACCCCAAATACGGCAACCCGGACCTGAGGCCGGAAACCGGCGAGACCGCGGAGATCGGCTGGCGCCAGTGGTGGTTCGAAGACCGGCTCAGCCTGTCGGTGACCGGCTGGGTGACGCGCCTGGACGATGTCATCGCCTACGAATCCGGCCTGCCACCGGACTACATCGGCACCTACGTCAACCGCGACAAAGGCCAGACCCGCGGCGTGGAAGTCGAGGCCCAGGCCTGGCTGGACGAGCATTGGTCGCTGCGCGGGCAGTACGCGTATACCGAAGCTTGGAACGAAGTCGACGGGCAGCGCTCACGCACCGTGCAGATCGCCCGCCACAAGGGCGCGGTCGGCCTCGACTACGACGCCGACCGCTGGAGCGTCGGTGTGCAGGTGTTCGCCACCGGCCCGCGGCTGCGCTGGAACGGCGACAAAGAGATGCCCGGCTACGCACGCGTCGATGTCTCGGGACGCTGGCAGGTTCACAACGACATTGCGGTCTACGGCCGTATCGAAAACCTCTTCGACCGCACCATCGTGGAGGGCCTGGGCTTCGAGCAACCGGGGCGCTACACCGTGGTTGGCCTGGAATGGACGTTTTGAATGCGAGACGAATTTTAGGTTTTGGCTCTTCATGGTGCCCGGTCAAGTCACGACGGGAGCTCCCCTCCCCCCTCGCGGGGGAGGGGCCGGGGGAGAGGGGGCCGATTGGATTGGCGAAAGGCCCATGTCGGTGGCGAGCCCGACAGCCCCCTCTCCCCAACCCCTCTCCCGCGAGGGGAGAGGGGCTTTTTGGGCGACCTGACCAGAATCCGTGAAGAGCTTGGGTTTTA
>CBFGWV010000180.1:0-9979 GCA_965652545.1 uncultured Candidatus Competibacteraceae bacterium | reverse complement strand
GACGCCACCGTTGGCTATTTTCTGCCCAATTGCGATGAGTCCCTGTCGGCACAAGGGAAATTCCGAGTTATCCACAGGGTCATCCACAGGGATTGTGCACAAACGCACAAACCGACCAGCCGAGTTCCGGATCTGCCCGCGCTGCGCCGGTTGGCTGCTACAGTGCGCACACCGATCGCACAAACGGAGGCAGCATGATGCGCCGCGTATTGGCTTGTCTGGGACTGGCCGGCCTGCTCGTAGCTCCGGCCTGGGCCGGGGAATTCGACCTCCACCAGCCCGTGTTCGCCGAACACGGCATGGTGGCCTCGCAAGACCCCTACGCCACACAAATCGGCGTGGACATCCTCAAAGCCGGCGGCAACGCCATCGATGCCGCCGTCGCCGTCGGCTTCGCGCTGGCCGTCACCCACCCACAGGCCGGCAACCTCGGCGGCGGCGGGTTCATGGTCATTCGCCTCGCCGACGGCACCACCACCACCATCGACTACCGCGAAGCCGCCCCCGCCGCCGCCACCCGCGACATGTTCCTCGACGCCAACGGCGACGTCGACAGCGACAAAGCCTGGTTCAGCCACGCCGCAGCCGGCGTCCCCGGCTCCGTCGCCGGCCTGCACATGGCCGCCGAGCGCTATGGCAGCAAACCCTGGCAGGAACTCGTCGGGCCCGCCTTCGCCCTCGCCGAAACGGGCTTCGAGGTTAGCCCTGCCCTGGCGCGCGACCTCGAACGCGTACGCGAACGCATGAGCGCCTGGCCCAGCAGCGCCGCCGCCTACTACAAAGCCGACGGCAGCGCCTACCAGAGCGGCGAAACCCTGCGCCTGCCCGACCTCGCCGTCACCCTGGACAGCATCGCCCGCGACGGTCCGGCGGGCTTCTACCAGGGCGAAACCGCCCGCCGCATCGCCGCCGACATGAAGGCCAACGGCGGGCTCATCACCGAGGACGACCTCGCCGCCTACCTCGCCAAGGAACGCCCGCCGGTCACCGGCAGCTATCGCGGCTACGACATCGTCTCCATGGGGCCGCCGAGCTCCGGCGGCACCCACATCGTGCAAATCCTCAACATCCTCGAGAACTTCGACATCGCCGGCGGCGGCCGCAACAGTGCCGCCACCATCCACCTGATGGCCGAGGCCATGCGCTCGGCCTATGCCGACCGCAGCACCTACCTGGGCGACCCCGACCACGTGGACGTACCCGTCGCCGGGCTCACCAGCGAAGGCTACGCGGCCAGTCTCGCCGAGCAGATCAAACCCGATCGGGCGCGCTCCTCCAGCGATGTGGCCGAAGGCGACCCCGCCCCGTACGAAAGCCCGCAGACCACCCACTACTCCGTGGTCGACGCCCAGGGTAATGCCGTATCCGTGACCACCACGCTGAACTTCGGCTTCGGCAGCGGCATCGTGGCTGCCGGCACCGGCGTACTGCTGAACAACGAAATGGACGACTTCGTCTCCAAACCCGGCGTACCCAACGCCTACGGCTTGGTCGGCGGCGAGGCCAACGCCATCGTCCCGGGCAAGCGGCCGCTATCGAGCATGTCGCCGACCATCGTCGTCAAAGACGACCAGCCCTGGCTGGTCACCGGCAGTCCAGGCGGCTCACGCATCATCACCACCACGCTGCAAATCATCCTCAACACCATCGACCACGGCTTGAACGTCGCCGAGGCCACCCATGCGACACGCATCCACCACCAGTGGCTGCCGGATACGCTCATGGTCGAACAAGGCCTCAGCCCCGACACCCTGGCACTGCTGCGCGGCATGGGGCACGAGATCGAGCTCGTGCGGCCCATGGGCAGCACGCAAAGCATCCAGCGCGTCGAGGGCGGCTGGGCCGGCGCCTCGGACCCGCGCACCGGCGATGGCCTGGCTGCGGGGTACTGACCAGACGGCATGATGGGTATCGCTTGCGCTCAACCCATCCTACGTATCACTCGAACTGCGCAACACTATGGACCACCTGAACCGGCCACAGAAGTGACCCACCCGGCCCGGACGGCGGGGGGGCCGGCACCCCCGCCCGTCAGCTCGATGGGCTCAGACTGGGGACAGGCTCTGCGCCGATCTCGCCAGCAGCACCCAAATCCGTCGCAACGGCCTCGCCCTGCTCCTGCCAAGCGAGCCGCTCCTCATCGCTTGCCCGGGGTGAGAACAACCCGGTCTGCGCATAAATCAGCCCGATCACTGGCGACATCCAGCAGGCGAATGCCAACGGAATGTACAACAGGTTTTCTACATTCCCATCGGCGATGCCCAGCGCCAAGGCGCTGATCACAAATGCACCACCGGCATTCCAGGGAATCAGCGGGGACATGAGGGTTCCACCCTCTTCGATCGCGCGAGACAGATTCAGCGTTGAATACCCCATGCCCCGGTATATGGGCGCGTACATGCGGCCGGGAAGCGCAATGGACAGGTAGGGATCGCCGGCGACCAAATTGGTGGACATCGACGTAAACATCGCCGTTGTCTGCAACCCCCTAAAGCTTCGCACCTTCGTCATGATTGCCCGGATGATCGCCTCCAGGCAGCCGGTCTTCTCCAGTGCACCACCGAAACCCAGTGCAATGAGAACCAGCGAAATGGTCCACATCATCGACTGGATGCCACCGCGATTGAGCAGACTGTCGATGGTGCTGATACCGGTGTCGATCGAATAACCGTTATTGGCGTAGGTGATCACCTCATGCACACCGACCCCTTGAACGAGCATGGCGGTGACCGCACCGGCCAGAACGCCAGCGAACAGCGACGGAATGGGCGGCATCCGCTTGACCGCAAGCACGATCACGAGCACCGCCGGCAACAACAGCCAGGCCGAGATGCTGAAGTTCGCCTCCAGCGAGGCGGTGATGGCGCTGATCCTCTCGAAAGAGGCACCACTGCCGTCGATCAGGGTGAAGCCTGCAACCAGGTAGATGGCAAAGGCGATCAGCATCGAGGGGATCGTCGTCGGCATCATGTTCCTGATATGGGAAAAGACGTCCGTGCCGGTCACCGCCGGGGCAAGGTTCGTGGTGTCCGAAAGCGGCGAAACCTTGTCGCCGAAGAATGCCCCTGAAACCACCGCGCCGGCAGTCCAGTATGCCGGGATATCAAAGCCCGCACCAATGCCCATCAAGGCAAGCCCAACCGTACCCACCGTCCCCCAGGAGGTACCCAGCGACAGGGATACGACCGAGCACAACACCATGGCCGCCGCCAGAAAGATCGTCGGCGTCAAGAGCGTCAACCCGTAATAGATAAGCGTCGGGACTGTGCCGCTGGCAATCCATACGCCGATGATCATGCCGACGCATATCAATACGGATACGGAGGGCAGAGACACGTGGATAACGTGGAAGATCCCCTCTTCGATGTGTTTCCACTTGAAACCCAGCTTGATACCGACCAGCCCCGTTATCGCCAAACCGATGGCCAGGGGGATATGCGGGGTAAAGTCGCCAAAATAGAACAATTGCACCCCCAATACGAGCAATGTCAAGACGACGGGGGTAAGCGCCAATAGCAGACTTGGCTGCCTATAGCTTATTGAGTCCTTTGAATCTGTCATATCAGCCACCTTTGGTGATGTGCGACATCTATGTGATGCCTTTCTCCAGTCTTCGAGACTCATTGTTGGCCATTTTGGCTAGGAATTGGCTCCAAATTACGATAGATTGGTTTACCTTTGTCCTCAAAATCGCAAATTCATAGGCAATATGGCTAAAAAGACGGAACGCCTGGACCGCATAGACCGCCGCATCCTGCAACAGCTTCAGGAACACGGACGCCTCCCCATGGTGGAGCTTGCCGAACGGGTGAACCTCACCAAAACCCCTTGCGCGCAGCGCGTGCGCCGGCTCGAGCAGGCGGGTGTCATCCGCGGCTACCGTGCCGATCTGGACCCCCAACAACTCGGTGCCGGCCATGTACTGGTGGTGCTGGTGACACTGGACAAGACCAGCGAAGACGCCCTCGACCGCTTCAACGAGGCGGTACGGCTCATTCCCGAGGTACAGGGCTGTTACATGGTGGCCGGCAGTTTCGATTACCTGTTGAAGGTGCGCACCCATGACATCGCGCACTACCGTGCCGTGCTCGGCCAGCAGATCGGCAGGCTGCCGAACGTCCACCAGACGCACTCCTTCGTTGTGATGGAGCTCGTGAAGGACGAAGTGACGGTGCCGGTTCCCATCGATCACGTCGCCTGGCAGGACTAGACGCCAGCAGCTCGAAGGCTGCTAAAGTGCCCGGACGAGCCGAGCAAACGGAGGTGACGCGGTGCGGGAAACATGGGTTTGCGTGTGTCCGGATTGACACGCGGGGGTGTCCCGCTCTACTGTCTGCCCTCTCATCGACTTCGGGGCCATAGCTCAGCTGGGAGAGCGCCTGCATGGCATGCAGGAGGTCGGCGGTTCGATCCCGCCTGGCTCCACCAAATTCCCGCATATGGGTCGACTCGGCCGTCTATCGCTTTACCTCGGTATCGCCCTCACTGCCGCCGGCTTGATCGGTGGTTTCGTGGCCTTGATGCTGGACCGCTCGGACTGGACTCTGCGTCTGTTGTCCCTGACGCCGGCCGGCGTCCTGCTGTGCTTTGCCGGTGTCGTCGGCGTGGTGATGACCGAGCCGCGCGACCGCAATCCGGACCCCGATTGAACCCACGCCACTGCTTTGTAGGAGGATGCCTGTCATGACCGACAGCCCGTTCACGTTGCTGCGCCGTCACCGCATCGAATCGCTTGGGGTGGAACTTCAGGACTATCGCCACGAGGCCACCGGCGCCCGCCACCTCCATCTGGCGGCGGACGATCCGCACAACGTCTTCCTGGTGGCCTTCCGCACCGTGCCCCAGGACTCCACCGGCGTGGCCCACATCCTGGAGCACACCGCCTTGTGCGGCAGCCGCCGCTACCCGGTGCGCGACCCGTTCTTCATGATGATCCGGCGGTCGCTGAACACCTTCATGAACGCCTTCACCGCCAGCGACTGGACGGCCTATCCGTTCGCCAGCCTCAACCGCAAGGACTTCCGCAACCTGCTTGAGGTGTACCTCGACAGCGCGTTCTTCCCGCTGCTGGACGAGTTGGACTTCGCCCAGGAAGGCCACCGCCTGGAACTGGTCGACCCGGACGATCCGCAGTCGCCGCTGACCCGCTCGGGTGTGGTGTACAACGAGATGAAGGGCGCCATGAGCTCCCCGGTCAGCCGCCTGCACCAGACGCTGCAGTCGAGCCTGTTCCCCACCATCACCTACCACTACAACTCGGGCGGCGAACCGGCGGACATTCCGCGCCTCACCCATGCCGATCTCAAAGCCTTCCAGGCGCGTCACTACCACCCGTCCAATGCCGTGTTCATGACCTTCGGCGACATCCCGGCGAGCGAACACCAGGCGTTGTTCCAGGAGCGGGTGCTGTCGCAGTTCTCGGCGCTGGCCCTGGACCTGGCCGTGCCCGACGAACAACGCTACGACACCCCGCAGCGGGTCAGCGGCAGCTACCCGCTGGATCCTGACGACGACCCGGCAAACAAGACCCACGTCGTGCTCGGCTGGCTGCTCGGCAACATGGCCGACACCATGGACGTGCTGCGCGCGCGCATCCTCTCCGGCGTGCTGCTGGACAACTCCAGCTCGCCCCTGCGCCACATGCTGGAGACCAGCGACCTGGGCACCTCGCCCTCCCCGCTGTGCGGCTTTGACGACTCCAATCGCGAAACGACCTTCGTGGCCGGTTTGGAGGGCTGCGAGGCGGCCGATGCCGATGCCATCGAAGCGCGTATCCTCGAGGTGCTCGAACAGGTCGCACGCGACGGCGTGGACCCTTCGGCAGTCGATGCGGTGCTGCACCAGTTGGAGCTGTCTCAGCGCGAGGTCACCGGCGATGGCTTCCCCTACGGCCTGCACTTGCTGCTGGAGGCCCTGCCGGCCGCACTGCATGACGGTGACCCTGCCGACGCCCTGGACCTGGACCCGGCGCTGGAGAAACTGCGCGAGGAGATCCGCTCGCCGCAGTTCATTCCCCAGGTGGTGCGCCGCCTGCTGCTGGACAATCCGCACCGGGTGCGCCTGACGCTGGAACCCGACCCCCGCCAGGCCGAGCGCGAGCACCAGGCCGAAGTCACCGAACTGGCCGGCCGCGCCGCCACACTCAGCGCCGACGACCGCGCCCGTATCCGCGAGCGCTCCGAAGCCTTGAAAGCACGCCAGGCGCGTCAGGACGACCCGGAGATCCTGCCCCGCGTGGGGCTGGAGGACGTGCCCCGCGAGCTGCCGATCCCCGAGGCGGAAACACGCAACGTCGGCGACGTGAAGACCACCTGGTATGCCCAACCCACCAACGGCATGGTGTACCAGCAATGGGTCCTGGAGTTGCCGCAGCTGCCCGACGAGCTCATCGACCTGCTGCCCTTGTATGCCGTCTGCCTGCCGGAGTTGGGCAGCGGCGGCCGCGACTACCTCCAGACCCAGGCCCGCCAGGCCGCCGTCACCGGCGGCGTATCGGCGCGCGTATTGATCCGCGGCGATCTGGACGACACCGGTACGGTGCACTCGGCCTTCGTCATCGCCGGCAAGGCCCTGGCGCGTAACGGTGCGGCCCTGGCCGACATGCTGCGAGACACGTTGCTCACCCCGCGGTTCGACGAGCTCGAACGCCTCCGCGAGTTGATCAGCCAAGTCCATGCACAACGCGAAGAATCCGTCAGCGACCAGGGTCATGCACTGGCCTTGACCGCCGCGTCCGCCGGCCTGAGCCCGGTGGCCGCGCTCAATCACCGTTGGGATGGCCTGGGTGGATTGAAGCTGCTGCGCGAGTTGGCCCCAAGCCTGGCCAAGGCCAAAAGCCGGGCGGCCCTGGCGGAGAAGCTGCGCCGCATCCACGAGTACCTGCGACAGGCACCGCGCCAATACCTGGTGGTGTCCGAGGCCAGTCAGCATGCGCCGCTTGCCGAGGCCCTCG
This sequence comes from uncultured Candidatus Competibacteraceae bacterium, assembly GCA_965652545.1. Lineage (GTDB taxonomy): Bacteria > Pseudomonadota > Gammaproteobacteria > Competibacterales > Competibacteraceae > CBFGWV01. Next base: position 3,027 of record CBFGWV010000180.1, on the reverse strand, counting down.
CCGAGCGCTTCGCCGACCTGCCGGCCACACAGCAGGCGCCGAGCTTCAGTGCCGGGGCGGCGAGCGCCGATCCGGAGCAGCGCTGGGTCATCAACGCTGCGGTGAACTTCTGCGCCAAGGCGTATCCGGGCGTACCGCCCAGCCATGCCGATGCACCGGCGTTGCAGGTGCTGGGCGAGTACCTGCGCAACACCTACCTGCACCGCGCCATCCGCGAGCAAGGCGGCGCCTACGGCGGCGGTGCCAACTACAACGGTGACAGCGGCGCCTTCCGCTTCTACTCCTACCGCGACCCGCGGCTGGAGGAAACACTGGCGGACTTCGACGCAGCGGTCGCCTACGTGCTCGAGCGCGAGCCCGAACACCGTGCGGTGGAAGAAGCCGTGCTCGGTGTGGTCGGTGCCATCGACCGCCCCGGCTCCCCCGCCGGTGAGGCCATCGGCAGCTTCCATGCCGCCTTGTTCGGGCGCACGCCCGAGCAACGCCGCGCCTTCCGCAAGGCGGTGCTCGACGTCACCCTGGACGACCTGCGCCGTGTGGCCAAGGCTTACCTTGATCCCTCACGCGCGCGCACCGCGGTACTGGGGCCGGCGGCGAATCTGGAGCGCTTGGCCGAGGCGTCGTAGCAGCGGGTTACACCGCTGCCGCGCTCGCCCAATGACGGTCGAGGAAATCCGCGATCAGCGGTGCGATCTGCGGCAGGCATTCCTCCAGTGCAAAGTGCCCGGTGTCGAACAAATGGAGCTCGGCATCGGGTAGATCTCGCAGATAAGCGCGCGCGCCGGGTTCCGGGAAGAACGGATCATTGCGCCCCCAGACGATCAACGTCGGCGGCTGCTGCGCCCGCAGCCACGCCTGCCACTGCGCATACTGCACAAGGTTGCTGTGGTAATCGAAGAGTAAATCCATCTGCGGCCGGGTTCGCCCGGGCAGATCGAGGAAGTGCTGATCCAGCGTCCAACCGTCCGGGGCGATTAATGACACATCGCCCGCCCCGCCCTCGTATTGGCCACGCGTCCCCGGCAGGCTGAGCAAATCGCGGATGGCCGCCTCCGCACCATCGTCCTCTGGCCGCATCGCAATGAAACTGCTGGCGCCGTCGGACAAGCCTTCAAGGTAGGCGTTGGCATTCTGCACGATGAGCCCGGCGATCCACGCCGGTCGGCGCACCGCCACGCGGTACCCCACCGGTGCACCGAAATCAAACATGTACATCACGAATCGTGACAGTGCCAAGCGCTCGATAAAACCTTCGAGAAGCTCGGCGAGCCGGTCGAAGCTGTAGGTGAAATCGCCACCGTGACTGGCCGGTTGCGGTACATCGCTGTGACCGAAGCCAGGGTAGTCCGGCGCGATCAGACGGTAACGTCCGCCCAGCGCATCCATCAGGCGCCGGTACTGATGCGATGCCGAGGGGAAGCCATGCAACAACAAAACGGCGGGGGCGTTGGCAACGGCAGGCAGGGACTCACGATAGAACAGCCGCACGCCGTCGACATCGATGTGGCGATGAGCAATGTTGGGGATAGAGAGCATCATTTTTTAACATGCCTATTTTGCAATTTTACGCGTTAGATTAACGATGTGCCGCATAATGCGTCAAATACGAAAACATGCGTTATATATTGTGTTATCCAACCCAGAATCGGGCACCCGTAGGAGCGCACCCCTGTGCGCGATTGGCCCGGGATCGGCGTAAACCCCTGGGCATGGCGCCACCTGCGGCCATCGCCCTGAGGGCAGGGCTCCTACAGGTGCCCATGTGCACGAGAGGCACCTGTCGGGGGCCGCCGTGCACACACGTCGGCCAGACCGCGGTGGCATAATGCGTCCGCCAACAGAAAAGGAGTTAGGTATGAACGGGATCGTCCCCTTCACCGGCGAGCCCTTGGCCCTGGATCTCATCAACACCCGGCCAGTCACACCCGATGGCCCCGTCGACCTGCTTGCCACGGTCGATGACTTGCGGACTTGGCTGGTGCTGCAGGGCGACCGGTTACCGGCCGTTACGGAAGCGGAGCTTGGCACGGTCACCGCCGCCGACCTCGCGCCACTGCACGTGGTGCGTGATCACATCGCCACGGCAATCAGTTGCGTTCGCCTGGGGACGACGCCACCGGCAGGGACGATCAAAGGCTTGAATGCGGCAATGCGCGCGGCACCGGCCATCCGGACGCTGGAGAACGATGGCGGGGCGTTGATCACGAGCACCCACCGCCAAGGGCCGGTCGTGGTCCGCCTGGCGGCCCATCTGGCCGAAGCCGCCGCGGATCTGCTGGCCGACCCGAGCGCCGCCAGGATCCGCGAATGCGAAGCCGAGGATTGCGTCATGCTCTTCCTGCCTGCCAGCGCCCGACGCCGCTGGTGCTCGGCCTCGCGTTGCGGTAACCGAGTGCGGGTTGCGCGGTACTACGCCAAGCACAAACACGACTGAGCGGCCGTATACGTCAGGCAAGTCAGCGCCAACCATCAGCGGGTGCAAATTGAAGCCGGCCCCTCAGCGCAGCTCGGACAGTTTCGCCACCGGGTCGAGGTAGAACATCCGCTTCCACCCCTGCGTCTGTGTGGTTGCAAGCCACGGGATGGGAATCAGCGAGAGGATGGAGTAATGCAGGTGTGGCGCCTTGCCCACGGCGTTGCCGCTGTCGCCCAGGGTACCCACCGCCTCGCCGCGCCACACCCAGTCACCGGTGGCCACCGACCGCGATTGCAGGTGCGCGTAGTAATGCACCCGCCATTTCGGCCCGAGCACGGCGACCACAGTGCCGCCCATGGCCAGTTCACCGGCATAGAGCACCAAACCGCCGGTGGCGCCGACGACTGGCGTGCCCTTGCGTCCGAAAATGTCCACACCCTTGTGCACCCCGGAACGTCCCCAGGGCTCGAACCAGAACGAGCGTGGGTTCCAGTCATTGGCCGATGCCCCCGTTACCGGTATGAGCATCCGCTCCGGCAACAGCAACCCGACGACCAGAACGCCGGCCAGTCCACTGCCCACCCATACCCACAGCCGCCGCCAGCGCGAGC
>CBFGWV010000179.1:0-9995 GCA_965652545.1 uncultured Candidatus Competibacteraceae bacterium | reverse complement strand
CGTGCGGGTCTGGCCCACAGTGAGGGTTTCGTGCCCATCGATCTGCGTCTGACGGTCCTTGTGGATCAGCAGGACTTCGTTATCGTCGATCTCGGTGGTGCGGGACTTGTGCAAGGTGATGACTTCTTCACCGTCCACTTCCTCATTGCGGTCCCCGTGAATGAGGATGGTTTCGTTCCCCGTAACGTCCTCCGAACGATGGCGGCCGATCTTGGTGGCTTCGTCACGGTCGATGTTCTTGGCCCTATCGTTGCCCACCCAGTGCTTTTCGTCGTTTTCGGTTTCGTCTAGCTTATCTTTCTGGGCCCTGAGCCAGAGTTGTTCTTTGCCAGGCAGGTCCTCGAAACGAATTGCATTCGCTTGCTCGTAGCCACCACCCAAGCTGCGTGATAGGATGCCGCTCTGACTTGCATTAGCCGGCAAACCCCATGGCGGCCGGTTGTCACCGTTGTATACGCTCGCGATAATTATGGGCCTATCAGGGTCCCCATCGATGTAATCCACCACGACCTCGTGACCGACCCGGGGCAGGCTCACCATGCCGAAGTTCTCACCGGCCCACGGTGTGGCGACACGTATCGGGCACGAGCCGCTGTTGTAGCGGTCCCAGCGAAACTGCACATACACTTCACCGTGTTCGGTGGTATGCACAACCGCGCCTTCCGGGCCGGTGACGGTGGCGGTCTCAGGGCCGTAGCTGCGCGGCTTTGGGGTTTTCTGTATAGGGCGGAATTGGCGCTCGGCGGGGATGGCTTCCAGGTTGATGTGGAATTGGGCCGACTGGGTGCCGCCGGTGCCTTCGTAGTCGTTATTGCGAATGCGAAAGGCACAGCGCAAGACCACAAGGTCTTTGTTCTGATCGTCGCGAGGGTGGTTGGTCAGGGTAAAGCGGCAACCCGGGGGTAGGCCACGCACCCGCCCGCTCAGGGCGACCGTCTCGCGGCGCAGTTGGTGGGCCTCCAGCCGTGCCTGGGCATAGCCCTGACCATCGCCGCTCTGTACGTAATTGCCTGGGTAGTCGTACAGACCATAGTGGTTGAACAAGTGTTCCGGACGATCGGTGTGCTCGACCAGAAGATCTGCGGTGGGTCGGGTGAAATCGTAATCCGAATGCAGAAATTGGCCGGCCACGGCCTGACGCTTCTGGTTCCAACCGTCGAAATGATCGGTGTCGGGATAGGTGACATCCGGCGGATAATAGGCGGCAGTCTCATAACCGCGGATCGGTGAGGGCTCGTGCACTGACAGGTGATCGGCCAAGATCATTACATGCCCTGCGCCGGGGTCGCTGCAGTCAAACCAATAATAGATTCCTTCATGCTCCATTAGCCGTGAGACAAAGGCCAGATCCGTTTCGCGATGCTGGGTGAGGAATTCCCAGGTTTTGTACGCGCCTTTCAATCTCGATTCAAAACGGATGCCATTATAGTCCAGCACATCGTATAGAATTTCAGGGATGGTCTTCTTCAACCAGATACGCCGATCGGACCGGCAGCCGGCATGCCAAAGACGCGGGGCAATTTGTGCTTCGTATGTCCAGTATTTACCCTGCCGGCCGGTCGCTTCAAAGGCAACGATGTTGCCGTGGAAATAGCGCTCGGTATGATTTTGCGTCTCGAGCGTCATCGAAATCGGCTCACCCAATAACGCACTGCCGTCGATCTCGCCGTCTTCGGAAATAAACCCCGCCCGGTAGACGAACAGCTCAGAAACCCCCTCGGTGCCTTCCAGATAGACGATACGCAGGGCATCGCCCAGGGGTGTCTGCGCGGTGAGTACGCGTTGTTTCATCGGGAACGTCCTGTCAATGGAAGTGGCGCGCCCAAGCCGGCGCGATGCACGGTGGGGAGGCCAAACGGCAGCGAAGGGATAATCGAGATGAGCGATGAGAAATAAAGTTCGGGCAATACGGCGTGACGCGAGACGATTCCATGTCGTCCTTCCCCCTTGCGATGTCCTTGAGTTGTCCGTTTGGATTTATGGTAGGCGCGGGAGAATAGGTGGGCCCGCGCGCCGATGTCAAGCATACATTTACGCCATCTCAATTCCTGAACATCTGTTCAATTAAGCGTTTCATAATAGACGCGGGCGTATGCAATGTTGGGATATCCCGATAGCCTATGATGACGGTAATGGAGCCAGCTCCACAGGCGGTGTCATGTTGACATCCTCCCCCGCCTAAAGTCGGGAGATTCCTACGGCGCTCATTCGAGCATTGAGCCCGAGTGAGTCGCTTCGGTGGGTTCCTGCTGCTGGCGACCTTGCTGCGTCGCTCACTTCACAGGCGCAACGGGCGTGCCCCGCCCTGAGAACGTTGATAGCACCGACGAGGTCGGCGTGTTCCTCGAAGCCGCATTCGATGCAGGCGAAGCGTGCCTGCGTGCGGCGGTTGCCCGCCGATACCTGGCCACAGGCCGGACAGGTTCGGCTGGTGTTGCGCGGTGACACGACAACAAGATGGCCGCCGTTCCACGCCAGTTTGTAGTCCAGTTGGCGGCGGAACTCGAACCAGCCCTGATCGAGGATGGCTTTGTTCAGGCCGGACTTGGCCCGAACGTTCTTGCCCGGCTGCTCGGTAGTGCCGGCCGCCGACTTGGACATGTTCCGCACCTGCAAGTCCTCGATACACACCATCGCGTGGCTTTTGCTGATGGTCGTCGTGGCTTTATGCAGGTAGTCGCGGCGGGCGTGCCCGATGCGGGCGTGGATGCGCTGGACTCTGGCCTTGGCCTTCTTCCAGTTGTTGCTGAACGTCGTCTTGCGGCTCATGGCCCGCTGCGCACGGCGCAACCGGTCTTCGTGTCGCTTGAAACTGCCCAGCGGCGTGTGGAAGCTACCGTCCGAGAGCGTGGCGAAGCGGACCACCCCCATGTCGATACCGACCGCCCCGCCTCGCGGGATGGGCGGCGCCACCTCGCGCTCGGTCTGGATCGACACAAACCACTTGCCACCCGAGTGGCTGACCGTGAGGTTCTTGACCGTGCCGATCACCTCCCGGCTGTTGCGATAGCGCAGCCAGCCGAGCTTGGGCAGAAACAGGCGGCTGTTGGCCTGATCGAGCTTGATCTGCTTCGGGTCGGGGTAGCGGAAACTGTCGCCTTGCCCCTTCTTCTTGAAGCGCGGGAAATCCGCCCGCTTGGCGAAGAAGTTGGTATAGGCCCGCTCCAGGTCCTTGAGCGTCTGTTGCAGCGGGTGGGTCGGGGCCTCGGCCAACCACGGGGTGTCCGTGCCGTTACGCCATTGGGTGAGCAGCTTGCACAGTCCGGCATAGCCGAGCTTCTTCTCACCCGCTTCAAAGCGCACCTTCTGCAACGCCAGAGCCTTGTTGAATACGAACCGGCAGCTTCCGGCAAAGCGGCGCATGGCGCGCTGCTGGTCGCCGCTGGGCATCAGTTCGTATCGGAAGGCTTGGAGGCGTTGCATGCAGGGCACTATAGCCTTGCCCAATCTGCAAAGACAACAACGTAAGCTGATGAATATATTGCTCTTTTCTAATGCACGCGTGCGGGCCATCGCAACCAGATACCGAGGCGAGGTATCCACACAGGACAGGACTGACCGACAACGCCTACGGCGTCCGCGCTACACTTCCCCGGCCTGAGGGCCGAGGCTTGCCGCGCATGGTCAAGGTGGTGAGCAGCGACACGACGGCCGCACCGCTGAGGTACCAGGCCATCGAGAGGTCGTCATGGCTGCGGCCGATCATCCACACCGCCACCAGCGGCGCGCTGCCGCCGAAGATCGCCAGAGTAATGTTGTAGCCGACGCTGACCGCGCTGACGCGAACCGCTTTGGGGAACATTTCGATCATCATTGCCGGAATCGACCCCATGAAGCTGGCCAGCACCAGGGCGAAACCAATCTGACCGGCGAGTATCAGCGCCACGTGCGGGTGATGCATCAGCCACAACAGCGGATATGACAGGACCGCCGTGGCCGCCAGCCCCCCGATAAGCATGACGCGCCGGCCGTAACGGTCGGACAGCCATGCGCCCAGGGGCACGAACAATAGCAGCGAACCCATAGCCAAGGTGTTGATATCCAATGCCGACGACCGCGGTACCTGCACGTGGTCGACCATCCACGTCACCACGTAGACGAACATCAGGTAAAAGCCCACGGCATTGGCGATATTCAAGCCGATCACCTGGGCAATGGCCCGACCGTGCTCGCTGAACGCCGTCAGTAGGGGCGGCTTGCCTGCTTGTGCCGGCGCGTCTTCGTGCATTCCGCGGCGAATCAACATGCCGATGGCGCCCACCGCGATACCGCCCAGGAAGGCGACGCGCCAGCCCCAGGCGGCCAGCTCGGTGTCGCTGAGCACCGTGCTGAGCACTGCACCCACCGCGGAGCCCAGCAGCGTGCCGCCGACGGCGCCGAACATCGACCAGCTCGAGAAAAATGCCCGCCGCCCAGGGGGCGCCCGCTCGCCCAGGTACACGATGGAGCTGGTGTACTCGCCGCCGACCGCCACGCCCTGGCACATGCGCAGCACCACCATGAGGACCGACGCGGCCACCCCCAGCGTGGCGTAGGTCGGCAGCAAGCCGATCAGAAAGGTCGGTACGGCCATCAGCAGCACCGACAGCAACAAGGCCCGACTTCGGCCGTAGCGGTCGCCGATGTGCCCGAACAATGCGGCGCCCACTGGCCGCATGAGGAAGCCCGCGGCGAATGCACCGAATGAGGCGATCAGCGAAACGGTGGGGTCATCGCTGGGAAAGAACTGCGCCGCGATGATCGGCGCAAAGAAGCCATAAATCGCAAAGTCGTACCATTCCAGTACGTTACCGGCGATACCCGCGGTTATCGTGTGCGAGGTCGACCATTGGGCCGTCTTCGTCGTCATGCCTCCCCCTTCGATGAACGGATACAGCCCCCGCACTCCATGGTAGCCAACGATGCTCTGCCCGGCCATTTGCACAACCCTGAACCGAAGTACGCGGACTCGCTCATACTGATACCCCATACTTCTCGTATCGCTCTCAATCAGCTGGAGGCGGGATGTGCTCGAATCGAAGGTCTCTTTTCCCTGCCGCACGACGGGCATTGGCCGGCGGCGCCCTGCTGGCGATGAGCAGCGGCGCGTTTGCCGCCTGTAACGACGCCGGAGAAGCCGGCGTCGACTGGTCGGGCTGCAGCAAGCGACTGTTGATGCTCTCGGAGTTCAATCTGCGCGGCGCAACACTCACGGGCGCAAATCTCTCGAATACCGATTTGCGTCGCGCCACGCTCGATGGTGCGAACCTCGGCGGCGCCAACCTTACGATGACCTCGTTCAAAGGGGCGTCCATGGGCGGGGTGGTGGCACAGAAAGCCTACGGGGCACGGACGGACTTCTCCGGCGTCAGCATGCCGCGGGCGGACCTCAGTTACGCGGAGCTGTATCGCGCAAGCTTTACCGAGGCCGACCTGACCGCAGCCAACGTGTCCAAGGCGGGCTTGCCGCGCGCGGACTTCACCGGCGCCAAACTCGCTGGAGTGGACTTTTCAAAGGCCGACGCCATTCGCGCCACCTTTACCGACAGCGATCTCAGTGGCACGGACTTCACCTGGGCGATCATCGCCCGCGCCACCTTCACCAATGCCAAACTCGCGGGCTCGGACTGGAGTGGTGCATTCCTGTACCGCACCGACATTTCAGGGGTCGATCTGAGCGGAGTGACGGGGCTCACCGAGGACCAGATCGCGGTGGCCTGCGGTGACGACAGCACGGTACTCCCGCCCGGGCTCGCCGCACCGGCGCAATGGCTGTGTACGGACTGATCAGGCGTCTTTGAACAAGACCTCGCGGTCGCGAGCGAAGTTGGCCAGGATCGGCAAGGTCGCGCCGCCCACCGCGCGGGCATCGCGCCCGACTGTGCCTTCCAGTATCTCCACCGGGCTCAGTCCCTGCTGGTCGACCCGCGCGTAGGCCTGACACACGGCGTCCACCAGCATCCGGCGCACGTGGGGAGGGAATGCGCCGTCGATGTACACCGCTGGGAAGTCCACCACCGCAACTGCCGCGGCGATGGCATGTGCTATGGCCGGTGCGGCCTCGTCGATCCAAGGACCGAGGACATCGGCAAACGCCTGCCAGTCCCCATCGGCCGCCCATAGCCGGTCGACAGGGCCGCCGTGTGCGGCGACTGCGCGCTCCAGTTGGCATAACGAGGCGCGGCGGATCAGTTGTGTCGGCCCATGCGCGCCGGGCACCGGCATCGACCCCAAGGCACCGGCATTCGCACTGCGGCCGGGATACAAGGTGCCGCCAAGGACGACGCCGCCGCCGATGAACCAACCGACGAAGACGTAAAGAAAGTCTGTGTGATGGGCGTGGTTGCCCAGCACCAGCTCCGCGGCGCAAGCCGCGGTGGCATCGTTGCTCAGGTACACCGGGCACTGGCAGCGATGACGGATCTCGGCCTGAATATCGATGTCCTGCCAGCGTCGCATGGCTTCGGGGGGTGCACCAATGGCGTCCTCCCATTTCCACAGCTCGAACGGCATGGCCACTCCGACACCACAGAAACGTTGCCGTTGGCGGGTGTTCAGGCCGGCCAGCACGCTGACGAACGCCGTCTCGATGAACCCCAGTACGGCCTCCGGCGTGGGATAGGCGTACATGAGCTGGGCGCGTTTGCGCACCTGCCCGACCAAATCGACAAGCACCAGTTCGCAGCTGCGCCGACCGATCTTCAGCCCCAGAGAAAACGCCCCCTCCGGGTTGAGTATGAACGGCACCGACGGTTGCCCGACGCGCCCCCGAACCGGGCTTTGCTTGAGCAGCAGCGCATCCTGTTCCAACTGTTTGACGATCATCGACACGGTCTGCGCCGACAAGCCGGTCAGGCGGGCGATCTCGGCCTTGGGCAACGCCCCGCTACGGCGCACCAGTGACAGGATGAGGCGCTCGTTATAGACGCGGACGCCAACTTGGTTGGTGCCGCCACCCAGTCCTTTGCCCGTCCCCGTCACATCATCAGAGCGCACACCCATGCGGTACCCCTTCTGGTTTGTCGCTAACCATGGCTCACGTCGATAATTAAATCAAGTGGATTTATTTATTGACAGACGCACTGGGATGTTTCAGCCTGCGCACCATAACGAGAGAGGAGATGCACCATGAGCAAGACCGTTTCACTTGCCGTCGCTGTCGGTGCGGCGCTGTTGTGCAGCGCCGGTCCGGCCCAGGCCGACGAAATCATCATCGGCCTGATCACCAAAACCAACACCAACCCGTTCTTCGTCAAGATGCGCGAAGGCGCCGCGGCAAAGGCCGAGTCGATGGGCGCCGAGCTGCGCACCTACGCCGGCAAGTACGACGGCGATCACGGGGCGCAGATCGAGGCGGTCGAGAGCCTGATCGCTGCCGGCGCGAAAGGCATTCTGATCACTCCGTCGGACAGCGATACGTTGGTACCCGCCCTGCAACGGGCGCGCGATGCCGGGCTGCTGGTCATCGCCCTGGACACCCCGCTGGACCCGGCCGATGCCGCGGATGCGACCTTCGCCACCGACAATTTCAAGGCCGGCGAGCTCATCGGCCAGTGGGCGCGTGCACGAATGGGGGCGGATGCGGAGGACGCCCGCATCGCCCTGCTCGATCTCAACGCCTCGGAAATCTCCGTGGACGTGTTGCGCAACCAGGGCTTTCTGTCCGGATTCGGCATCGATCTGGCCGACCCCAATGACATTGGCGATGAAACCGACCCACGCATCGTCGGCAACGATATTACCCTCGGTGCCGAAGAAGGCGGGCGTACGGCCATGGAGAGCCTGCTGCAGATCGACCCGGGCATAAACCTCGTCTACACCATCAACGAACCGGCCGCGGCCGGCGCCTACGAGGCGCTCAAGAGCTACGGCATGGAGGGCGGCGTCACCATCGTCTCGGTGGACGGCGGTTGCCCCGGTGTGCAAAACGTCCGCGACGGCGTCATCGGTGCCACGGCCATGCAGTTCCCCCTGTTGATGGCCGCCAACGGTGTGGAGGCGGTGGTCGCCTTTGCGCAAACCGGCGACATGCCGCAAACGCCCGCCGGTATGGACTTCATCGACACCGGGGTCGAGTTGGTCACCGACCAGCCGGTGGAGGGCATTCCTTCCATCACATCCGAGGCCGCGCTGGAGAAGTGCTGGGGCTGACGGAACCGGCATCCTCACGCATCGAGGTACCCATCATGCAGGACTTTGAACAAAGCCTATCCAAGAGCGCCGGCACTCTGCCGGCGTTCGAGGACCGTAAGACCGATCTGGTCAGCCGCATCCATCACCTGTTGCACGCCAACCCCACGGCTGTGCCGCTAATCGTGCTGATGCTCGGGCTGCTGGCTTTCGGGATCGTCGCCGGCGAGCGCTTCTACACCGCGTTCAACCTGTCGCTGATCGTCCAGCAGGTCACCATCATCGGGCTTCTGGGCATCGCTCAGACCTTAATCATCGTCACCGCGGGTATCGACTTGTCGGTCGCGGCCATGATGGTCTTGTGCTCGGTGGTCATGGGCAAGGTGGCCGTAGTGCTGGGTGTGCCCAGTGCGGTCGCCATACCGCTGGGCTTCATGGTCGGTACTGTGTGCGGGCTGATCAACGGCTTTCTGGTCACCCGTTTCAAGCTGCCGCCGTTCATCGTCACACTGGGCACCTGGAGCATCTTCTTCGCGCTCAACCTGTGGTACTCCGGCGGTGAGACCATCCGCAGCCAGGACATCGATGCCGCCGCCCCGGCACTGAAGTTCTTCGGCGAACGGGTCGGCATCGGGGGTGCCCAGTTCACCTACGGCTCGTTCCTCATGCTGGGCTTGTTCGGGTTGTTCTGGTACCTGCTCAACTGGACCGCCTGGGGCCGGCATGTGTACGCCGTCGGCGACGACCCCGACGCGGCGCGGCTGGCCGGCATCCGCACTGACCGCATTCTGATGTCGGTCTACGGCACTGCCGGCTTGCTGTGCGCGGTGGCCGGCTGGGCGGCCATCGGCCGGGTCGGCTCAGTCAGCCCGCAATCCTTTTACGAAGGCAACCTCGATGCCATCACCGCCGTGGTGATCGGCGGCTGTTCGCTGTTCGGCGGGCGCGGCTCCATTCTCGGCACCTTGATCGGCGCGCTGATCGTCGGCGTGTTCCGCAGCGGGCTGAAGCTCTCGGGAGTGGATGTGTTGTGGCAGGAGTTCACGGTGGGTGCGCTGATCATCCTCGCCGTGGCCATCGACCAATGGATCCGGAAGGTGTCGGCGTGAACACAGACCCCATTCTCAAGGCCCGCGGGCTGACCAAGGCGTACGGGCGCGTGGTGGCGCTGGACCGTTGCGATTTCGACCTTTACCCGGGCGAGATCCTGGCCATCATCGGCGACAACGGCGCCGGCAAATCGACCTTGATCAAAGCGCTCACCGGGGCGGTACAACCCGATGCCGGCGAGCTGTTGCTCGAAGGTCGGCCGGTGCGCTTCGCCTCACCCATCGATGCGCGCCAGGCGGGCATCGAGACGGTCTACCAGAACCTCGCCCTCTCCCCTGCCCTGTCCATCGTGGACAATCTATTCCTTGGGCGCGAGCTGCGCGCACCGGGCTTGCTGGGACGTGTCGCCCGCAAGCTCGATCGCGCCACCATGCGCAAGCTGGCGCGAGAGAAGCTCTCCGAGCTGGGCCTGCTGACGATCCAGAACATCGATCAGGCCGTCGAGACGCTCTCAGGCGGCCAGCGCCAGGGGGTGGCGGTGGCGCGCGCCGCGGCGTTCGGGTCCAAGGTGGTAATTCTCGACGAGCCCACCGCCGCCCTGGGGGTGAAGGAGTCCCGCCGCGTTCTGGAGCTCATCCTCGATGTGCGCCGCAGAGGCCTGCCGATCGTGCTCATCAGCCACAACATGCCCCATGTGTTCGAGGTCGCCGATCGCATCCATATCCACCGGCTCGGCCAGCGCATCGCCGTGGTGGAGCCCAAGTCCATCTCCATGTCCGACGCCGTGGCCATCATGACCGGTGCCATGGAGCCGCCGGCGCTGGCGGCTTGAAGAA
>CBFGWV010000178.1:0-10073 GCA_965652545.1 uncultured Candidatus Competibacteraceae bacterium | reverse complement strand
GGGATTCGGCGGCGATGTACCAGTAGGGCTTGAAGTGGGGCATGGCGACCGGTCGGGTGGGAGTCGTTGCATTGTAGACGGGGGGTGGTGGCCGGTGATTGCGATGGCGTTGGTCGCACCATGTGCAACCGGACGAGGTGGCATTCGAGACTGGACGCCTTGTTTCCGGCACCCCCTGGGATCGCTTAAGTTGTACTCGGCAGCCGAGCGCAGCTCGGCCGTTTGTGGGTGCGATGGCATGGCGATGCGAGTCGTTCGGTATCGAGGGCTTCGGTCCTGGCCGGCCGTTGGCCGGCTGCCGAGTGCAACTCGGCGATCCCAGGGGAGGCCCGCTTGTAGAGTCTCCCGGTGACCGCGTTCGCGTCTCGTTGCGCGCCGCTGTGTGGCGCATCAGGCGCTACTTCAGGCACATGCGCCACTACGCCCTTGGCATGCCGCCGAACCCGGCCAACAATGCCAGGCATGTCTAACGCGTCCGCCTACGCCGTTCTCGGCGCCCTGCCCTTGCTGAGCTTCCTGGCCTTGTTCGGGCTGGAGCGCTGGCGGCCGCTGGGCAGGCAACGGGCGACGGCGGGTGACTGGCTGCTCAACGGCAGCGGTCTGCTGGTCCAGGGCGCGGTGATCCCCGTGCTGGCGCTGTGGCTGGGTCACCTGCTCGCCAGTGCCCTGCCGGCGTGGAACGGGGTGATTCCCGGCACGGCGACGGCTTTTCTGCTCAACATCGTCGGGCTCGATCTGCTCTATTACCTGCAACATCGCTGGTTTCACGGCGGCGGCTGGGCCTTGCACCGCACCCACCACAGCGCGACCCAGCTTGGCGCCTGGGTCAGTGCCCGCAATGCGCTGGCGGCGCAGCCGTTGTTCGTTTATCTGGTACCCGCTGCGTTCCTGTCGTTGCTGTGCGCGGACAAGACGGCGTGGTTTGCCGGTGCCATGCTCACCGCCAGTCTCGATTTGTGGCGGCACAGTGCCATCCGCTGGCCTGCCGGCTGGGCGCGGGCCGGGCGCTGGGCGCGTCGTGTGCTCATCACACCGGCCGCGCATCACCTGCACCACGCGCAGAACGCGCCACCGCGCAACTTCGGCGCCAACCTCGCCGTATGGGACCGGCTGTTCGGGACCTATGCCGAACCGGCCGACTACCCGCAACGCTATGGCGTGGACACCGGCCTGCCGGCCTGGCGCCAATTGCTGCTGCCCTGGAGGATCTGACCGTGCACCACGGGCTTGAACAGGCACACCCGCACTCCCTGCTGGACGATGCGACGCTGTGTAAACAGGTGGAACTCAACCTGCGCCGCAACCGCAAGCAGGACGAGACGGCGGCCATCGAGGCGGCGACGGCGGCGTATCGCTGGGAAGACTGCCAGGGCAGCGACTGGAACCCGCCCGAGCACGCCCTGCTCTGGGGCACGGCGTTGTGGGACGAGGCCACGCCCAGCCAACGCCGGCTGCTCAATCAGCTCTATTGGGTGGCGTATTACAGCCAGATCGTCTCGGCGGAGATCGCGACGATCTTCTTCAACCAGGTGTCCGCCGCCGGCTTGTACGGGATCGAGGATTTCCGCCCCATCTGCGACAGCCTGGATCTGGAAACCCGGCAGGAGCGGGTGCATATCAATGCCTTCAAGACCATCGGCGAGGATGTGGAGTACCGGCTGTTCGGGCGGCGGTTGTTCACCTTCCCGATGCGGCATCCGTTTACCGAGACGATGGTGTTCGCCGACACCAACCGGCTGAAGACCTGGTTCAAGGGCGTGCAGTTGCGGGCGTTCACGGCGCTGACCGGCAGCCCGTTCCTGGGCAGCCAGTATCTGCTGATCCGCGGCCTGCGAACGCTCAACGGCAAGATCGTCCAGCACAAGCTGGGGCAGTATTACGCGGGGCTGGCGGACCAGGCCGCGGCGCCCGGGCCGGCGGCGATCAGTTGGTATCACTTTTGCGATGAGAGCTTTCACTTCAACACCTCGCGCATCGTCGGGCTGGAGGTGCCGCGCGTGGTGCCCAAGCCGACGGCCTTCGAGCGCTGGGTGGTCAACGCGGCGGTGGCCGGTTGCCAGCGCGACCACTATCACTTCTCGGCCGCGGTGAACGGTATCTTCTGGTACGACCCGGCCTTGTTCACGCCGGTCTACCGCCTGCTGCGCAGCCCGGCGTTCGGGCTGGAGCACGGGGCGGCCGTCGGCATGATCGAGCGCTGTTTCTGCGCCGAGTCCGAGGGCGTGCAGGCCGCCGCGCGCACCCATCGCGAGGCGGTGGAGTCGTACCGGTTGTTCGTTGAACCAGTGGGCTGGCTGAGCGCGGGCAACAAGGATATGCGGCACATGGCCGGCAATGATGTCAGCCGGTATCTGGCGACCAACCGCGCGGCCTTCCGCCGCTTTCGGGCGCAAGCCGAGCGGCTGCGGGACGAGCCGGTGACAGTGCCCACGCCGGAGGCGGTGTGAGGCGTTATCGCATCGAGTTCCCCGACAGCGGCTTCGCGCCGCTGGAGCTGCCTGAGGGGAGCGTGCTTCCATTGCAGCTCGATGCGCTGAACTCCCCGCTGCTGTTCGGCTGTCGTGCCGGCCTGTGCGGCACCTGCGTGGTCGAGCTGGAGCCGCTGGGCGAGGGCTCGATTGCGCCGCCTGACGAGGACGAGCGCGAGGCGCTCGAGCTCTACGCCCCCGACAACCCGCGGGCGCGGCTGGCCTGTCAGGTTAAGGTGACCGGGGGCATGCGGTTGCGGAGGATCGGTTGATCGCCGCCCCCTGGGACCGCCGCCCTGGGATCGCTTAAGTTGTACTCGGCAGCCGAGCGAAGCTCGGCCTTTTCTCAGGTGCCTTTGAAAAGCAAGACAAAACGTCTAGTCACCGCGGCTCCGTTCCAGGCCGGCCTTTGGCCGGCTGCCGAGTACAACTCGGCGATCCCAGGGGGTGGCGGATTCTCGCGTTGGTGGGTTGGCTTAGGCCAGGCGCCGCCGACGACCGAAGAGGAAACCGGCCACGAGGCCGACCACCAGCAACCCGGCACCGACCGCGGCCGTGATTCGCAACGCACCGTCCCGCGTTGCGTCCAGCACCGGGTTGTCCAGCACGTTGGCCGAGAAGTGGAGCTTCACCAGCTTCCAAACGCCCGCATCCCGCGCCACGACGGCGGTCCAGCGGGTCGGCATGCTGCGCACGTCGCCGTCGAGGAAGTGGTAGACATCATCGGAGGTGCCGTGGGCAACGCCCACGTCGTCGCCCACGAACTCGGTCAGCGCATCCGCCACCGGCCGGGCTTCGATCCGCTCCAGGACCGGGTCCTCGCCCTCGAACAAGCCGTTCCAATAGGCCTTGAACGCATCGAGCGTGGTGAATTTGCGGTTGTCGACGGTGATGATGGTGAACTGCGGGTGCAGCAGCGGCGGGATCGCGTCGAAGTTGCGGGTGTTCAAGGCCTGTGCGCCTTGCTGGAGGATGGCCCGCAAGGCCTCGTGGTCCGCCTCGCGCTCTTGGGCCAGCGCGGGCAGGGCCAGCAGGCAGAGGAGAAGTCCGTATCGTCGAGCTGCGCGCATTGCCAATCTCCGGGTCTGGGGTCGGGTTGAGCTTAGGCGTTGCAGCGGGTTCCACAAGTCGTGCCTGGCCGGTTCAGCTTGCGGGTCTCACGAGTCCGCCCCAGCAACTCGTCGAAGCGGTCCCCTGGAGCACAGGGTGTAAGGCGGGTGAAATGTAGGATGGGTTGAGCGACAGCGATACCCATCGTGCCGCTGTCGGGCAAAGCAGCGGTCGGTTGAACGCGCTGTGCCGATCCGATCAGTGAGTGAGTTCCTGGCGTGTAAACGGCTTCGAGTACCGCTGCCTGATGCGTATCGCTGTCGCTCAACGCATCCTACATCTCACTGGCCAGCCGCCTCAGCGCACCAACCCCACCGTCCGCGCCGGGGCGTCCCACAGGGCGGTGCGTTCGTCGTCCAGGCGGCTGACGGTGAAGGAGCAGCCGGCCATATCGAGCGAGGTGCAGTAGTTGCCGACGAGGCTGCGGTGGACGGTGAGGCCGCGAGCGGCGAGGAGGTTGGCGGCGATGCCGTGCATGAGGTAGAGCTCGGTCAGCGGGGTGGCGCCGAAGCCGTTGGTGATGAGCAGCACGCGCTCGTCGCCCTCGGGCAGGTGGGTGGTGATGGCGTCGATCATCTCCAGGGCGAGTTCGCGGGCGGGTTTGAGGGCGACGCGGCGGCGGCCGGCTTCGCCGTGGATGCCGACGCCGAATTCGGCCTCGTCGTCGGCCAGCAGCACGGTGGGCCGGCCGACGGCGGGTGGGGTGCAACTGGTCAGGGCCAGGCCCAGGGAGCGGGTGGCGGCGTTGACGCGCTGGCCCATGGCCAGGCACGCATCGAGGTCGGCGCCGGCCTCGGCCAGGGCGCCGACGATTTTCTCCACCACCAGGGTGCCGGCCAGGCCGCGGCGGACGGTGCCATCGCCGAGGTCGGCCAGGGCGACGTCGTCGGTGATGGTGAGGGTGCGACAGGGGCGGGTCATCAACTCCGCGGCCATGTCGAAGTTCATGACGTCGCCGTCGTAGTTTTTGACGATGAGCAGCACGCCGCCACCGCTGTCAGCGTGCTCGGCGGCGGCGAGGATCTGGTCGGGCGTGGGCGAGGTGAACACCGCCCCCGGACAGGCGGCATCGAGCATGCCCTCGCCGACGAAGCCGATATGTAGGGGTTCGTGGCCGGAGCCGCCGCCGGAGATCAGCGCGACCTTGCCGGCCCGGGCGGGCACGGCGCGGCTGACGAAGCGCGGGTTGCGGTGAACGCGCAGCAGCCCGGGGTGGGCGGCGGCCAGCCCGGCCAGCGCTTCGTCGACCAGGTCAGCGGCGTCGTTGACGAACTTCTTCATCGGGCGGCCCCCCATCCGCGGCTAGCTGCTCGGCGCGTTGCGCCAGGCGGATGATGCGTAGTGCGATCTCCAGGATGGTAGCTTCCACGTCCCGCGCCGTCGCCTCCGAGGCGAAGGCCGGTATGGCAATGCGCAGCTCGTGCGGCAGGTTGGCGGCGCGGCGCAGCTTGGTGGCACGTCCCGGGTGGGCGGCCTCGTAGTGTTTGAGGAAGCGTTCCTGCTCCTCGGGCGAGAGGTGGCAGATCTCGAAGATGGTCGGCAGGTCGCCGACCGGGATGGGCACGCTGTAGGTGGGGCTGGTGATCTGGGTGATGAAGCTCTTGTGCTTGCCCAGCGCGGCGGCCAGCTTCTGGCGCAGGCCCGAGGGCCGCCGGTCCAGGCAATCGCGCAGCAGGACCTTGTAGGCCATCATCGGGTCCGGGTCGTCGCGGGGTTCCGTCATCGGTGGTGTCGCCAATCCTTATCCGTTTATCGAAAGCACTCTAATACATTGCTTCACATGGGCCAGTGCCGACGGGGCCACGGACAGCCTACGCAGCCCCAGACGCAGCAAGGCGGTCATCACGCCGACATCGGCGCCGATGTCCCCGCACAGGCTGACCTCGCGTCCCGAGGCCTGGCCGAATCGCACCACGCCTTCAATCAACTGCAATACCGCCGGGTGACCGGGGCGGTTCAGGGCGGCGACCCGGCCGGTGCCGTCGCGGGCGGCGGCCATGGTGTACTGGGTGAGGTCGTTGCTGCCGATGGAGTAGAAATCCGCCGCCAGCGAGGCCACCGTCAGGGCCGCCGCCGGGGTCTCCACCATGATGCCCAACGGCGGCATGCGTGCGGCGATGCCCTGGCGCTGCAAGTCGTCCAGGCAGGTGGCGAACAGCCGCCGTGCCTCGGCGATCTCCTCGGCCACGGTGACCATGGGCAGCATCACCCGCACCCGCGGGTCGACCGCCACTTGCAGCAACGCGCGGATCTGCGGGATGAACACGTCCGGCCGCTCCAGGCACAGGCGGATGCCGCGCAAGCCCATGAACGGGTTGCTCTCGCCGGCCAGCGCCAGCCCGGCCAGCGGTTTGTCCCCGCCGATGTCCAGCGTGCGGAACGTGCACGGGGCCTCGCCCAGCCGCGCCAGCAGGCCGCGGTACAGGCGCAGCTGCGCCGCCTCGTCCGGTGCCGCCTCGCCGTCGCGGTACATGGCCTCGGTGCGGACCAGGCCGACACCGTCGGCGGCGCGCAGCACGCTGTCGCTTACCGTGGCCGGGTCGTCGACGTTGACCATCACGCTGATGGCGACGCCGTCGGCAGTGACGGCGGGGCTGCCCATCTCCGCGCGCAGCCGGTCGGCGGCGCGGCGGCGCTCGTGCAGCAAGGCCTCGTAGCGGGCGCAGGTGTCCGCGCCGGGGTTGAGCACCAGGTCGCCGCTGTCGGCATCGAGAATGGCGGCCGCCGCCTGCGCCGGCTCGCAGCCCAGGCCGGTGACCAGCGGCACACCGCGGGCGCGGGCCAGCACTGCGACATGGCTGGCCGGGCTGCCGGCGATCAACGCCGCCCCGCCCAGGCGATGCCAGTCCAGGGACAGAAAGCGCGAGGGGGTCAGGTCGTGATCGAGCACGATGGCGCCATCGGGCAGCCACTCGGGTGCGTCGTCCTCGCCGGCCAGCAGACGGCCGACACGCTCGCGCATGTCCTCCAGGTCCGTCGCCCGTGCGCGGAAGGCCTCGTCCGTCGCGCCGAGGTAGGTGTCGATATGACCCTGCATGCAGCGGCTCCAGGCCTCGCGCGCCGGCGCGCCGCGGGCGATGTCCGCCAGCGCCGGCTCGATCAACTGCGGGTCGGCGAGCATGTCGATCTGCAGCTCCAGGATGCTGGCGGCCTCGCCGCCCTCGCGCCCGGCCAGCGCGGCCAATGCCTGGCCGGCGTCGGCCAGCGCCCGGTGCAGTTGCCCGGCTTCTTCGTCCGCCGTACCGGCCGGCAGCGGCGGCGCTGGCCGACGGCCGCCGCCACGGGCCAGTGGCCCGGCGGCCAGGCCCGGTGAGGCGGTGACGCCGCGGTAGTGCTGCTCAGCGCGCTTCATCGAAGTCGCGCGCCACCAGGGCGGTCAGCTCGGCCAGCACGCCCTCGGCATCCTCGCCCTCCACCTCGAACTCCAGGCTGGAGCCCGACGGCAGCTTCAAGCCCATCACCTTGACGATGCTTTTGGCATCCACCCACAGGTCGCCCTCGCCGCCACGCAGGCGGATGCTCGCCTCGAAGCGTTTGGCCAGCCGCGTGAGCTTGACCGCCGGGCGGGCGTGCAAGCCGGTGGGGTGACGCAAGGTGACGACGGCGCGTGCGCAGGTCACGGCATCAGGCTCTCGGCGGTGCGGCAGACCTCTTCGAGGCTGGCGCCGCCGGCCGCCTCGGTGGCCGCCATGACCGCGCCCTCCACCAGCGGGGCGGTGCACACGACCACGCGCGCGGCCTTGTCCGGCGGCAGTTGCTCGACGGCCATCTCGGCGTTCATCTCCGCCCCGCCCAGGTCGACGAACACGACCACGCCGGCCGGTCGCCAGACCTCCAGAATGGCCGCCTGAATGCGCGTCATGTCCGTGCCCATACCGCCGTCGCGATTGCCGCCGCACCAGGCGCAGGGCACCTCGCGCCCGACCATCTCGTGCACCATGGCCGCCGTGCCCCGCGCCACCTCGATGGAGTGCGAGACGATGACGATGCCCACGATGTCGTTATTGTTCATGCCTCTCCTTCCTCCAAAACGGTGCAGCAAACCTGCACCAACAGGCGGCTGGATGCCGCCCCCGGGTCTATATGCCCGCGTGATCGTTCGCCCAGGTACGCCGCCCGCCCGCGGGTCGCGACCCGCTCGGCGGTGGCGGCACAGGCGGTGTCGGCCACCGTTCTCAGTTGTGGTATCGCCTCGCCGCGCGCGATGGCCTCGGCCACCGGGACCAGGACATCGAGCATCGTCTTGGCCCCAAAATCCGACCGCCCGCGCCGCTTGACCGCCTCCACCCCCGCGGTCACCTGGTCGGCCAGGCCAGCTCCGGTGCCTGCCGCCTTGCCCATGCCCATGAGCAGGCTGCCGTACAACGGGCCGGCCGCCCCGCCGATGGATGTCACCAGGGTCATGCCGCCCTGGTGCAGCACCTCGGCCCAGGGCCGTTGCGACAGCGCCTCGGCCTCGGCGCGCAAGGCCTCGAAGCCGCGCACCATGTTCACCCCGTGGTCGCCGTCGCCGATGGCCTGGTCCAGGCGCGTGAGCACATCCTGATCCTGCGCGATGGCATCGGCCATGCGCAGGATCAAGCGGTGCACGACGGGCGCGGGGAGCATGGTGTCTCAGGCCGCCATGCGGTTGCCGTCGGCGGCAAAGGCCAGCACCGCCTCGCGCGGGACGGTGACGCTCACCGCCGTGCCGGCATGCAGGTCGCGCACGCCTTTGAGCAGCACGTGCAGCGAGCGGCCCAGCGTCTCCACCAGCACGATGGTCTCGGCGCCGGCATGGGCGACCTGGGCGATGCGTCCGCCGTGATCGCCGCTGCCGGCCTCGCCCAGCACGATGGACTCCGGCCGCACGCCCAGGGTGTGGGCGCCGGCCGGGGCCAGCGCCGGCAGGTCCGCCGCCGGCAACAGGTTGATGCCCGGGGAGCCCAGGCGGCGGGCGACGTGCAGGTTGGCCGGCTCGCGATAGATGGCCCGCGGCGGGGCCAGTTGCAGCAGCCGACCGGCCTCCAGCACGCCGATGCGGTCGGCCAGGGTCAAGGCCTCGGCCTGGTCGTGGGTGACGTACAAGATGGTGGCCCCCAGGTCCTGCTGAATGCGTTTGAGCTCCACACGCAGGTCTTCGCGCAGCTTGGCATCCAGGGATGATAACGGTTCATCCATCAGGAAGGCGTTGGGCTTGCGCACCAGGGCGCGGCCGATGGCCACGCGCTGCATCTGCCCGCCGGAGAGCGCCGTGGCCTTGTTGTTGAGCTTGTCGCTGATGCGCAGCATCTCGGCGATGCTGCCTACACGGCGGGCGATCTCCTCCGCCGGCAGCCGGTGCATGGGCGAGCGCAGCGGGAAGGCCAGGTTCTCGAACACCGTGTAATGCGGGTAGAGCGAGTACTGCTGGAAGACGAAGGCCACATCGCGCGCCGCCGGCGGCAGGCGGGTGACGTCCTCGCCGCCGATACGCACGCGGCCGGCATCGACGCGCTCCAGCCCCGCGGCCAGGCGCAAGGTGGTCGTCTTGCCCGCGCCGGTCGGCCCCAGCAGGACGACGAACTCACCGTGGTGCACCGTCAGATCCAGCTCGGACACCGCCGCGGTGCGGCCGAAGTGTTTGCTCACCGTGTCGAACGCGATCTCAGCCATGGGCCACCTCCGCCATCGATTCAGTCGCCAGGGCACGACCGCCGGCGGCCTCGAACAACACCGCCCGCGAGGCGTCGTAGGCCAGGCCCACGCGCTCGCCGATGCTCACTTGCGTATGGGTGTCGTCCAGCACCCGCACCCGCCCGCCCTCGGTGTCGACGGTGAGGATCTGCCGCGCGCCCATGTACTCCACGCCGTACACCTCGCCACGCAGTGCGGCCTCGTCGGCCAGGTGGAAGTGCTCCGGACGCAGGCCGAGGATGAGCGCCGCCGACGGTGCCGGCTCGCGCAGCCGCGGCGCCTGAGCGCTGCGCCCGGCCACGCTGACCGTACCGGCGGCCGCACCCGGGGCGCAGGGGATGAGGTTCATCGCCGGCGAGCCGATGAAGTTGGCCACGAACACGCTGTTGGGGCGGTGGTAGATCTCCGCCGGCGGGGCCGCCTGGACGATCTCGCCCTTGTCCATCACCGCGATGATGTCGGCCATGTGCATGGCCTCGTTCTGGTCGTGGGTGACGAACACCGTGGTGGCGCCGATACGGTCGTGCAGGCCGCGCAGCTCCTCGCACATCAGGTCGCGGAACTCCGTATCCAGCGTGCCCAGCGGCTCGTCCATCAGGAATGCCTTGGGCCGGCGCACAATGGCCCGCCCCAGCGCCACGCGCTGGCGGTCGCCGCCGGCCAGGGCACTGATCGGCTTGTCCAGCAGATGGCCGATACGCAGCAGGCTTGCGGTCTCCTCCACGCGGCGGCGGATCTCCTGGCGCGGCACGCCTTGCATGCGCAGCGGAAAGCCGATGTTGCGGCGCACGTTCATGTGCGGGTACAGCGCGAACAACTGGAACACGAAGGCGATGTCGC
>CBFGWV010000177.1:0-10090 GCA_965652545.1 uncultured Candidatus Competibacteraceae bacterium | reverse complement strand
GGCCCCTGACCCACCCGACCCGAAAGGCGGGAAATGAGCGCCGCGCTACCCGAGGTGACCGAGCGCCGCGCTTCCCGAGGTGACCGAGTGCCGCGCTACCCGAGGTGAGCGAGCGCCGCGCCACCGGAGGTGAGCGGGCGCCGTACTACCGTAGGTGAACGAGTGCCGTACTGCCGAGGGCGAATGAGCATCGCACTACCCAGGACGAACGCTCGCCACTGGCCGTTGTCGCAAAAGAACGGACGCGGTCAGCGGTCGGGAAAGACTCCATCGACATAAAACCACGCGCCCGCCAGGCGCTCGAAACGACTAACCTCATGCAATCGCACCGCCGGCCCGCCGCCGACACGGTAGCGGGCGACAAACTCGACGATTGCATGGTCCGAATCCACACGCTCGTGGCACCGCACGTTCAGGCCGAGCCAGCGGGTGTCGGCATCCAAAGCCAAAGCATTCTCCGCCGGCCGGGTCCGCGGATGCCAAGTCGCCAGCAGATAAGACCCAAGCCCCAGCGCATAGGCACTGTAGCGGGAGCGCATCAAAGCTTCCGCATCGGGTGCGGCTACACCATGGTGATAGGGCGAACAACACGCCGCATAGACCCGCCCCGTCCCACACGGGCAAGCCGTTTCCCGGCCGCCACGATCAACCATACACACCTCTGATGTCCGGCATACGCTCGCACGCTAAACGCATGAACAAAAACGAAAACGAAACCCTGTTTACACCCGGCAGCAACTGCTGGCGATACGAACCCTACCAGCGACTCGCTCCGCTGGTCGATGGCGAGGACTACTTCCGGGCGCTGCGCCAAGCCTGCCTGCGCGCACGATCCCACATTCACATCCTTGCCTGGGACTTCGACAGCCGCCTGCAACTGGAGCGCGACCCACATCCGGACGACCCTTACCCGACCCAGCTCCGTGCCTTGCTCGATTACATCGCGCGAGAGCGCGGTGTGCGTGTCCACGTACTGGTCTGGGACTTCGCCGCCATTTACGCACTGGAGCGCCAGTGGTTGGCGACGTACCACATGCAATGGACCACGCACACCGGGGTCCACTTTCGCCTGGACAAGGCGCACCCGGTCAGCGGCTCGCAACACCAGAAAGTCGTCGTCATAGACGACAAAATTGCCTTCCTCGGCGGCCTGGACCTGACGAAGTGTCGCTGGGATACCTCCTCTCACCGGCCGGACGACACCCGTCGGGTGGATCCCGACGGCCGGCAGTACGGGCCGTTCCACGATGTGCAAGTCCTGGTCGACGGCGGTGTGGCGGCAGCGCTGGCTGAGTTGATTCGCCAACGCTGGTTGCGCTCCACCGGCGAACACCTGCCCGAAGATACCGACGGTGGCGATGATGACCCCTGGCCCGTGGGCTTCGAGCCGCTTTTGACCGGGGGCAAGGCGGCCATCGCACGTACCCTGCCCAGCCATAAGGACCAGGGCGCCGTGCGGGAGGTCGAGCACCTGTACATCGACTTGATCCGCAGAGCGAGGCAGACGCTATACATCGAGAACCAGTACCTGACCTCTGACTTGATCACCCAGCTACTGTGCGAGCGCCTGGAGGAGACGAGCGGGCCGCAGATCGTGCTCATCCTGCCCAGGAAAAGCGGCGCCTGGCTGGAGCAGAACACCATGGATGTGCTTCGCGCGCGCGTTCTGCGCCAGTTGCGGGCACACGACCGGCACGGCCGTCTGCGGATCTGCTACCCGCATGACCCGCGCCTGGGCGCAGGCTTCATCGAGGTCCACAGCAAACTGCTGATCGTCGACGACACGGTGCTGCGCATCGGCTCATCGAACCTCAGTAACCGCTCGATGCGGCTGGACACGGAGTGCGATCTTGTCGTCGAGGCCACCCGCCCGGCCGAGCGCGAGGCGATCACCACATTCCGCAACCGTCTACTCGCCGAGCACTTGGATACGACCGTGGAGCGCGTCGCCGGCAGTTTGCGCGAGACCGGCTCGCTGCTTGGCACGGTGGACGCACTCGGCGGCCGGGGGAAGAGCTTGTATGCCTTGCAGGACGATGTGCCCAAGGAACTGGACCGGTTGATTCCTGAATCGACGATGGTGGATCTGGAGGAGCCGATCAGTCCTGCGCTGTTGATGGATCATCTGGTCGAGCATGGCGAGCGCAGACCGGCACGCAACCGTTTGAAGCTGCTCGCCGCCGGTGTGCTCGGGCTGGCGCTGTTGGCGGGTCTGTGGCGTTTTTCGCCGTTGTCGGAATGGGTGAATGTGGATGCGTTGGTGGCGCTGGGCCGGCAGGTGGAGCAAAGCGCCTGGGCGCCGCTGATCACGTTGGCGGCGTATGTGGTTGCGGGGCTGACGGCGTTTCCGATCACGGTGCTGATCGCGGTGACGGTGATTCTGTTCGGGACTTTGCAGGGGGCGGGGTATGCGCTGGCCGGGTCGATGCTGGCGGCGACGGCGGGCTATGCCATGGGGACGAGGTTGGGCAGTCGCAGTTTGCGCCAGGTGGCCGGCGGGCGGCTGGATCGGCTCAGCCGGCGTATTGCGCGGCAAGGTCTGGTTGCGATTCTGTTTGTGCGGATCGTGCCGGTGGCGCCGTTTACGGTGGTGAATCTGATTGCCGGTGCGTCGCACATCCGGCTGCGTGATTTTCTGATCGGTACGTTGCTCGGCATGGGTCCAGGCATTCTGGCACTGACGGTGGTGGCCGACCGGCTGCTGGCGTTTCTGCGGAACCCGGATTGGCTGACCGCGGCATGGTTGGCGGCGGCGACAGTGGGGATCGTCGGGGTGCTGTACGTCTTGCGTCGCTGGTTGCGGTCGGGGGGGCAGGACTCCGGTTGACGGCGCAGGCTATGGACCAGGGTCGGTGCTGGTCGCACCGCCCTCCGGGCAGGGGCATGTGCAATCAGACCGTCGGCGGCATGAATGCCGCCGTCGAGCGCACACGGACGTGTTTACAGCGCGTCTGATTGCACATGGCCCTGCCCGGAGGGCTAACGTTGGCGATGGCTCAGAGAACCGCTGTCGTGCTCTTGGTCATCAATCGACCTCGAACACTTCCACGATCCCAATTCCCGTCGTGGCACTGACACCACGGACGATGGCGGTGTAGGGTCCCGGGTCCAATGTGATCAGCAAAGCCGATTCGCGGTTGTCGGCAGGGGCCAGTCCCGTGGCCTGAATGGCCGACTGCTGGGTGTCGCGCCAATCGTCGTTGGTGGCGATGATGGTTTGCCCCGAGTGCAGGTTCACGGTGGGGTCGCTCAGGGTGCCGGATAGGTTACCGGCCATGGAGGGGCCGCGTGCGCGGATCAGCACTTGCTTGGGGTTGGTGCCGGTGATGATGAAGCCGCCGATCATGACGTCGTTGCCGGTGCCGACGCCGCCGCGGGTGGAGATGTTGGTCAGGGTGGAAGTGGAGGCGCTGTCGATGTCGAAGACCTCGACGATGCCGATACCCGATGTGCCGCCTACGCCACGGACGATGGCGGTGTAGGCGCCGGGGTCCAAGGTAATGAGGATGGCCGCCTCGCGGTTGTCGGCCGGTGCAAGGCCTGTGGCCTGGATGGCCGACTGCTGGGTATCGCGCCAGTTGTCGTTGGTGGCGATGATGGTCTGCCCCGAGTGCAGGTTTATGGTGGGGTCACTCAGGGTGCCGGAAAGGTTACCGGCCATAGAGGGGCCGCGTGCGCGGATCAGCACTTGCTTGGGGCTGGTGCCGGTAATGATGAAACCGCCGATCATGACGCTGTTACCAGTCGAGACCCGGCCGCGGGTGGAAATGTTGGTCAGCGTCGATGCCGGTGGCGGGGCGCCGTCGTCGTCCAGTTCGGTGGCGGTCAATGCCTGGGTGGTCAGGCCGGAGGCGCTGGCCCAGATAGTCGCGGTGCCGTTGTCCTCGTCCACGTCCTGTGCGGCGGCCAGGGTGACGGTCTGGTAGCTCGCCCAGTTGGCGGTGGTGAATACCAGGCTGGCACCGCTTTGCACGGTGATGTCGGCATCGCCGGCCACCCGCGCGACGCCGACGGTGACGCTGGATGCCGGCTGTTCGGACAGCCTGACGCGGAAGGTCGCGGTGCTGCCTTCGGGCACGTTCAGTGTGGTCCGATCAAGCGTGATGTCAGGGGTGTTGGCGGTGAAGCCGAAGCTGAGCCCGCAGTCGGCGGTGATTTGGCCGGTGGTGTAGGTGTTCCCTGCCCAGCCACCGGCCGGGCAGGTGCCGCTGACGGGGGTGTCGCGTGTGTAGCCCGCATCGGGGGTGACGGTGAATTCGGCCGTTGCGCCACTGACGATGGTTTGCGGTGTGGACGGCTCTACGCTCCCACCGCTGCCCGCCGAAGGCGTCACGGTGACCGGCTCGCCGACGACCGCTAGACAGCTGGGGGCTGCCTGGGCGCGGGCGATGACGGCATCGCTCATCAGGGTCGGCACGCGCCAGGCATCGACGCCGAAGGGATGGTGGCCGACACCCGGGTGGCTGGGCGAGGGCTCGGCACCGAAGGTCAGGCTGATGTTCTGAAACCCGCCGCCGAGCAGGTGGCAGTAGCTCATGATCGTACCGTTGCCCTGGCCGGCGGAGCCGCCCGAGGTGGCATTGAGGCCCGGTAGTGTTGCTGCGCCGCTGTGGCAGGTGTAGAGGTCGCCGTAGACATCGAATCCAGAGTTGGTTTCCCCGCCGTAGCAATGGTCGATGGATGCGGACTGCCCCAATGTGCCCCGGTAGCAGTGCGAGTGCTGCGACCCGAAGTTGTGGCCGATCTCGTGCGTGACGACGTTCAGGTCCCAGACGATGGTGGGAGAGTTGATGTCGAAATCGCCGTTCAAGCTGGCGCTCACCCCGTACCCGAAGCTCGGGTTGCACAGTACATCTCGATACGCGACACCGCCGCCGAGTCGTTTTCCGCTGAGCAAGTGGGCCAGCGTGCGCTGGGTTCCGCCCATGTTGGCGTTCCAATAATCCCGGAACTCGAAGAGTGCGTTCGCGGTCCCCGAGGTCACGTTCCACGGGTCGCTGCCGGCCCCGGTGGTCCACAAGCGCAGATAGCTGACGTACAAGCTGGTATCGACTTCGCGGGTGTAGATGCTGGATGAGTAGGCGAACAAATCACCCACATATGCGATGGCATCGGCCTGGTTACCGAACAGGGCGTAGAACTCGTAGTCGGTATCCAGCGCCATCCGCGCGGTGTAGTTGACTGCCGACGGCGAGCTGATGCCGCCCGCGGACGGCGACGCGACATCCCCAAGGGGCTCGATGAGTCCACCCGACGATGGCGACGATGGGAGCTCGTCCGCGCTGCACTGCATCGGCTCCAACTGCGCGAAGTCCTCATCGGACATCCGCTGGCCGATGATCTCCGTGGCCGCCAGTTGGCGGTCCCCGATGAACCAGGTGCCGTCCGGTGTCTGCACCAGGCCCCGCGGTTTGCCCGCTTTGGGGACCGTCAACACGGCCAACGAGCCCGGTATGCCGTCGACGGCCCCATGGAAATAGGCATTGGAGAGCGTCGGGGAAACCCGTGCCTCGTCGACGATGATCTCCACATCGGGCGCGAAGACCTCGAAGCGCGTCAATGTCAGGTCGTTCAAACCCAGCCCATCGAGTTCGACCGCCTGCACCTGCAGCGAACCGCCCAGTGGCAGGGCATGCGCGGCGCTGGAAAAATCGGACTGCCAGGCTTGTACGATGGATGCCGATGGCCCCTGCGCGGGTGCCTGGGCCAGCGCCTGGCCGGCCAATGACATACCGGCCAGAAGTACGACCCGACAAAAGTTTGCCGCAATTGTGCGCAGCAGGCGCGGCGCCGCCGATTGCAATCTATCGAACATCGATCCATCTCCCCGTGGACGACTCGTCAAGGACCGATGCCAAGCTCGCCCCTCCCCAAGGGTAGATTGTTGTATGGCGCGCGCCCTATTGCCAAACGCCTGAATCGCGGCGGGACGATCAACGCATGTGTTCGGCCAAGTCTTCGCGTTGTCGCAGGTCAGCTTCGAACTCGAGCAGGTCGGAGGCCAGCATGTCGCGGGTCGACACGACGCCCAACGGCTGCCCGCCGTCGGCCACAACCAGATGGCGGAAACCGCCCTCGTACATCAGGTGCAAGGCATTGCGCAGCGGACGATCCGGCGCCAGACATGTCGGGTTCGGCGTCATCACCTCGCCCAAGGTGGTGCGCTGCGGATCGAGCCCGCGGGCGAGCACCCGGTAGGTGGCGTCACGTTCGGTGAAAATGCCGGCCAACTGACCGTCGTCAGTCACCAGAACCGTAGAACGGTGTTTCCGCTCCATCGCTCTGGCGGCCTCGTTCACGGAGCATTTTATATCCAGAGCCAACAGCGGACGGTTACGGATGATCTCGCCTAGGGGTCGCATGGGCATGGGAGACTCCTCCTGCATGAGTTGCCGATAGCCCCGGTAGACAGACGCGCAGGGTGGACATTCCATTGGACTGCACGCATCACCGGTGGCGACCTCAGAAGTGTATGCCCCCGACCCCGATTCGTATGCACCGCCTGTCGGCTGTTGCCGGCTTCGCGGCAGTCAGTCCACCCGCCAACGGAACAAGACCGCGCCCAGCACCAGGAACACCCCCGTCATACCGGCCAGCGCCACCAGTTGCGGCACCACCGCAAGAAGGCCGGCGCCATCGAGCATCACCGCCCGTGCGGCATCCAGCATGAGCGTCAGCGGCAGCATCTTGGCGAGCATGGCGATCCAAGGGGCCACCCCTTCGAGGGAGAACCACACGCCCGAGAGCAGCATCATCGGCCAACTGATCATATTCAGTACACCGCCCGCCAGCTCTTCGCTCGTCACCCGCGCCGCCACCAGGAGACTCAGGGCGATCATCGAGGCGGCACCGAGTATCGCAATCGCCAGCAGGAGCAGGTAGCTGCCCTCCATCCGCAGCTCCAGCACCAATGCCAGCACGGTATACACCAGGGCAGTGACCGTGATGATGAGTATGAGTCTGGAGAGTACCTGGGCGGCGATGAACTCGATGGCCGCCAACGGCGTCGCCCGCAAACGCTTGAGAAAGCCGCTCTTGCGGTAACGAACCACCACATAGCCGACACCGAACAGGCAACTGAACATCATGTTCATGCCCAGGATGCCCGGCAGCAACCAATCCACGTACCCCACCGCAGCGCCGGTCACCGCGACCCGCTCAAAATCCTGTGCGCCGGCCTCCAGCAGTAGCTTTTCGACGACGTAACTCTTCGGTGCCTGCTCGTTGACCCAGTAGCGCCGCGGCGGCGAAAAATCCACCAACAGGTCCAACTGGTGCCGACCGACCTTCCGCTGGCCGGACGGCGGGTCGCTTACCGGGACGAACTCGATGAAATCCGTCTCCAGAAAGCGGTGCATCGCCTGGTCCGGCACCTGCGCGGCCGTAATCACACCGACCTTGAACAACGGACGCTCGGGACCGCCGAAGATGACCCCCAGGCCGATGATCAACAAAATAGGCAACAGAACGTTCCAGCCCAGAGTCGAGCGATCGCGCAGGAACTCGATATTGCGGGCGTGCAGCACCGCCAGCAGGCGGCGGATCATGCGCGCAGCTCCCGACCGGTGAGCTCCAGGAACAAATCCTCCAGGTTGCGCGGGCGGACTTTCATGTGTGTGAGCGGAACGCCGTGCGCCATCAGCGTCCGCAACGCACCTTCCACATCCGCTGTGGACACCTCGACCCGGTCGTCGGCCATCAGCGTGGGCAACGGGAACTCGCGCGCGGCCTGTGCAAAGTCCTCGCGCGGCAGCTCGATGACCACCTCCTGGAAATGCGCCTTCAGCAGTTGTTCGGGCGAGCCTTCGGCGATGATCCGACCGTGATCCATGATGGCGATCGCATCGCACAGTGCGTAGGCCTCATCCATGTAATGCGTGGTGAGCACGATGGTCACCCCACGGGCTTTGATTTTGCGCACCAATGCCCAGAAATTGCGCCGCGCCTGCGGGTCCAGACCCGTTGTGGGTTCATCGAGGAACAGCACACGGGGGTCGCTCACCAGCGCGATGGCCAACAACACTCGCTGGCGCTGGCCACCGGAGAGCTTGCGCACATCCCGCCCCAGCAAGCCGCCCAGCGTGCACTCCGCCACCACGTCGTCGAGGTTGGCCGGCCGCGTATACAAGCCACGGAAAAATCGCAGGGTTTCCCGCACGGTGAGGAATTCCTGCAAGGCGGTGTCCTGGAACTGGATGCCGGCCTCTTCGCGAAACCGGGCGCCGATGGGTTCGCCTTTGTAAAGAACGAGGCCGTCACTGGCCGGGGTGATGCCTTCCATGATCTCGACCGTTGTCGTTTTGCCCGCGCCGTTGGGCCCGAGTAGACCGAAGCAGGTGCCCGCGGCGACCGAGAACGACACGCCATTGACTGCGTTCACGCCAGGGTAGTGCTTGACGAGATCGCGGACTTCGAGAATGGGTGTCATGAACTACTCGTCCGCTCCGTGGGTTTACCGCGATTATGGACGGACGATGTGACGGATCGTTCAACCCGGGCTGGCGCGCGCCGATCGGGTGCTGAACACCTCATCCACCAGGCCCCACTCGCGGGCCTGCTCGGCGGTCAGGTAATTGTCGCGGTCGAGCGCACGCTCGACCTCGTCGATCGTGCGCCCGCAATGCTGGGCATACAGCTCATTGAGGCGCCGCTTGATCCGCAACGCCTCGCGGGCATGCACCTCGATGTCCGACGCCTGGCCCTGATAACCGCCAGAGGGCTGGTGCAGCAGGATGGTGGCGTTGGGCAGCGCGATCCGCCGCCCCGGCGCCCCGGCCATCAATAGGAACGAGCCCATCGAGCAGGCGGTGCCGGTGCACAGTGTCGACACCGGGCTGTTGATGAACTGCATGGTGTCGTAAATCGCCAGCCCACTGGTCACCACGCCACCGGGCGAGTTGATGTACATGGCGATTTCCCGCTCCGGGTTTTCCGATTCGAGAAACAGCAATTGGGCGCAGACCAGGGCGGCGACGTTGTCGTCGATGGGGCCGTTGAGAAAGATGATCCGGTCACGCAGCAGGCGGGAGAAGATGTCGAAGCTGCGCTCGCCGCGGCTGGATTGCTCGATGACCGTAGGCACCAGGTTCATTACGCTGCCCATGGCAACCTCCGAGTCCGCAGGGTGGACAGCGCCGACCGTCGCCGGGCGTGCAGCCTGGTGCGCCGGCGATCCCCGTGCATCGACATCGTCAGGCCCCTCGCCCCCAGCATGCCACCGAAGGCCGGATGCATCGCCGCAGGCAAGCCACTGTGCACGAGACGAAGCTGTGTTCGGCCGTCGGCGACCGGTATGAGCTGGAAGTCCACCACGGAATCCACCGCCGGCTCACGGCCGTCGCTGGCAGCCTCGGAGCGCCAACGCAAGGTCAGCCGGCGATTGGGCTCGGCCGCCAGAACCTCGCATTCGACGTGTTCACCACGCCCCACGCTGTCCGGTTGAAAGCTGAAACGCGCGCCAACCTGGGGACGAATGTCATTGGGCATCAACCATCTCGCCAGCAGCGCCGGCACGGTCAATGCCCGCCATACTTTCTCCGGTGGGGCAGCGAGTTCGCAGTCCAGCGTCACCGTATCGTCGCGCATCGGGTCGTCGGGGGTCATTGATCCATCTCCTTGAGCAAGTCATTGAGCTTGGCGATACGCTCGGGCCAGAACACCCGGTAGCGGTCGACCCAATCCACCAGCGGCGCCAACCCCTGGGGGTCGACCCGGTAGTAGGCAAACCGCCCCTGGCGCCGCTCGGCCACCAGCCCCACGCCGCGCAGCGTGGCCAGATGGTGCGAGATCGCCGGCTGCGACACGGAAAAATCGGCCGTCAATTCGGACACCGTCATCTCATGCCCGGCAAGGCGTTCGAAGATGGCCCGGCGAGTCGGGTCGGCCAGGGCGCGGAGCAGGTTGGTTTCGTTCATGTCTTTACGTATAAACCGGTGTTTATACGTAGGTCAATGCCTCGGGAGTATGAGTCGAGACGAAACGAGCCCCGCGACGCGGATGTAATTAAAGCCCATGGCGGGGCTAGGGGGGCAAGGGGAAAAACGCCAACCCACCGGGTGCGGAAGAGTTGGGTTTAGAATAGCAGGACCTC
>CBFGWV010000176.1:0-10121 GCA_965652545.1 uncultured Candidatus Competibacteraceae bacterium | reverse complement strand
TGTTCAGCACGACGATATCGGCGCAGGCCAGTTGGTCCTCGAACAAATCCGCCAGGGCCGGTTCGTGGTCCAGCTCCGGATCGGCCAGGCGCTGGGCCTGCACGGCGTCGGGGTCATGGGCAAAGCGGCCGGCAGCCACCGCCGGAGTGTCCACCACCGTGACTACTGCATCCACCGTGCAGGCGGCGCGTACCTCTGGCCAATTGAAGGCCTGAACCAGCGGCTTGGGCAGGGCCAGGCCGGAGGTTTCGATAAGGATGTGGTCGATCTGCCCGCGCCGGGCGACCAACTCGCGCATCACCGGGAAGAACTCTTCCTGCACCGTGCAGCACAGGCAGCCGTTGGCCAGCTCGTACAGACCGGGGCCGGCCTCCTCGTCGCAGCCCAGGCCGCAGCCGCGCAGCAACTCGGCATCCACCCCCAGCGAGCCGAACTCGTTGACGATGACGGCGATACGCCGCCCGCCGGCATGGCTGAGCAGGTGACGAAGCAGCGTGGTTTTACCGGCGCCGAGAAACCCGGTGACGATGGTGGTCGGAATCTTTCCCTGCATGATCTCTCCCCGCGGTGGTCGAGACCGGCGGGGTTGGAGGCAAGGGAGGCCGGATGCGACCGGCCGCGCCCTCGACCCGGCGCACCCCGGCCGGTCAAAGCGTACGTAGCGCACACGGCCGGTATCCTGGCTCGCAGCTCATCTCGTCCTCACCGTCGCCTTCCCGGATCGCTCCAGTGGCGTATCGACGGCAGAACTGGCCGCTTACAGTTGCGGGGGCAGCCGCGGCATCTCACCGCGTTCCCGTTGAACCCCATCGAGGGGCACCGTGCACTGGGGGGCAATCTAGCGCTTGAGGGGCGGGTTTAGCAAACGCGAGGCGGTGGTGAAGTCGTTTGGGTACGGGGACGCTGTCGCTCGGGGCGCCGGTACTCGTTGTATCTGGCACGTTTGGCCCGTTCCCGCCATTTCTGCTGCTTGTGGCGATCCGCTGCGCTGGGCGACGCTGCGATCGAACGATTTCCGACCGCAAGGAGAGCCTTGATGAACGCCTTCGAACGCACTATCCCCAATGGCAACGTCGTGATCTCGGCCCAGGCATACGGCAGTCCGGATCACTCGCCCGTTCTGCTGATCATGGGGCAAATGGCCTCGATGCTCTGGTGGCCGGAGGGGTTCTGCCGCAAGTTGGCGCGGACTGGCCGCTTTGTCGTCCGGTACGACCATCGCGATGTCGGCTTGTCCACGACGTACCCACCCGGCGGCCCGCCTTACTCGATGGACGATTTAGCCGATGACGCCGTCGCCGTGCTCGATGGCTTTGACCTGGACGCGGCGCATCTCGTGGGTATGTCGCTAGGGGGGATCATCGGGCAGATCATCGCCCTGACGTCTCCCGAGCGGGTGCTGTCCCTGACGGCGATGAGTTCCTCACCCGTGGGTATCGACACTGCGGCATTGCCATCGTCGACCGAGGCCTACATGACCCATGCGGCGGCCGGTGCCGATGTGGATTGGTCAACGCAGGAAGCCATCGATTTCGTCGTCAAGGATATGGCGATGATCGCCAGCACACGGCATCCGCATGACCCGGCCAAGGCCCGCGCCTTTGTCGAACTCGACTACGCCCGCTCGGGCGGCTATTTGAGCGCTACGAACCACTTCATGCTTGAGGACCGAGGGGTGGGCCGACCATCGCTCTCGAGCATGCGGCCGTCGATGCTCGTTATCCATGGCACGTCCGACCCGATCTTTCCCATCGAGCACGGTGAGGCTTTGGCCGAGGCGGTGCCCGACGGGCGGCTGGTGCGGATCGACGGCGGCGGTCACGAGGTCCACGAGGACGACTGGGATGCGATTATCGATGCTATTGCCAAGCACACCGCCCCGCCCTAACGGCCCTCGACGCCGTAGCGGATGGCGGTCTGAAACTGGCGCCGGTACTGGACGGGCGTAATGCCAGCGACGCGCTTGAACAGGCGCCGGAAGAAGCCGGCGTCTTCGTAGCCGACGTTTTGCGAGATGCGCTCGACCGAGTCCTGTGTGGTTTCGAGCATCTGTTTGGCCTCTTCGACCCTCAGCGTGTGCACGTAGTCGACGGGGGTGTAGCCCGTCGCCTGAGAGAAGCGTCGTTTGAACGTACGCTCGGCAAGACCGGATTGCTCGACCATCCGTGTGACCGGATTCGACACCTCGTAGTGTTCGGCGATCCAGGCCTGAGACCGGGCGATGGTGGCGTCGCTGTGGTGTCTCGGGCGGGTCATCGCGGCGAAGGGCAGTTGGCCCTGGCTGCGGTCGCCGATCAGGAAGATCTTCGCCGTTCGTACTGCTTCGGCCGGGCCGCAGTAGCGACCGATCAGGTACAGCGCAAGATCGTGCCATGACGAGGCACCGCCGGTGGTGATCAGTCGCCCCTCGTGGCCGCTGTTGCACAGGATGCGTTCAGGGCGGAAGTGCACCGCCGTATAGCGGTCACGGAAGAGGTCCGCGGCGCTCCAATGCGAGGCGGCTTCGCAACCATCGAGCAGGCCGCCTTCGGCAAGGACCACCGACCCGGTGCAGGTCGAACAGACCGTCGCGCCGCGCTCAAGCTGGTCGCGCAGCCAGTCGATTTCGTCGGACCACGCGGCGGCTGGCGATGATTTGAGAGGCAGCTCAACGTCCGTGACGATAACGACATCGGCGTCGCCGTCGCTGTCGATCGCGGCCTGCGGGACGATCGGCGGACCGAACACCGAAATGAACGGCTCGGCGAGTCGCGCCACGATACGCGGCTCGATGTGGCGGACCTCAATCGCCTCTCCCGTGATGGTGGGCCATACCTTGCCGACCGACGCGAATAGCTCAAAAAGCCCGTACACGGCCATCGGTGCACTCTCGGGCAAGACAAGGATGCTGACCTTCAGGGGTGGGAGATCCGGCGGGATGGGCTTCTGGCTCATGAAGCCAAACTGGCACGAAACGCCCCGCTTCTTCAAATGAGCATTCGACGCACCTTCTCTCTCGCCCAATACCTGCAATTTGTGCTCGGGCTCGGAAAGCGGTCGTCTTACGGGCAGTCGCCCATACTGCTGCGTTAGAAGCGACCGAGTCGACAAGCCCACCGGCGCCACGCCGCTCACCGTTTGCGACCTGGCCCAAAAAACGCGTTGACGCCCGCCAGCACCCGGTACTAGCGTAGAAAAAGCATCAGGTGATCAGGGGACGTTGACGTCCGCTGGTAAACGGGAAGTCGGTGCGTCCGCTCGCGGACAATGCCGACACTGCCCCCGCAACGGTAGACGATGCGGACAGGTCTTCATGCCACTGTGGGCAACCATGGGAAGGCGACCTGTCCGGGGAGACGATCTCCCACATCGTGAGTCCGGAGACCGGCCTGGTGTTTCGGGAGCCTATAGGCTCCTCCGGCAGGTCAGGTGTTGCGGCGGGCGACACGGGCACCTCATCGAGCACCGATGAAGCCTGGACACTCCCCTCCGTTGCATCCGGACCGGCCGTTTGCGGGCGCAAGCCCTAACGACAGGGAGATCCCAAGGATGCATGCAGACACCCGTAGCGCCGCCGATCACGCCGTTTCCACAACCACCCACCGCCTTGCCGCACCCCTGGCCGCCGCCGTGCTGGGTCTGGTCGTCCTCTACGGCGTAGGCTTCCTGCCCGTGGCCGCCGCGCACAATGCCGCACACGATACCCGCCACGCCGCCGCCTTCCCCTGTCACTGAGGCGGGCCTGAAGCCATGGCGATGACCGACTTTCGCAACACCGTATTCGGCGCGCTGATCTGCGCACTGGTGGCCGGCGTGCTGATCACCGCGGCACAGCAGTGGCAGGTGCTGCCGGTCCTGTTCGAGGCCGAGGGCTACGAGTCCGCCGAGCCGGCCGCCGAACACAGTCACGCTGACAGCGCGGCTCACACCCATGACGACGAGGCCTGGGCACCGGCCGATGGCATCGAGCGCACGCTGGCCACCTTGCTCAGCAATGCGTTGATGAGCTTCTCCTTTGCACTGCTGTTGACCGCGGCCATCCAGGTCTCCGGCAGCCGGGCAGGCCCCGCGCGCGGGCTGCTCTGGGGCATGGCCGGCTTTGTGGTGTTCTTCGGTGCGCCCGCCTTGGGCCTACCGCCGGAGCTGCCCGGCCAACCGGCCGCGGAGCTTGCCGGCCGCCAGGGCTGGTGGTGGCTGACGGTGGTCTGCACCGCGGCCGGGCTGGCCTTGGCGGTGTTCGGGCCACGCTGGTTCTGGCGCATCGGCGCTATCGCGTTGATCGCGCTGCCGCACCTGCTGGGCGCCCCGCCCATGCCGGCGACGCCTGACCCGGTACCCGTGGCGTTGCATCAGCAGTTCGTCGTCGCCACCACCATCAGCAACGTGCTGTTATGGTTGGCCATCGGCGCCCTGGCCGGGTGGTGGCTGGGCCGCAGACAGCAGACGCAGGTGACGGCATGACGGCCCCGGCGATCCTAGTGGTTGGCCACGGCACGCGCAGCACGGCCGGCCTGACCGAGTTCTACCAACTGGCTGACCACCTCAAGCGGCGCTTCCCCGAGCGCTTGTGCACGACCGGTTTCCTGGAGTTCGCCAAGCCCACCATCGCCGATGGCCTGGACACACTCATCGCCCAGGGGGCACGGCGGATCACCGCCGTGCCCGGCATGTTGATGGCCGCCGGCCATGCCAAGAACGACATCCCCAGCGAGCTCAACGAGTACATGGCCCGCCACCCCGGAGTGACGATCACCTACGGCACCGAGCTGGGCGTGCACGCCAAAATGCTGCGCGCGGCGGCCGATCGCGTGCAGGCGGCTGAAGCGGCGTTCGGCCCGGGCTATTCGCGCAAGGAGACGCTGCTGATGGTGGTCGGGCGCGGTGCCTCGGACTCCGACGCCAACTCCAACATCTGCAAGATCACGCGGCTGCTGTGGGAGGGCCTGGGCTTCGGCTGGGCCGAGACGTGTTATTCCGGCGTCTCCTATCCGCTGGTGCCGGACGGCCTGGACATGGCCCATCGCCTGGGGTTCAAGCAGGTCATCGTGTTCCCCTATTTTCTGTTCACCGGGCGCCTGGTGGACCGCATCTACGATGCGGTGGACACCTACGCCCACGCCCATCCGCAGGTCAAGGTGGTCAAGGCCAGCTACCTCAACGACCACCCGCTGGTGCTCGAAGCGTTCGAGGAGAAGCTGCACGATGCCGAGGCCGGCACCGGCAACATGAACTGCCAGATGTGCCAGTACCGCGAGCAGATCGTCGGCTATGAAAACCGCCAGGGGCAGGCCCAGGTCGGGCATCACCACCATGTGCGCGGTA
Source organism: uncultured Candidatus Competibacteraceae bacterium (assembly GCA_965652545.1). Taxonomy (GTDB): domain Bacteria; phylum Pseudomonadota; class Gammaproteobacteria; order Competibacterales; family Competibacteraceae; genus CBFGWV01. Next base: position 4,820 of record CBFGWV010000176.1, on the reverse strand, counting down.
TCGGCACCGACGCGCATCCGCACAGCCATGATCATGACCATACCCACGATCATGGCCACCATCACCACCACGCCCCCAACCCCAGCCCGCTGGCGGTGACGGCACCGGTCGACCCCACCCAGCTCACCGGCTGGACCGTGGTGCCGGCACCGCGTCGTAGCGACTGACACGTATGGGCGCGGGAGAACCGGAGGCGGCGATACGGGGCCTGGACTGGTCGGGGCCGCCCATTGCCGTGGTCGGCATCGGCCCGGGCGGGCGGGTCAGTGACCCCGCCGCCCTGGATGCCTTGGCCGAGGCCGAGGCGGTCATCGGCAGTGACCGCCAAATGGACGCGCTACGCATCCTGTACAGCCGGCGCGTGCCCCTGCCCCGCCCGCTGGCCGATCTCTGGCCGCTGCTGGAGGACCTCAAGGGACGGCAAATCGCCATCCTCGCCTCCGGCGACCCACTGTGCTTCGGTATCGGCGGCAGCCTGCGCGACCGTCTGCCGGCCGAGGCCTTGCGGTTTTACCCCAATGTGTCCTCGCTGCAGGCTGCGTTCGCACGCATCGGCGAGCCCTGGCAGCGAGCACGCTGGGTGAGCCTTCATGGGCGGCCTTTGAATGCCCTGGAACGCCACCTGGGCGACGGCCGTTGGCTGGGGCTGCTCACTGACAAACGCAACACCCCGACAGCCATCGCCGGCTACCTGTCCGCCGTCGGCTTCGGTGAGAGCGCCTGCTGGGTGGCCGAGGACCTCGACGGCCCGGCCGAGCGCATGCGCCTGTGGCCGCAGGCCCGCGAGTTGGCGGACGAGGATTCGGACTTTCACGCGCTGAACGTCATGGTGGTTCAGATCCGCGGCCGCCATCACCCACTCACCGCCGGACTGCCCGACACCGCGTTCGCCACCGACGGCGAGCCGGGCCAGGGCTTGATCACCAAACGCATGGTGCGCGCGGCCGTGCTGGCCTTGATGGCCCCGCAACCGGGCGAGACCGCCTGGGACGTGGGCGCCGGCTGCGGCAGCGTGGCGGTGGAATGGGCCCGCCTCAACCGCGACGGGCAGGTCTTCGCCATCGAACGCCACCCCGCGCGCCTGGACTGCCTGCAGGTCAATCGCCAGCGCTTTGCCGTGACCGCCAACCTGCATCCGCTGGCCGGACAGGCACCGGACGCGCTGGCCGACCTGCCGGCGCCGCATGCGGTGTTCGTCGGCGGCGGCGGTGCCGACCTGCCGGCCATACTCGCCGCCTGCTGGTCGCGACTGCGCCCCGGCGGCCGGCTGGTGGCCGCCGCGGTGACCGAGCCCAGCCGCGCCGCCTTGCACGCGTTTGCTGCGAATCATGCCGAGGCACCGGTCTTTCACGAGATCGCCGTACGCTCGGGCGACGCACTGGCCGGGCAGACCGTGCTGCGCCCCCATCTGCCGGTGCTGTTGCTGGCCGCCACGCGGCAGGACCCATGACCGTCGGCGGTGTGCTCACCGGCGTCGGCGTGGGCCCGGGCGATCCGGACCTGCTGACTTTGCGTGCCGCCGATGTCATCCGCGATGCAGACCTCGTCGTCTATCCCACCAACACAGCCGGCCACTCGCGGGCGCGAGCCATCGCCGCACGTTGGCTGACCGGGCAGGCGGAACTGGCCATGCCGCTGCCCTTCAGCCGCGACCGTGCCGCGGCCAACCGGGTTTACGACGACACCGCCAGCCATCTTCGGCCCCTGCTGGCGCGCGGCGACAAGGTGGCCGTGCTGTGCGAGGGCGACCCGCTGTTCTATGGCAGCTTCATGTACCTGATGACGCGGCTGGCCGACCACGCCCGCTGCGCAGTGGTCCCTGGCATCACCGCGTTCACCGCTGCCAGCGCACGCGCACGCCTGCCGCTGGTGCGCCTGGACGCCGGGCTGCGTGTCCTCACCGGCGGCACCCGCGACAGCGAGCTGCGCGCCGCATTGGCGTCCAACGATGCGGTGGTCATCATGAAGCCGGCCGCCGCGCGGCCGCGCCTGATCGAGGCCATTGCCGACGCCGGCCGCCAAGCCGACGCGGTGTACCTGGAGGATGTCGGCGGCGCCGACGAGTGCGTGGTCCACGACATTAGCGAGCTATCAGGGCCCGGGCCGTATTTCGCGCTGTTCCTGGTGCCCAGCCGATGAGGCCGCCGCTCATCGTTTCGCTGACCGAGCCGGGCCGCGCGCTGGCCGGGCGCTTGTGCGCCGCGCTCGGCGGCCGCCATCTGCACCGCCCGCAGCCGTTCGGCCCGACGGTCCAGCAAGCCTTCGGCGCCGGTGAACCCCTGGTGCTGATCGTCGCCACCGGCATCGCGGTGCGTACGCTGGCACCGGTGCTCAGCGGCAAACACAGCGACCCGCCCGTGCTGGTGCTGGACGAGATGGGCCGGTTCGTCATCCCGCTGCTGTCCGGCCACGAGGGCGGTGCCAACGATTGGGCGCAGCGGGTGGCCGCCGAGCTGAGCGCCCAATGCGTGATCACCAGCGCACGCCAGTACTGCGACCCGGTGCTGGTGGCCGGCATGGGCTGCGAGCGCGGCTGCCCCGCGCCGGTGCTGGAGCGCCTGCTCGACGAGACGCTGGCAGCGCACGGCTTGTCGCCTTCGTCCCTGGCGGCGCTGGCCAGCATCGAGCTGAAACACGACGAGGCCGGCCTCATCGCCCTGGCCGCACAGCACGGCCTGCCCTTTGTCTGCTACCCCGCGCCGACCCTGGCGCAGTATCACGATCGCCTGCACACCCCCTCACCGGTGGTGTTTGCTGAAACCGGCTGCTACGGCGTGGCCGAAGGCGCCGCCCTGGCGCATGCCGAGGCCCTCACCGGTGCGGCGGCGGAGTTGATCGTGCCCAAACACAAGAATGCCCAGGCAACCGTCGCCATCGCGCGGGCCTATGGCAGCGACCGCGTGGAGACCACGGCATGACCCGCGAGCTGTTCATCCTCGGCATGGGGCCGGGGGACACCAGTCTGGTGCCACCGGCCACCCGTTACGCACTGGAACGGTGCAGCGACCTGGTGGCCTACCCGTTGTATCTGGACCTGCTGGGCGATCTGGTGGCCGGCAAGACGCGCCACGACCTGCCGCTGGGCCAGGAGGTCGACCGCGCCCGGCTGGCCCTGGACCTGGCCGCCGCCGGCAAGCCGACTGCGCTGATCTCCAGCGGCGATGCCGGAATCTACGCCATGGCCACCCTGGTGTTCGAGCTGCTCGACCACGACGCCCGGCCGCAGTGGCAGGAGGTGGCGATCCAGGTCGTACCCGGCATCTCCGCCATCCAGGCCGCTGCGGCGCGGGTGGGTGCACCGATTGCGCACGACTTCTGCACCATCTCGCTTTCTGACCTGCTCACGCCCTGGTCGGTGATCGAGAACCGGGTGGAGGCCGCGGGGCTGGGCGACTTCGTGGTGGCGTTCTACAACCCGGTATCGCGCCAGCGCCACTGGCAGCTCGACCGGGCGCTGGAGATTCTGCGCCAGCACCGCCCACCGGACACGCCGGTGGTCGTTGCCCGCAACCTCAGCCGCGCGGACGAAACCGTCAGCATCACCACACTGAGCGCCTTGAGCTCTACACAAGTGGACATGTTCACCCTGGTGCTGGTGGGCAACCGCGATACCCGCCGCGTCGGCGACTGGGTGTACACACCGCGCGGCTACGCCGGTCGCCGCCATGCCGTCGACACGCCTGGAGCCACGACATGACCGTGTATTTCATCGGGGCCGGCCCGGGCGATCCGGAGCTCATCACCGTCAAAGGCCAGCGGCTGATCCACCAATGCCCGGTCATCCTGTACGCCGGCTCGCTGGTGCCGCCGGCGGTGCTCGAGGGCCACAACGCCCACCGCGTGATCAACACCGCCGAGCTGCACCTGGACCAGATCATGGCCGAAATCGAGGCCGCCCACGCCCGTGGCGAGGACGTCGCCCGCGTGCACTCCGGCGACCCCGGCTTGTACGGTGCCATCGGCGAGCAGATCCGTCGTCTCCAGGCCGCGGGCATTGCCTACCAGGTCATCCCCGGCGTCACCGCCACCGCGGCGGCGGCGGCCAGCCTGGGCTGCGAGCTCACCCTGCCGGACATCGCGCAGACGGTCATCCTCACCCGCTACGCCGGCAAGACCTCGCTGCCGCCGGGCGAATCCCTGGGCAGCCTCGCCAGCCACGGCGCCACCCTGGCCATCCACCTGGGCGTCACCCGTATCCACAAGATCGTCGACGAGCTCATCCCGCACTACGGCGCCGACTGCCCGGTGGCGGTCATGTATCGCGTCGGCTGGCCGGACGAAGACCGCATCCTCGGCCGGCTGGACGACATCGTCCCCAAGGTGCGCGAGCGCGGCTTCAACCGTACCGCCTTGATACTCGTCGGCCGGGTGCTGGCACCGGAGGGCTTCACGGACTCATTTTTGTATCGCGAGGACAAAGCGCATATCTACCGCCCGGCTTATCGCCGCGCACGACGGTAGCGATATGTTGGCCGGTTATGAATCCCAACCAGACGTTCCCACCCAGCCATGATCCTGCCCTTGTAGGAGCCCTGCCCTCAGGGCGATCGGCGGAGGTCAGCGCCGAATCTCGGGGCCAGTGCATCGCTCGGGCCATCGCCCTGAGGGCAGGGCTCCTACAAGGGCCATAGCAAGATGGATGGCGGCCAATAAACTGGATAGACGATAGAGGCACCGGCGGCGGCCGTCGTGGGAGTAAGTGGGACGAATATTGCATTACTGACAATGCCGTCTCACCTCCAACCGAACACCTTGAACACCGAACACCGAACACCGAACACCTTCTTCTCAACCCGGAGCTCCAACCCATGCAAGCACGC
>CBFGWV010000175.1:0-10154 GCA_965652545.1 uncultured Candidatus Competibacteraceae bacterium | reverse complement strand
CGCATTTGCCCTGTCAAGGAGGAAAACTCAGTGGTCATGTATATGCTGTTTTTATAATTCTTCGGCAGGCCGCTCAATGCACGGTGATCGTCACCGGCGCCGAGCGCTCACGGGTCAGGGCGACGCCTGCCTGGATGCGGTGCCGGCCGGCGGTCAGCGGAAGCCGCGCGGTGTAGGGGTAGCGGCTGGTGGTGAACGGTTGGCCGTTGACGTACCAAACGATGTCCGCCACCGGCGGCTCCACCCGGGCGGCCAGGGCGATGGTGTTGGCGGCCGCCGGTGTCTCCGGGTTGCGGTAGATCTCGCTGGCAGTGGGGGACAAGATCTCGATATGTACCGGCCGGTCGGTCGGCAGCACCGCCGGCCAGTTGCCCTGCCGGCCATCCCCGGCCAGCCACTGGGCGTAGCGCGCCGGCAGGCGGATGTCCGTGCGCGTGACGCGCTCGGCCTGGGGCGTGTCGTCATTGGCCGGCCGGCCGTCGCGCCGGTCCACGACGTGTTGGATGAATGCCGTGTCGACGCGCGTGGGCACGTCGGCCGGGGCCAGCCATTCGTCCAGAACTTTCGGACAGGCCGGGGTGGCGACCAACCCGGTGAGCCCGCACAGGCCCACCCGTACGTAACCCTCCGGTGGTGGGAACTCCAGCGCATCCAGCCCCTGGGCCTGGTCACCGTGCAGGGCACCGAGTATGGCCTGGACGAGCTCGGCGGCCGTGTCCGCACCATTGAGCCGGTCCATGGGTGCCGGGTCGGGCTGGCCGGTCCAGACGCCCACCACATAGTGCGTGGAATACGCCACGGCCCAGGCGTCCCGATAATCCTGAGAGGTGCCGGTCTTGACCGCCACCGGAAACCGGTACTCCAGCGGCCCCATGCGCGGGAAGCTGGGCAGGCGCGCCGTCGGGTCGGACAGGAACAAGCTGATCTGGCGCGCCGTGGCCGGGCGCAGCAGCGGCTCGCCGTCGCCTGCCGGCGTGTGCTCGAACCAGCGTGGCGGACGGTAACGGCCTTCGCTGGCCAATACGCCGTAGGCGGCGACCAGGGATTCGAGCGTCACCGGCATGCTGCCCAGGGCCAGCCCCAGACCGTAGCGCTCTGCCGGTGCCGGTTGGGACACCAGGTTCAGGCGACGAAGCCAGCCGTACACCCGGTGCAGCCCCAGGTCGGCGACCAGGGCGGCGGCCGGCAGGTTGCGCGAGTTGGCCAGGGCTTGGCGCGGGAGCAGGGGGCCGAGGTAGCGATAGTCCGCGTTGTTGATCGGCAGGCGCCCGTGCGGCAGGTCGTCCAGCACCGTCGCGGCGGTGATGGTGTTCGTCTCCAGGGCCAGGGCGTAGATCAGCGGCTTCAAGGTGCTGCCCGGCGAGCGCGCCACACCGGTGTAGTCGATACGCCCGGCGTGCGCGTCGTCGAAGTAATTGGCCGAGCCCAGCCAAGCGCGTATCGCGCCGCTGTCGCGCGCCATGACGATGACCGCCACGTTGCCCGCGCCGCGCCGGCGCCAGTGCTCGATGCGGGCGTTGGCCAGGTCGAACACGGTGTGCTGTATGCCCAAATCCAGCGTGGTGTGCAGGGCTTGCGCGTCCGCGGGGGCGCTGAGCCGGCCATCGCCCAGGCGCTGCTCCAGGGCAAGGATGGCGTGCATGGCCGCGGCCGGTCGGCCGGCGGGGCGGGTGATCGGTAGGATGCGGATCTGCGCCCGGGCGAGCTCGAACTCGGCCGCGCTCATCACGCCGGCGTTGTGCAAAGCATCGAGAATGCGCAGGCCGCGAGCCACGGCACGCTCGCGCCCACGGTAGTCCAGCGGGTTCATGCGGCTGGGGGACTGGGGAATCGCCGCCAGAAAGGCGATCTCCGCCCAGCTCAGGTCGTCCACCGGCTTGTCGAGATAACGGCGCGCGGCGTAGGCGATACCGCGGTAGCGGTTACCGTAGGGCACCAGGCGCAGGTATTGGCGCAGCACCGCCTCGCGGCCGTAGCGGGCGGTCATGATCAGCGCGGCGGTGGCCTCCAGGGCTTTGTTCCAATAGGTGCGCGGGGCCGGGTGTTGCATACGCACGACCTGCATCGCGAGCGTGGAGGCACCGGATACCCGCTCGCCCTCGATCAGGTTCTGGCCTGCCGCGCGCACGACTGCCCGCGGATCCACACCCGGGTGGGACCAGAAATGCCGGTCCTCCAGAGCCAGGGTGGCGGCGACGACGCGGGTCGGCAGCGCGTCCACCGGCCAGTAACCCAGTTCCGCAGGCTCGCCGTCGCCCAGACGGGCGGGAAACTCGGCCAGGAAGGCGCCGTGGCGATCGAGCAGCAAGCGACCGGGTGCGATCTCCAGCAGACCGGCGCGCGGCGCGGCCAGGGCGACGAGCAGGGCAAGCGCGGTCAGGAGGCCCAGCGGCAGCGTGCGCCAGCCGACCAGTCGCCGTGCACCCGGCGGAAAACCCCGTCCGAATCTTGCTGGCTCTTTCCGCCAGCGTTGCCGCGCTCTGCCGTTGCCACCCCCTGGGATCACCGAGTTGTACTCGGTAGCCGGCTGTAAGCCGGCCGTCTGCAGGACTTCGCCCGTTTCGTCGCTATTCGCTATGTCGCTGGACCTCGCCGGGGTTCCAGCCGGGCGTTGCCCGGCTACCGAGTACAACTCGGTGATCCCAGGGGGTGGCTCCGGTCTGGACCCGGCGATGACCTCAGTCCCGGTGAGCTCGGTCCCGGTGAGCCCGGCAGCATCCCCGGCCACGGGGGCGTCCAACAGCCGTGTCATGCCGGTCTACGGCGCCGCGGCCGGGGTCACGATCACCCGCGCGCCGTGCGAGTTGCCGTTCACCGCCAGGTGGTACATCTGCGCCGCCTCGGCTGCCGGCTGGATGTACTCGCCGGCCACCGTGGCCCGGGTGCGGAAGAAAAAGTCGTATGTCCCCTTCGGCAACTCGTCATAGAAGAATGCCACTTGGTCGTCCTGGTAGCGGGCATAGGACGGAGCGAGGGTGATCTGCCCACTGGGCGCGGCATCCGGCGGGGCGGTGGCGAGGTTGGGGTTCAAGGGCTCCAACCCGGCGGCCAGCGGAACGGTGATGGCCACATGGGTGCGGTCCTCGCCGGTGATTACCTGCACATGCTCCTCGATGACCGCACCGACCGGCACCTGCAAGGCCTGTCCGGGTGCTTCCATGTGCACGCGCACCCACGGTGCATCGGCATTCACCCGGTGCTGCCAGTGACGATTGACGACGAAACCGCGTGACGCCGACCGCACACGGCTGCCATCGGCGGCGGGCAGGTAGCGGGTTTCGCTGCGCACGATCAACGGTGCGTCGTCGTCGCTGTCTGCGCTCAGCGCGACCGCCTCGGCGCCCAGCCCTACCCAGCGTGCGATGCGGGCGTCGCGGCCGAGGGTCAGCACCCGGGTGTCCTCCCCGCTGGCGACGGTCACCGCATGGCGCACCGGGCCACCGCCCTCCGCGGTGTGCAGGAACCCCGCCAGCGCCAGCAGCGCGGCGGCGTCGGCGTTCGAGTTGCCCCAGCCGTCGCCCCGCCCCAGTCGCACCAGCGCATCAGCCAGCACCTGGGTGCGTGCCGCGTCGCGGTCGACCACGCTCAAGGTGCCCAGCGCCTGGGCCACCGTGCGGCTTTCACTGGGCAGGATCAATGGGTTGCGCAGGGTCTGCGGCCGTTGTAGGCCAGCGTACATCTCCTGCCCATCCTGGAGGCGGAACACCAGGGATTGCCACAGCCGGTCGAGGAGTGCGTCCACCGTCCCCGCCTGCCCGGGCGTGTTGCCGTACAAGGCCTCTAGCACCAGGGCGATGCCCTCGGCGTCCAAGGTGTCGGCGCGGCGGGCGAGCTCGGCCGCATAGCCGCCGTCGAGGCTGCCGGCGGCGGCCAGGGCCGCCAGGGCCATGACGCGCTCGGCGTAGGCCTCGCCGTCGATGAAGCGGGTGTAGTCGGAGCGCAGCGCCTGTTGCAGGCTCTGTTTCAACTGCGCGACCAGCGCCGGGTCCAAGCGGTGGCCGGCGCGTTCCGCTTCGGTCAGGAAGCGCAGCGTCCACGCCGTCAGCGACACATAGCCCCGCCCGCCGGGCCAGTAGGCCACCAGCCCGTGCCCGTCCACGGCCTCGCCGATCCAGGCCAGGGTATCCTCCACCGGCTGGCCGGATACGGTCTCGCCCGGGTCACCCGTCAATGCCTGGAAACGGCGCGTGGCGATCAGCGCCCGTGCCCGGCTGATGCGCTGTTCGGTGCAGTCATAAGGCAAGGCCATCAGCCGGTTGAGGCCGGCGGCCATTTCGATCAACGCCGGCTGGTCGGATACCCACAGCATGCGCCGCAAGGTGCCCGGCCGGACCGCTTCGTCCAGCGCCGGCAGGGTCACGGGGGTGGTGCCGTCCAAGTGGTCGACCCGCTGGCGGACGACCGGGCTCCGGTCGGGCAGCAGCGGCAGGCTTACGGCAAAGGCATCGCGGGCTTGGTCGCTCAGGCGCTCCACGCCGACGGTGACGCTGACCGAGGTTCGCGTCAGGCGGCCGTCCGCGTCGTACGGCGGGGTAGGTACGCTGACCTGGGCATCCAGCCGCAGCGGTTGGCTGCCCTGCCAGGTGAAGTCACGGATCTCATCGTCCTCCAAAATCAGCCCGTCCATGCGCAGCTGCGCCCGTCCGGGGCCGTCGCCGCCCTCCACGATGCGGCCGATGGCCGAGGCGATGAAACGGTCGCCCGGGCGGACGAAGCGTGGCAGCGCCGGCTGCACGATCACCGGCAGGCGTACGGCGATCTGGCTGCGCGCCACGCCGAAACGGTCGGTCCCGCTGGTGGCCTTGGCGCGGATCTTGAACACCGTGAGGTTGTCCGGCAGGGCGATGTTCACCGTCGCCGTACCGCTGGCGTCCACGACGATGGCCGGGTTGTAGTAGGGCACGGTCTGGAAGTTGCGCCGCACGGTGGTGTTGTCCAGCACATCGCCGCCGCGTTCGGCCTCGCCGTCGCCACCGGGGGCCTCCTCAAAGGGCAGAAAGCCGACGCTCAGGTTGCGCGTATCACGCAGGCGCATCAGCGAATCGCGATGGACGATCAGGTCCGGCAGCGGCTCCAGGCGTTGTTCCTTGGCCAGCGCCAGCACCGCCTGATCGACCAGCCACAGGGTGACCTCGCCGGCCAATGGTTGCCCGCGGTTGTCGGCCAGGCGGATGGTCATCGGCACGGTATCGCCCGGCTGGGCCTTGTCCGCGTGCTCCAGCGTGACCTCGATATGGTTGGCTTCCGGCCGTACCTCCACCCAGGCGGTGGCCGCCAGCGTGGTCGGCTTGCCCAGGTCCAGCGTGCCGGCTGGCTGGGCATCGCCGATGCGTCCGCGCATCAGCAGGAAGTGCACCGGCAACTTGGGCAGGTGGCTGGCATCGATGGGCCACTCGAACACCGCGCTGCCGCCCTCGACGTTCACCCACTGATAGCGGAAGCCCTGCGGGGTTTCGACGATGGCCAGCGCCCGGGCCTGCTGGAAGGGGCTTTGCAGGATGAAGCGCGCGGTCTCCCCGGCGGCATAGTCGGGTTTGTCGGTGGTGACGGTGAACACCTTTGCCGGCGGCTTGGACCAGGTCACCGGCTCGTTGCCGCCGACGAAGAAGTCCACCGCCACGGTCTGCGCCCGGCCCAGCCGGTCCTGGGTTTCCAACTCGAGGATGTACACCCCGCTGGTCGGCACCGGCAGCGTCGTCGTCAGCGCGGCCTCGGTGCTGGTCAAGGTCTGCTCCAACACGGTCTCATCGACCACCTCGGTGACGTACTTGGGCTCGCCGCGGGTGAAGTCGGTGGCTTGCAGGTGCGCATGCCACAGGCGTTTGCGCAGCCGCAGCTGCACCGTCTGGCCGGCGATGAGCTCGCCCTCGGGGCCGACGACGATGAGCTCCGGTGCGATCGTCCCGGGGCGTTCGACATAGCGCGGCGTCTTCAGCCCCAAGGCCAGCGGCGGCAGTGCGTGGACTCGCTTGGTGGCGGTGACGGTCTGGTCGTCCGCGCCGGTGACGGTGGCCTCGATCACATAACTGCGCGGCTGGGCGGTGGTTTCGATCGTCGGGTCCAGTGTCAGGCGGGCGCCGCCGTTGTCATCGGTGTCGCCTTGTACCGCCTGCACCGGCGAGGCCTCGAACGCCTCGCGGCCGGAGAAGCGCCCGTCCGATGAGTAGACGAAGCCCTCGCGCGCTTTCGGTGTCCAGGTGTAGGGGAACTGGGTCACCCGCCAGTGCAGCGGGCGCGCCTGCACCGGTCCGCCGGCGTAGTAACCGGCGGTCAGCGACACCTCGAACGGTCGGTCCAGCGGCACCACGTCCGGGCCGTGCAGGCGCACCTCGAAGCGGGGGATGCGGTAGGCCTCTTTCTTGAAGCTCACCTGCCCGCAGGGCAGGACGCGCTTGTCGGCCAGGCGCAGCTCCACCCGGGTGTCGTAGGTGCCGGTGGGCAGTTCGCCCTCATCGAACAGGTGATAGAAGCCGCCGCTGGGCATCCAGGTGATCGGGTAGCGCCAGTTCAGGCCGTTCGGCCCGCTGACGATCAAGTCCGCCGGCGGCGAGACGATCTGGTAGCGGCCGTGCTCGTGGCGGCGCAGGTAGCCGCGCACATGGACGTTCTCCTCCGGCCGGTACAGCGGGCGTTCGGTGAACAGATGGCAGCGGTACTGCGGGTCGGGTATGCGGCTGGCGGGGGCGCTGAACGTCCATTGCAGCCAGGTTTCCCCGTCGCTCCGCCACAGGTTGTCCTGGTAATGTTCCAACGCCTGGTTGGCGTCCATCACCAAATGGTCGCCGCGGTAGTCCACGCGGATGCGCACCAGGGCGCTGTTGTCCCAGCGACGCAATGGCGGCTGCCAGCGGAACAGGCCGCCGCTGTCGGTCACGCCGGTGGCCAGTTCCGTCCATTGGCGGTTGTGGAAGCCTTCGAGCAGGATGCGGGCTCCGCCGACCGGCGTGGCCTCGCGCAGCGAGGTGACCGCGAAGGTGACCGCGGCCTCTTCCTCGATGGCGCTGAGACTGAGGTCGGTGGCCTGCACGCGCACCCAGGTGCGCTCGCTGCCGCCATCGAGCCGGCGCACGCCGATGAGGTACGTCCCCGGCTGCTGCGCACCGCTGATGCTGGCGAGGTAATCGCGCAAGTCCAGCCCGAAGCGCGCCGCCGGCCCCTTGCGGTCCAGCGGCAGGTCGACGATGTCCGACACCGCGGGCGAGCCCAGGGCGCGAATCTGCAGCGCCAGCGCGTTGGCGTCGATCGACCGGTCGCCCGCCGCGAACGGCGCGGGTGTTTCGCCGGGGCCGGGTGGGCGTTGATCCTCGTCGATGACGATCGGCTCGTCTGGAAACGGCCAGAACGAGCGGTCCAGCGGGTCGATGGCGTGGATGCGTACATCCACCCGCTCGTCGCCGCGACCGGACAGCGGCAGCATCTGCGGGCCGTAGCGTTCGACGATGCCATGGCTGTGCGGCACGTCCAGGAATGCAGCCTGCGGTGGGAAATACACCGACAGCGTGCTGGGCGCGCGCAGGTCCAGCAGCCGCTCCTGGCGGTCGCGGATCGGTTGTGGGCGCAGGGTCAGCTCGTACACCGTATCGGCGTGGAAGCGGCCGCCCACCAACAGCGTGCGCCCATCCTGCTGGATCTCCAGCGCATCCACCGCCGGGGTGATACGCAGCAGATTGCGCACCTCGATGGGCGAGAGCGGCGCCATCTCGGCAGAGAACGCCAGCTGCACGCGACGGTCCTCCGGGTCGCAGGCCAGCGCGTTTTCGCGGCTGTAGACGACCCCTTGCGGGGTGATTGGATAGCTCTGGCCGCCACAGCCGACGGACTCGATGCGAAACGGTGCGGCGGTGGCAAAACCGATGGTCTGGAACGCCTGGTCCGGCGCATCGTCCAGCGCCAAGCGCAGGCGAAGCTCCGCCCGCATGCCGGCGGCGATGGGCTCATGCAGGCTGACCAGGTAATCGGCTGGGTCGTCCAGGCCATGCCGGTCCAGGGCCTTGACGGCGAAATCCTCAGCGCCCAGCCAGCGGGTCTGCGCGGGCGAGTCCTCGACGCCGGGCAAGGGCCGTACCGCAATGCTGATCATCCGCGCCAGCGCCTCCGCCGCCAGCGGGTCGGCAAAGCGCAGGTGGATCTGCGCTACCGGGTCCAGATCGTCCGCGCCGTCGGCCGGTTCGCTGGCGATCGGCGAGTGCATCAAGGTCGCCAGTGTGGTCGCCTCACCCCCGTGCTCGAAGCGAAAGCGCGCCAGCGCCGGCCACGGGTCCGCCGGCTGGAACATCAGCGTGCGCGCGTTGATCCAGGTGTAGGCACCCGGGTGCGCCGGTGTGATGCGCAGGTAGCGCTCCGGTGCATCCTCCGGGCCGGGTGCCTGCGGCCCGGTGTCCTCGCTGAAGAACACCGTCACTGGGTCCCAACGGCGCAGGAAGCGCTCGGGGATGAGCTGATTGCCCGCCGCCGGCTGGACGACCGGGGCCGATACGGTGTCTTGGGCATACGTAGCCAGGGGCAGGCCCAATACCAGTGCAATCAGTGCCAGGGACTTGGCGAAGTGGTATCTCATCAGTCTGTCACCGGTACGGCCTGTTGGAGGGCAGGCGGGCAATGGATGCGTGGGCTGCTCATGGCAGGGGATAGCGCCGGACCACGGGGGTGTGGTTTTCCAGCGCTACGTCCAATGCCGTGTTGACGAGATCGGCGTCACGGTCGACCTCATCCAGCGCGGCTGAGAACAGTTCGAGCTGTGTCGCTCGAGCAACGCAGGGCAATAGAAAAATGACGCCAGGATGGATCGCTTGATTGCGGAACCGTCCTCGAAACTCAATGGCGTTGTTGGTCACCAACACCCAGTCTTCACGCTCGATCACAGCCAGGATGTCCCAGTCCTTCCAGCACCGAAGGCCGCGATGATTGATATGGCTGGCTTCGTAACCGCGCTCCTGTGCCACCGTTGGCAACGCGACGGAGAGGTTTTCGTCGACCAGGAAGCGGGGGTGCATCGTTATCGACTCGGTCGGGCGGTCGCGGGATCGGCGGGTGCTGGTTTCAATTGCCAGCCCGGCTTCCGGGGTCGCCCGCGCCGCGGGTGGGAACGAGCGAAGATGCGGCACGCCTCGATTGCCTCTGGGCTCAGGCGTGGGTAGTCCTCGATGAGCTCCGCTTCGCTGACGCCCTGTGCCAACAGGTCCGCGACCTGATGGGCGAGGATGCGTGTGCCGCGAACGGTCGCCGCTCCACCCTGGATGTCCGGGTGTTCGACGATCATCGACATGGCTTGCCGATAGGCGTCGACAGCCGTATCGACAGCCTCGCGAGCGGATTCCGTATCGATCACATAGCGAAAGACGCCCACCCCGTATTCCGCCCGATCGCCAGAAAGGTGGCGTATCTGGCGGTACAAATCGTTGCGGACATTGACCGGCACCGACTTGGGTATCTCGCGGTCGACTCGCAAACAGACCAGGCCGCTGCGGGTGAGAAACAGTTTGTTGCCGCGGCGAACCAGCATGGTCTTCGGCAGCCGCTCCGCCGCGCTCTTGTAGACGGACTTCAGCGACATGCCGACGACGACCGCCGCTTCGCTCGGGGACCAGAGTTCGTCATTGCCAGTACGCATCGGTGCCTCCGTAAAATTGTCTATCAACGGGAGACGATTATCACGCCCGTGTGAGACGCTCGCAACAAACGTTCGTCGTGCCATCACTCGGTCACCAGTCCGGCCTGACGCAGGTAGTCACGGATGACGGTCTCGGGCGGGCCGTCGGCGGGCGGGACGAGGCCCACCAGCACCGGTTGCACCGTCACCGGTTCGCCCGCCGCGGCGACGTTAATCACCAGGGCGTAGTCGCCCGGATCCAGGGTCGGCATGTGCACCACGCCGCGGCTGAGTTCCCGCCCCTGGCTGTCGTACAGCACGCTGTCAGTGTCGTCGCGGGAGGCGCGCAGGCCGATGCCGATCGGCCCGCTGTGGGGCATGGTGAATGTGTACAGCTGACGCCCGCCGGGGGGCAGCAGATGTTCCGGCCCCTCGCCGTCCGCCAGCGGTATCGCCGCCACGCTGTCCAGGTTCAGATGACCGTACAAGGCATCGACGCCCAGGCCGTGCAAGGTCAGCACCGTCTCGCCCGCCGGCAGCAGCACCGCCTGGTGGGTGCCGGCGG
>CBFGWV010000174.1:0-10202 GCA_965652545.1 uncultured Candidatus Competibacteraceae bacterium | reverse complement strand
TTTTTTTTGGCCGTCGATCGACCGATCACCAAACCGTCACCGCCCGGCCACGGGACCGTAGCACAGCTTGGATAGCGTTCGCGGGTCCAAAAAACGATCCGCTCAATGGGAGATTAGCCGGTGTCCAAGGTGAACGATCAATTGCGTGCCATGCTCCAGCGCGGCGAAGAGCCGTTGAGCAACCGCTCGGGCAATACGCCCTTTCAAACCATCCTTGAGGCGCGCCTGAATCGCCGTCAGGTGCTTCGGGGCGGTATCGGTCTGGCGGCGCTGGGCTTCTTCGGCGGTGCGCTCAGCGGCTGCGGCGGCAGCGACAACGACGATGACGATGTGTCGGTGGAGCCGACGTTGCTGGGCTTCTCGGCCGTCATGGTCAACCGGGCCGACGATATCACCGTACCCACCGGCTACACCGCCATACCGTTCGCCGCCTGGGGTACGCCCATCACCGGCAGCTACCCGGCGTACATCGACGGCGGGCTCAACAGCGGCGCCGAGCAGGCCGAGCAGATGGGCATGAACCACGACGGCATGCACTTCTTCCCGCTGCCCAAGGGCGCGGCCAGTTCGGACCGCGGCCTGTTGGTGATGAACCACGAGTACATCCAGCAGGACGACATGCACCCCAACGGTGCCACCGAGGTCGACGGTGTACGCACTGTGCCGGACGAGGTGGTCAAGGAGATGAACGCCCACGGTGTGGCGGTCGTCGAGGTGCAGAAGAGCGCCAGCGGCAATTGGCAGATCCTGCCGTCCAATCTCAACCGCCGTATCACCGTGTTCACGCCCATGCGGATCGCAGGCCCGGTGGCGGGCAGCGAGTTCGTCATCACCCGGTACAGCCCTGACGGCACCATGACCCGCGGCACGCATAACAACTGCGCCCACGGTGTCACGCCGTGGGGTACCTACCTCACCTGTGAGGAGAATTGGGCCGGTTACTTCAAGACCGACGCGGAGAACCCGCCGCGTGAGCTGGCCCGCTACGGGGTCGGCGACAGCACCCGCTACGGCTGGGAGACCGTCGCCGGTGACGACTACGAGCGCTTCGACGTGACCCCCAAGGGCGCCTCGGCCAGCGAGGACTACCGCAACGAGGCCAACGGCTTCGGCTGGATCGTGGAGATCGACCCGTACGACCCCGGCTCGATGCCGGTCAAGCGCACCGCTCTGGGCCGCTTTGCCCATGAGGGCATCGTCTTCCAGCCCGCCGTCGCCGGCCAACCGGTGGTGGCGTACTCCGGTTGCGATGCCCGCGGCGAGTACATCTACAAGTTCGTCAGCCGCGATGCCTTCCAGCCCGGGGTGACCCGTGGCGACATCCTGGACAACGGCACCTTGTACGTGGCTCGCTTCGATGCGGACGGCAGCGGCCAATGGCTGGCCCTGGTCGCCGGCGTCAACGGCCTGACGCCCGAGAACGGCTTCGCCTCGCAGGCCGATATTCTGGTCAACACCCGCACCGCCGCCGATGCCGTCGGCGCCACGCCGATGGACCGCCCCGAGTGGGGCGCTGTCAACCCGACCACCGGCGAGGTGTACTTCACGCTGACCAACAATACCAACCGCACGGCGGATGAGGTCGACGCCGCCAACCCCCGCGCGGCCAACGCCACCGGGCACATCATCCGCTGGCGCGAGCGTGGCAACGTCGCCGCGACCTCGTTCGACTGGGACATTTTCGTGCTGGCGGGCGATGCCGGCGATAGCGCCGTGCTGACCGACGGCGGCAAGGCGCTGGATGACAGCAACATCTTCGCCAGCCCCGATGGGCTGTGGTACGACGACAACGGCATTCTGTGGATCCAGACGGACATGAGCGGCAGCCAGTTGGGCGGCGGGCCGTTCGGTAACAATCAGATGCTGGCGGCCATCCCCGAAACCGGGCAAATCAAGCGCTTCCTGGTCGGCCCGGTCGGTTGCGAGGTCACCGGTGTCATCACCACCCCCGACCGCCGCACCATGTTCGTGAATATCCAGCACCCCACCGGGACCTGGCCGGACGGCGGCAGCGCCCGTCCGCGCTCGGCGACCGTCATCGTCACCAAGGATGACGGCGGCATTATCGGTACCTGAGTCCTTACACACCCGCGTATGGCACAAAAAGCCGGCTTCACGCCGGCTTTTTCATGCATCGATCAACCGGAACTTTCCGCGCCGCCTCCGGCCCCTACACTTGGGTACTCGAATGGATACAACGGGGAGATCATCATGACCGACAGTTTCAATGCCCGCTCCACGCTCTCGGTGGGCGGTGTGGATCATGTCTACTTCCGGCTCGACGCACTGGCCGGGCATTGCGATCTTGCCCGTCTGCCGTATGTCACCAAGATCCTCCTGGAGAACCTGCTGCGCCACGAGGACGGTGCCAACATCACCCGGGACGACATATTGGCCTTGGCTGCCAATCGTCCGGGCGATCATGCGGACAAGGAAATCGCCTTCACGCCGGCGCGTGTGGTCATGCAGGATTTTACCGGCGTCCCGGCTATCGTCGATCTGGCGGCCATGCGCGATGCCATGGAGGCCTTGGGCGGCGACCCGGAGAAGATCAACCCACTGGCACCGGCGGAACTGGTCATCGACCACTCGGTGATGGTCGATCACTTCGGCCGGGCCGACTCGCTCGATCTGAACGCCAAGGTCGAGTACCAGCGCAACCGCGAGCGATACCAGTTTCTACGCTGGGGCCAGCAGGCCTTCGCCAATTTCAAGGTCGTGCCCCCGGCGACCGGTATCGTCCATCAGGTGAACCTCGAGTACCTGGCGCGGGTCGTGTTCAGCGACGAGCGCGACGGAACCCGCTACGCCTATCCCGACACTCTGGTCGGCACGGACTCGCACACCACCATGATCAACGGCCTGGGCGTTCTCGGCTGGGGAGTCGGTGGCATCGAAGCCGAGGCGGCCATGCTGGGCCAGCCGATCACCATGCTTATCCCCGAGGTGGTCGGCTTTCGCCTCAGCGGTAAGCTCCCCGAGGGCGCGACCGCTACGGACCTCGTGCTGACGGTCACCGAGATGCTGCGCAAGAAGGGCGTGGTGGGTAAGTTCGTCGAGTTCTACGGACCGGGCCTGGCGACCATGACACTGGCCGACCGCGCGACCATCGGCAACATGTCGCCCGAGTACGGCGCCACCTGCGCCATCTTCCCCATCGATGAGGAAACCCTCAACTACCTGCGCCTGACCGGCCGTGACGAGGAGGACATCGCACGGGTGGAGGCCTACGCCAAGGCCCAGGGGCTGTTCCACACTCCAGACAGCCCGGAAGCCGAGTACTCCGATACGCTGGGCCTGGATCTGGGTGAAGTCGTCCCCAGCATCGCCGGCCCCAAACGCCCGCAGGATCGCATCGCGATCACCGAGGCCAAGCAGGTCATCAGCCACCATCTGCACAGCTTCCAGGGCGAGCGCGAGGGTCGGCCCACGGAACGTGACGATATCGCCCGCCTTCAGGACGAGGGCGGTACCACTGCGATCGGTGACGACGAACGTCAGCACCTGGGCACGGCGACGGTCAGCTACAAGGGCGAAACCTTCGAGCTCGTCGATGGCGCCGTGGTCATCGCCGCCATCACCAGCTGTACCAACACCTCCAACCCCAGCGTGGTCATGGGCGCCGGCCTGCTGGCGCGCAATGCCTTGCGCCGCGGCCTGATGACCAAACCGTGGGTCAAGACCTCGCTGGCACCGGGCTCGAAGGTGGTCACCGACTATCTGGAGCGTGCCGGCCTGCTGGACGACCTGGCGGAGCTGGGCTTCTCACTGGTCGGTTACGGTTGTACCACGTGTATCGGCAACTCCGGCCCCTTGCCCGAGCCCATCAGCAAGGGCGTGCAGGACGCCCAGTTGGCCGTGGCGTCCGTGCTCTCGGGCAACCGCAACTTCGAAGGCCGCATCCACCCCGAGGTGCGGATGAACTTCCTCGCCTCGCCCCCGCTGGTGGTCGCCTATGCATTGGCCGGGCGAGCGGATATCGACCTCATCAATGAGCCGCTGGGCACCGGCAATGACGGTGCACCCGTCTACCTCAAGGACATCTGGCCCGACCAGAAGGCCATTCAAGAGGTCGTTGCGCTGATCGACCGGGAGATGTTCCGTAAGCGCTATGCGGATGTCTTTACCGGCGATGCCCTGTGGGCGGGCATGGATATACCGCAGCAACGCCGCTACGACTGGCCTGCCGAGTCGACGTACATCCAGCACCCGCCCTACTTCGTGGGCATGAGCAAGACCCCGGCACCGGTGAAGCCGATCCAAGGTGCCAGAGTGCTGGCCCTGTTGGGGGACTCCATCACCACCGACCACATCTCGCCGGCCGGCTCCATCAAGGCCGACAGCCCGGCCGGGCTGTACTTGCAGGAAAACGGGGTCTTGAAGGCCGACTTCAACTCCTACGGCTCTCGCCGCGGCAATCATCAGGTGATGATGCGCGGCACGTTCGCCAACGTCCGCCTGCGCAATCAACTGGCGCCGGGCACAGAGGGCGGCTGGACGCGTTATCAGCCGGATGATATCGAGATGCCCATCTACGATGCGGCGATGAAGTACCAGGCCGCCGGCGTGCCCCTGATCATTCTGGCCGGCAAGGAGTACGGCACCGGGTCGAGCCGCGACTGGGCCGCCAAGGGTACTTTGCTGCTGGGTGTGCGGGCGGTCATCGCCGAAAGCTACGAGCGCATCCACCGCTCCAATCTCGTGGGCATGGGGGTGCTGCCCTTGCAGTTTGCCGACGGCGAGTCAGCGGTCACCCTGGGTCTTACCGGCAAGGAAACCTACGACATCAGCGATCTGCACCCCGGTGCGCAGCAGGTGACGGTGACGTCCTCCAGCGGCAAGACGTTCACCGCCCGGGTACGCATCGATACGCCCATGGAGTGGGACTATTACCAGCACGGCGGCATCCTGCACTACGTGCTCAGGCAACTGGCTGCCTGAGCACGTACCGCCTTACCGGCGTGCCCGTGTCGCCTGGCCCGGGCGAGCCGGGGCGGGCTTGCCCGTCTGGCGGCGAAATCCTGGAAGCGTCGCAGCGCGCTCGATGAGCAGGTACAGCCAACGACCACTGTCCGGCTCGCTCGTGGGGGTGGGTAGGACCGGGCGTCCGGCCATGGCGCCAAAGAGGAAGTATGGGTTCATCGTGCGATCCTCCGGTTGGAATGGGCACCAGTGTCCGCCGGGGGTATTGTTCAGTCCAACGAATTGGTCTTTAATCACCCTTCAGTTTAATTGAAGCGAGAGTCGCCATGAGCGAGCTCCTGGATTCAGACCTTCTGCGCACGTTTCTAGCCATCGTCGACCATGGCAGTTTCGCCGCCGCGGCCGATCGCGTGCACCGCACGCAGTCGGCCGTGAGCATGCAGATGCGCAAGCTCGAAGAGCTGATCGGCCAACCCTTGTTCGAACGCCAAGGGCGGGTCATGCGCCTGACCGGCGCCGGCGAGCGGCTGGTCGGCCATGCGCGGCGGATCATCCAGGCGCACCGCGACGCGCTGGCCACCTTCAGTGCCACCAACCTGGAAGGGCATGTGGTGCTCGGGGCGCCCGACGACTACACCAGCGGACACCTGCCGCGCATCCTGGCCAGTTTCGCCGAGAGCTATCCGCGGGTGCAGGTGGATATCTTCTGCGAACGCAGCATCAAGCTGGTCGACCACGTCGCCGAGGGCAGTGTCGATATCGCGCTGGTGTCCAACATGTTCGATCGCCCCGGCGTTATTCCGTTACACCGCGAGCCGGTGGTGTGGGTCGGGTCCAACCGGCATTGCACCGAAGAGCGCCGCCCGCTGCCCCTGGCCTTGTTCCATCCCGGCTGCGCGTTGCGTCAATGGGCGCTGGATGCGCTGGGCGAGGCTGGCATTCCCTACCGTATCGCCAGCACCTGCATGAGCCTGACGGGCATCCGCGCAGTGGTGGACGCCGGCCTGGCCGTCGCTGTCCTGCCGTGCGCGGCCATACCGGAGAGCTTTCGCGTATTGGGCGCGGACGAAGGGTTTCCGCCGTTGCCCATGGAGCAGATCGGCCTGCTGCGACAGCGCGAACGTGTCTGCGCCATTCAAGACCGGCTGGAGACGCACATCGTCGACTGGTTCCGCCAGCAACGCTCCCTCGCCGCGGCGGCCTAAGGGTTGACCGTCGGCAGCAGGACGAAATCCACCGTGCGCACCTGCCCTTTGTTCAACTCTGCCTCGACGCGCTGTGCCGGCTGATAGCCCTCCAACGTGGCCCGCAGTTCGTAGGGGCCAGCGCCGGGCAGATCGTAAAGCATCCATCGGCCGGAGGTCGCCGTCTCCGTGGCACGCAGGATTACGCCACCCTCCGGCCCGATGGTGACTTTGGCGCCGGAGAGTCCGGCGCCGCCCTCATCGGTCACTGTGCCGCGAAAGATACCGCTGGCCTGGGCATGAGCCACGATCGGCAGCGCACAGACCATAAGCAGAAGACCGGTCGACAGTGCATGTGAATAGACCATGCTCAATACACCCGCTGGTAGTAAACCTCGCGACTGGCATCCCCGACGGGGCGTGTGCGGAAACCATCGCTCTGCGGAATGACCTCGAACTGGTAGCCGGCCATGTTCAGCAGACCGTTGTTCCAGACGCCGTTGACAGGCACACCGCCAGCATAGCCGACCACTTGACCGTTGGGCTGGATGTCCAGCTCCACCTGCTGACCGGCGGCCCGATTGTAGCCACGGAAGCGGCCAACGGCCCAGTTGGGCACCGCGGAGGGGGGCGCCCCATAAGATGGGGGCGGTGCGCCATTCTGATCCATCATCGATGAGAGCACGACGACACCGCCGATCACGGCCGCAGCAACCGCGGCATCACGCCAGTCGTCATCATCGTCGTCGTCCTTGTCGCGGCGACCGTCATAACGGTAGCGGCGATCATCGTCGTCGTGACGCCAGCGATTGTCGCGGAACGGTTCGCGCCGGTACCGTCCTTCCCGCCGTTGATCGTCCCAGCGGCGGTGATGCCTGCGGTCATCGTCCCAGCGCCGGTCGCGGCCGCGTTTGTCCCACCATTGGCTGTCATCGTCGCCCGATCCGTATTTGCGGTCGGTCTTGATCAGGCCGCCTTCGCAGTCGCCTGGCACCCGTACCGCCCGGTGCAACCCCGCCTGCGCCATGGGTAGGCAGGCAGCGCTGGCGGGCAGCCCTGCCCGCACGACATCCGCATTGATCATCGCGCTCGGCGCCATCATCAGAAACCCGAATACTGCGCACAGCCATCGCGTGTTCATCACTGTAACCACCTAGCCGGGTATACCGCCTCGTGTGAGCTGGTCGGGGTCCAGCAAGCGTTCCAGCTCCCCCCGCTCCAGCTCGGTCATTTCGGCCGCAACATCGATGAGCGGCCGCCCCTGCGCATAAGCGGTCTTGGCGATCCTGGCTCCCAGGTCGTATCCCACCCGCGCATTCAACGCGGTTATCAATATGGGATTACGACTTAATCGGGACTGAATTGCCTCGCGGTTGACGGTGAAGCCGGCAATGGCCTTGTCGGCGAGAACGGCGGCCGCCCGCCCCAGCCATTCGATGGCATTGACCAGGTCGTAGGCCACCACCGGCAACATGACGTTGAGCTGGAAGTTACCCGACTGCCCGGCCAGCGCGATGGTGGCGTCGTGCCCGATGACCTGGGCGCAGACCATGGCGACGGATTCGGGAATCACCGGGTTGACTTTGCCGGGCATGATGGACGAGCCGGCCTGCAGGGCCGGCAGGCTGATCTCACCCAACCCGGCGATCGGGCCGGAGTTCATCCAGCGCAAATCGTTGGCGATCTTCATCAAGGCCACCGCCGCCGTGCGCACCGCGCCCGAGAGGCCGACCACCTCATCCAGTGCCGACATGCCGGCGAAGCGGTCGTCCGTCACCCGCACGGGCAGGTTGAACCGACGAGCGAGGTGCTGGCAGACCATGTCGGCAAATTCACGATGGGTGTTGATACCCGTACCGACCGCCGTACCCCCGAGAACCACCGCGCATACCCGATGCTGCGCCTGCCCGACCCGCTGCTGTGCCGCCTCGACCTGACTGGCCCAACCACCTAGAACCTGGGACAGGCGCACCGGCATGGCGTCCATCAAATGGGTGCGACCGGTGACGGTGACGTCGTCCAGTTCTTCGGCGCGGCCGCGAATCGTCCTGGCAAGCGCCGCCAATCCCGGCAGCAGTACCTGCGCGCAGGCATCGGCGGCGGCCAGGTGCAACACGGTGGGGAAGACATCGTTGCTGCTCTGGCCGTAATTCACATCGTCATTGGGATGGACCGTCACGCCCTCCTGAGCCGCCAGAGCGGCGATGACCTCATTGACGTTCATATTGGTGCTGGTGCCGGAGCCGGTCTGGAACACATCCACCGGGAAGGCGTCGTCATGCTCGCCGGCGGCGACGCGGTCCGCAGCGCGGGCGATGGCCACCGCTTTATTCACCGGAATGAGACTGAGCTCGCCGTTGACCCGCGCACACTCGGCTTTCAGCGCGCCCAGGGCGTGGATCAACCGGGGTGGCAGGGTCAGCCCGCTGATGGGAAAGTTGTCGACGGCACGCTGAGTGTGGGCACCGTACAGGGCATTCTCCGGGATGCGTACCTCCCCGTAGCCGTCGTGTTCGATTCGCATCTGTGCCATGGCGAGGGACTCCTTTGTCGGGATGAGGGCGTTCTATGCGGGTTCGGCCCAAGCCCGTCGCAAGCGTTCAATGAATGCGCCGCGCGCGGGCTCAGGATAGGCGGCGGCATTGCCAAAGCCCCAAACCGGCCCGGGCCAACCGGGGTCGTTTTCGAACCGCGCAATGACATGGACGTGCAGCTGGGGCACGAGATTACCCAGGGCACCGACATTGACACGATCAGGCCTCAGCAGGCGCTCCAGAAGGCGGGCCGCGTGCAGCATATCGTCGAGCACGGCGTGAGCATCGTCCGGCGCCAGGTCATGCCAACCGACGACATCGGGGCGGCGTGGCACCAGGACCAGCCAGGGCCAACGGGCATCGTGATGGAGACGGAGCTGGCAGACTGCGGTGTCGAGCACCAGTTCGGTGTCCGCTGCCAGGCGGGGATGGAGTTCGAATGTTTGGAGCATAGGTTTTCAAGGTTTCCAGACGTCGTGCGCACTCATCGTCACGCAACCGAGCCCTTCGGGGTAGTCTTCTCATCCGACAGAAAGCCGAACACCGAAAACCGAAAACCCCGTCTGGTGTATCCTACGCGCCCTCGAATACCCTGCCTTGCCTGTGGAGCGGCCATGCACCTCTCACCTCTCACGGCCTTGTCACCCGTGGACGGTCGCTATGCGACCAAGACCGACCCCCTACGCCCGATATTCAGCGAGTACGGCTTGATCCGTCAGCGCGTGGAGGTGGAAATCCGCTGGTTGGAGGCTTTGGCCGACCACCCTGGGATACCTGAAATCCCGCCCCTGAGCGAGGGGGCCAAAGCCCGCCTGCGCGCCTTGGGGGGCGAGTTCGACGCATCCTGCGCCGATGCGGTCAAGGCCATCGAGCGGGCCACCAACCACGATGTGAAGGCTGTGGAATACTGGCTCAAGCAGCAAGTGGCCGAAGATGCCGAACTGCGCCGGATCAGCGAGTTCTTTCACTTTGCCTGCACCTCTGAGGACATCAACAACCTCGCCTACGGACGCATGCTCAAACTGGCGCGCGACGAGGTCTTGCTGCCGACGTTGGCACGCATCGAGCAGCAGCTCACCGGTATGGCGCACGATTTCGCCGACCAGCCGATGCTCTCGCGCACCCACGGGCAGCCGGCCTCGCCCACCACGTTGGGTAAGGAGATCGCCAATGTTGCGTATCGCCTGCGCCGCCAGCGCGAACAACTGGCCCAGGTGGCCATTTTGGGCAAGCTCAACGGCGCGGTGGGCAATTTCAATGCCCATTACGCGGCCTATCCGGACGTCGACTGGCCGGCACTGGCGCGCGGCGTGGTTGAACAGGGGCTGGGCCTGAGCTGGAACCCGTACACCATCCAGATCGAGCCGCACGACTACATCGCCGAGTACGCCAACACCCTCGCCCGCGCCAACACGGTGCTCACCGATCTGGCGCGCGACGTGTGGGGATATATCTCGGTCGGCTATTTCAAGCAGAAGGTCGTCGCCGGTGAAGTCGGCTCGTCCACCATGCCGCACAAGGTCAACCCGATCGACTTCGAAAACGCCGAGGGCAACTTCGG
>CBFGWV010000173.1:0-10213 GCA_965652545.1 uncultured Candidatus Competibacteraceae bacterium | reverse complement strand
CTCGCCCGTACGGGATACCCAACGCCGCCGTCACCCTCCAATGCCCGGCAAGGTTCCCCAAAGCAGTGACAGCACCTGCTCCCCACCCTCTCGCGGGGAGGGGCTTGCAGCCCGATCCGCAGAATCTGCGCTGGCCCCGCCCGTACCGAATACCCAACGCCGCCGTCACCCTCCAATGCCCGGCAAGGCCTCCAAAAGCAGTGGCGGCACCCACTCCCCTCCCCCCTCGCGGGGGAGGGGCCGGGGGAGAGGGGGCACCCGCGACAGCGCCATCACCAGCCGCCAACGAACGCGGTGACGCCTTGACGTCCACCGGCGTGCTGGGCATGTTGGACCCTCGCTCGTTGAGGAGAGGTGCCCCATGGCCGGGTTGGACGTGCTCATCGCCTTCGTCGTCGCGGCGACGATCTTTGCCTACATGCCGGGACCGGCGCTGTTGTATACCGCTGCCCAGACCTTGTCGCGTGGGCGACGGGCGGGCTTCCTGGCGGTGCTGGGCATTCATGTGGGCGCCAACGTGCATGTGGCCGGGGCGGCGCTGGGGCTGGCGGCCCTGTTCGCGCACGTACCCACCTTGTACATGGTGGTGAAGCTCGTCGGCGCGGGATATCTGATCTGGCTGGGCATTCAGCTGTGGCGGCGCCCGGACACCGGCCCCATGTCCGCACCCGCCGCGGCGCGCGGGCCGCGGCGGGCGTTCTTCGACAGCGTGACGGTGGAGGTGCTCAACCCCAAGACGGCGTTGTTCTTCGTCACCTTCCTGCCGCAGTTCGTCGACCCTGCCGGCGCGCTGCCGATCTGGCTGCAGTCGCTCATCCTGGGTGTGATGGCCAACGTGCTGTTTTCATCAGCCGACATCGTGGCGGTGCTCCTGGCCGGCCACGTGCACAAGCGCGTGGCCCGCAGCGGCGGCATGCAGCGTGTGCTGCGCGCCGCCGGCGGGTCGGTGCTGGTGTTCCTGGGCGTGCGCCTGGCGGCCGAACGAAGCTAGCGGACCGGTCAGTCCTTCACGCGCACGGCGAGCACATCGCAGGGCGCATCGTGCAGGACGGAGTTCGCCGTCGAACCGCTGAACAGCAGGGCAAGCCCATGGCGGCCATGGCTGCCGACGACGATCAAATCGGCGCCGGCGTCCTTGGCGACCTCGTGGATAGTCCCCTTGATCGATGAGGCCACGACGACCAGCGGGTCGGCATTGGCCAGCCCCAGGCGGTTGACCATCAGCTCGACCGCGCGGCGCGGCTCTTCCAGTGCAGTTTCGATGACAGGGGGTACGTGACCCGTAGGGGTACGGGGCACGGCGGCGCCCATATCCACCGGCACCGCCCAGCCGGCACGGCGCTCGATCTTGGGCTCGTCCACGACGTGCAAGACGGTGATCTTTGCCCCGGACGAGCGGGCGATCTCCGCCGCACGCTCACCGACGTGCATGGCGTCTTCGGATATGTCCAGGGCCAGCAGAATATGTTGATACGCGCTCATGGCAATCTCCTTGACCGTAGTCCCCCTCGAGCCTCGCAGGCCCCGGCGTCATCCATGAAGCGGGCCTTGCGCGACGGCCGGCCAGCCATCAGCGCGAAACCGGCGACGTCTTACGCTCAGACCACAACGGCCCGGCGCCGGTTCGCCGGCGCATCAACCCTTCAGCGTGCCTGAGACGAACTGACGGCAGCGCTCGGAGCTGGGGTTGACGAACACGTCGGTGGGCGTGCCGCGCTCTTCCACCCGCCCCTCGTGCAGGAAGATCACCTGGCTGGAAACCTCGCGTGCGAACCCCATCTCGTGGGTGACGACGATCATGGTGCGGCCTTCCTCGGCCAGATCGCGCATGACCTTGAGCACCTCGCCGACGAGCTCCGGATCCAGGGCGGAGGTGGGCTCGTCGAACAGCATGACGTCCGGGTGCATGGCCAGGGCGCGGGCAATGGCGGCGCGTTGCTGCTGGCCGCCGGAGATGTGCGCCGGGTAGTAATCGCGGCGCTCGTACAGGCCGACCTTCTTGAGCAAGTCCTCGGCGCGCTCGATGGCTTCGGCCCGCGGCACGCCGAGCACGTGGATGGGCGCCTCGATGACGTTCTGCAGCACGGTCATGTGCGCCCACAGGTTGAAGCTCTGGAACACCATGGCCAATCGCGAGCGGATGCGCTCGACTTGGCGCTTGTCCGCGGGCATCGGGTCGCCCTTGCGGTCGGTGCCCATCTTGATGAGCTCGCCCTTGACCCGCACCTCGCCGGCATTTGGCGTCTCCAGCAGGTTGATGCAACGCAGGAAGGTGCTCTTGCCCGATCCCGACGAGCCCAGGATGGAGATCACATCCCCGTCGTTGGCATGCAGCGAGACGCCCTTGAGCACCTCGATGCTGCCGAAGCGTTTATGCAGGTCGGTGACCTGCAGCGCGGGTTCGTTGGTGGTCTCTGTCATTACCCGTCTCTCGTATGATGGTGTTTTTATCAGCGGCGCATCCATCTGCCGGCATCCGACTTTCGGTGGAGCATAGTGGCCGGATGCGCCATTGTCCTGTCAACCGGGGGCGACGCCGTTGCAACTCGATCGCATATACCTTCGCCTGCTAAGCCTGCTGCAACGCCAGGGCCGGCTGTCCAACCAGGCCTTGTCCGAGGCCGTCGGCCTGTCGCCGCGGCCGTGCCTGGAGCGGCTGCGGCGGCTGGAGGCCGAGGGCATCGTGCGCGGCTACCACGCCGATGTGGATGTCGAGCGGCTGTGCCAGGCCATCACCGTGATGACCACCGTACGCCTGCGCCATCACAAACCGGAGGACTTCCAGCGCTTCGATGCCGCGGTGCGGGGCATACCGGAGATCATCGACTGCGCCAAGGTCAGTGGCGGCTTCGACTACATCCTGCGCTTCGCCTGCCGCAGCATGGGCGAGTACGACGCCCTCTCCGACCGCCTGTTGTCCATCGGCCCGCCCATCGACCACATCAGCAGCCATGTGGTGCTGGCCCAGACCAAACCGTTCGCCGGCTGGCCGTTGGACCGATTATTACCCGGCCTGAACGACGCCAACGGCTGAACCTCGCCACCGGCGGCCGCACAAACGGCCGATTCCGTCGCCGGCCCCGCTTGCGGCGACACAATTGGCCTTAGCGACTGCCGTAAACTGCCGGTATCGTTCCCTGCCTACAACCGAATCGGCTACCGGAGCCCGCGATGTCCCACCCCGACCACACCAGCGACCTCGTCGATCTCGCCAAGCGCGTCTTCGTCCCCAATGTGGCGCAGCGACCGCTGGTGCAGGCGCGCGGCGAAGGCAGCCGCGTGTGGGACGTGGACGGCCGTGAGTACGTGGACCTGGGGGCCGGCATTGCGGTCAACTCGCTGGGGCACCAGGACCCGGAGCTGCTCGGCGCCTTGATCGAACAGGCGCACACGCTCTGGCACACCAGCAACACCTGGTATTCCGAGCCCGCCATCCGCCTGGCCGAGGATCTGGTCGCCTCCGCCGACTGGGTACAGCGGGTGTTCCTGTGCAACTCCGGCACCGAGGCCAACGAGGCGGCGATCAAGCTGGCGCGCAAGTGGTCCAGCCGCCAGTTCGGCCCGCACAAACGCACCATCCTGACCTTTACCGGCTCGTTCCACGGCCGCACCCTGGGCGCGGTCACCGCCACCGCCCAGCCCAAGTATCACGAGGGCTTCGAGCCCCTGCCCGCTGGTTTCCGCTACCTGCCGTTCAACGATATCGAGGCCTTGCGCGCGGCCTTCGACGACAGCGTCTGCGCCGTGCTGCTGGAGCCGATACAGGGCGAGGGCGGCATCACCCCGGCCGCACCCGGCTTTCTGGCCGAGTTGCGCGCCTTGTGCGATACGCACCAAGCCCTGCTGATGCTGGATGAAATCCAATGCGGCATGGGCCGCAGCGGCAAACTGTACTGCCACGCCTGGGACGGCATCGAGCCGGACGTGATGAGCCTGGCCAAAGCGCTTGGCTGCGGCTTCCCGGTGGGCGCGCTGCTGGTCGGCGAGAAAGCCGCGCAAGCCCTGCAACCGGGCAGCCACGGCACCACTTTCGGCGGCAATCCACTGGCCGCCGCGGTGGCTCGCGTCGCCCTGCGCCGCTTGTCCGACCCCGCCCTGCTCGAGCGGGTGGAGACCCTCGGCCGGCAGGTACGTGCCCGCCTCACCGCCTTTGGCGAACAACACGGCGTGTTTCGCGAGGTGCGCGGGCGCGGGCTGATGATCGGTGCCGAACTGACCGCCGATTTCGCCGGCCGCGCACCCGACTGCATGGCCGCTGCCCTGGCGCACGGCGTGCTGATCCTGCAGGCCGGCCCGAACGTGCTGCGCTTTCTGCCCCCGCTGAACATCAGCGATGCCGACCTGGACGAAGGCTTGGCGCGGGCCGAGGCGGGCGTGCTCGCGGCACTCAAAGGCTGACGCGGCGATGATGCGCATCCGGCCGGCGCGGGCCGCGGACATCCCCCGCCTGTGCGAGCTCGGCCAGGCCGCCGGCCCCGGCATGACCAACACGCCAACCGACCCGGAGCGCTGGGGCGTACGCGTGGCCTCCTCGGAGCAGAGCCTGCGGACCGACATCACCGCGCCGGGCGATGAGTCCTACCTGTTCGTGCTGGAGGACACCGAGGCCGGCGAGCTGGCCGGCACCTGCGGCATTCTGGCCACCGTGGGCGTGAAGCGGCCGGTGTACTCCTTCAAGCTGCTGCACCTGGCGCACACCTCACACGAGTTGGGCCGCTACGTGCCGGTGCCGGTGCTGCATCTGGTGCATGAGTACCGCGGCTCGACCGAGGTGGCCACGCTGTTCCTGCACCCCGACTACCGCCAGGGCGGCAACGGGCGGCTGCTCTCGCGAGTGCGCTTTCTGTTCATGGCCGCCTTTCCCGAGCGCATCAACGACCTGGTCATGGCCGAGATGCGCGGGGTGACCGATGCCGAGGGGCGCTCGCCGTTCTGGGATCACCTGGGCCGGCATTTCCTGGAGATGGACTTCACCAAGGCCGATTACCTCAGTGCCCAGGGCAAGTACCAGTTCATCGCCGACCTCATGCCCAAGCACCCGGTTTACGTCAGCCTGCTGCCCAAGGACGCCCAGGCCGTCATCGGCCAGCCGCACCCGGCCACCGCGCCCGCCCTGGCCCTGCTCAAGCGCGAGGGCTTCAGCTTCGAGGGCTGTGTCGATGTGTTCGACGCCGGGCCGACGGTGCACTGCCGCCGCGACCAGATCCGCACCGTCACCACCGCGCGGCGGCGGCAGTTGACCGGCATCCGGCCGGAGGTCTCCGGCGAGGACTGCCTGGTCTGCACCGAAGCGGCCGGCGCCTTTCGCGCCGTGCGCACCCGCATCCGCTACACCGACAGCGCGGGAATAGAGATCGACCGCGCCAGCGCCAATGCCCTGGAAGTGCGGGCGGGGGATTATCTGTGGTTCGTCGGTTACTAGGAGCCTGTCGGACTGCAATGTAGGGTGGGTTGAGCGCAAGCGATACCCATCGGCGCCAGAGTTGGGGCAACCAATCATGCCTTCTTCCCGTCGCAACAGCTCCCCGAGGCATCCACCGCATCACCGTACCGGTCGTGGTGGCGCATCCAGCCGTAGGTCGGCGTCTGCGGCCAACCGGCGGGCGAGTCCTCCCACGTTTCCTGCCGCCCGAACGGCGTCAGGTCCAGAAAAATGAACGTGCTCATCAACTGCTCCACACCGCGGGCATACGTCGAATACGTGTGGAAGACCTCCTCCTCACGACGCAGGAACACACTCAGCCCGTGCTGTTCGCCCGGATACCAGTTCTCGCCACGCGCCTCCAGCTCTGCCTTGTCGCGAAAGTTGCTCTGCACCGGCGCGACCGACTCGTCCAAGGTGACGTGAAAGTCGTAGTTGAAGTCGCTGCCATGGGATGAGACCCAGGGTAGCGTCCACCCCATGCGCTGCTTGAACGGTTCGATTTTCGCCAATGGCGCACGCGACACCAGAACCAATGAGGTATCCCGCGCATGCAGATGCGCCGGATGGCCGATATTGTCGGCGACCATCGAACACCCCGAACAGCCCTCCTCCCAGGGCTCGCCCGACGAGCCCGGCGGCGGATCGTCCGGGTCGAACATGAAGTGGTAAACGACGAGCTGACGCCGGCCCTCGAACAAATCCAGCAGACTCACCTCACCCTGAGCGGTATGGAAGCGGTAATCCTTGTCGACCCGAACCATCGGCAGCCGCCGCCGCGCGGCGCTCAGGGCATCGCCCAGACGCGTATGGGCTTTTTCCTGCTCCAACAACACCTTGCGCGCCGCAAGCCAGGTTTCCCGGGGTACGACTTCGGGGTAGTTTTGCGGTGTATCCGGCATGGGTTGTGCCTCCTTTGCCTTCTGTCACCAGATCTAGATGTCTTTTATTTAACCGAATGGTTTTCTAAGCCTTACCGCCTTGGCTGTCAAGTCTCCGATGGTATGCCTCACTCCGACAGCGAGCGCTGCCTGGACAATCGGCTTGGCCGCGGAGAGAGTGATATGAATACACTCCCCGCAATGAAGCACGACGCCAGGGGCGCCAATCTCCGGGCTCAGCACGGACGGGTAACCATCCGTTGGCCAACCAACGGACAGTACAAACACCGGTCATGGATAGAGCAAGAAATGGAAAAGATCAGGGAGCTAACGCCGAGAGCCGAATTCATCATCGTCGTATCTGGCACTTGCGCCTGAGACCCGCTGATGGCGCCATACGAGGAACGCGGATCACACCCGGACGGTAACCATCCACCCAGACGGCTGCCGCGGCGTCTACACGAAATAACGCTCAATCTCCGCAAACCCGATCGCCTCGGACGCAAACGTAAACGTGCCTGCGTGCTGCATCTCCTGCGCTGCCTTGATGAAGGCGCCGTACGCCAGGCGTGAGAGTGCCGACCCCACACTGATGCGTTTCACCCCAGCCTCGGCCAATTGCTGCACATCGAATACGGTGCCGGGCAGCCCCATGACCACATTGACCGGCTTGGTGACGGCGGCGCAGAGCTGACGGATGGTGTCCAGATCACGAAGGCCGGGCGCATAAAGCACATCCGCACCGGCGTTCTCGAATGCCTGCAGACGCCGGATGGTGTCGTCCAGATCCGGCCGGCCCCACAGGAAATTCTCACAGCGGGCTGTCAGGACAAAATCATGCGCCAGCCCGCGGGCCGCTTCCGCCGCCGCCGCGATTCGCTCCACAGCGAGCGTAAAGTCGAAGATCGGCGCGTCCCGGCGCTTGGTATGGTCTTCCAGGGAGCAGCCGGCAAGCCCGGTGGCCGCCGCTGCACAAACCGACGCCGCAGCGCTCTCCGGCGAGTCGCCAAGCCCCTTCTCCAGGTCAGCGGACACGGGCAGGTCCGTGGCGGCAACGAGCATCCGGCAGTGAGCAAGCGTATCGTCCCAAGTCACCGCACCCTCAGGTACCCCGAGGGAGAAGGCATGACCTGCACTGGTGGTCGCCAAGGCCTTGAAACCCAATGCGGCCAGGATGCGGGCGGTACCCGCGTCCCAGGGGTTGGGGATGATGAACGCCCCGTCCTGCTCATGAAGGGCACGAAACTGTTCTGCCTTGGCTTTCTGATCGACGGTCATGAAACCTTCCCTTGCATGGATGCAATCTCCAAACCCGACTATCTTAGTGCTCCGTGAGAAGGCATGTTCGCCTGGCGTCGCAACATTGGCCGGAGGCCGGGTTCATCGTGGACAGCACTGCCGCCAGCGCCTTCACCCGCTCGAGTTGTCCAGGCGTCAGCGAGGCCAGCAGGGGTAGCAGGATGGCGAAATTGCGGTTCTGCTGCTGCCGATAGGCAAAAACCTGCGAGTGGCAGGTCAATTTCAGCGGGCTGATCCGGGTGGCCACCCAGAAGCGCATGATCAGGTGAATGCCAAAGCGGTTAATCCGCCCCGGTACTTCATAGCGCTTGTAGGCGGCGGTCGAAATGCCAAGTTGATACGCCATCGTATCCTGCGAGACCGCAGCCATCCGGCGGAAATTACGCAGATGCTCGGATAGAGTCGTGAAATAGTCACCGGCGATGTTTTGTCGGCAGTCCTCCAGCGACGGGGCCTTATAGCTTTCCAACCGCTCGCGCTTTTCCCCACCGACAAGCCCCTCCACTGCCGTCTGAAAAGCCGACAGTGCCGAATCAGATGCCCAGTTAGCGAAATGAATGATCGGTATCCAGGCCGATTGAATCTCCACATCCACAAAATCGTTATAGCCCGTATCGGTGAACAGCCAATGTGTTGGGACGCCGGTTCCCACAGACCAGTTGAGTGCCGAGTATAGCGTGGGTAGATCGCGGCACTCTTCGTAGCGACGGTATTGGCTCAGCGATATCCCCGCCATTTTCGCAAGTTCATCACGAGATTTGCCAAGCTGTCTTCTAACTATTCGAAGATTCTGCCCCATTTTTTCATGAATGCCTTGCTCCATGGTTTTGTAATCGGGTACGTCACCCCCAAAAGCGGCCGTCTCCGGGCCGATTGCATCGGGTACAGGCATGGCGTTTCCTGTTAATGGTTGTTTGCAGCGACTGTAACATCTACGGACGATTGCACCAAATCGGGGCAATTTGTCGAATGATCACCCGAGCTGCCGGCGTCCACCCGCCGCGGGGGGCACGTTTCTCAACGGGCCTGATCATGTCTCCGCGGCCGTACAAGCACGCTTCTCGCAGACTAAGTCCCCCAGATCGCGAGAGGTCCTGCCGGTACGTGCTCACCCGCGACATTTACAGACGCCCCCTGTACCACCCCCGTCTTCAGGATACGAATCTGGCATTTTTCGAGACATATTGAGGTAGGTTCGTAACTTACGTGGTGATCGAAGATGCTGATATGGTCTATTTGGGTGCAAATGCAATAGCGTAGTCATGCCTGTCTGACAGCGGCAGGATGTGGACGGCCCATTTATACTTTTTTCATAGGGAGATAAAGAAAGCGATGAGACCGACGATCAACCACCCACTGAAGCGGGCCACCATTCTCGTTTTAGGCACGGCGTTATCGAGCGCAGCACGCGCAGACCTTATTTTTGAAGAAAATTTCGACGAACAGCCGGACTATACCAGTTCGAGCCCATTAACCCTGGACGGCTGGACACACCGTCGCAACGGAGAAGACGTCTGGTCGCCGTCGACCGGATACCCGAACCATCATGATGCCTTTGAAGTATTGTCATCCAACGTCGACAAGGCCAGGGGCGGACAAGGCAAATCGTTCGTCGGGTGGCGTGAGTCGTACAGTTTGGGTTGGAACAACTGGAACTCCGACGGCATCCTGGCCAAACACTTCGAAGAAGGTTACGACGAGCTCTACGTGAGCTTCTGGGTCCGCTTCTCGCCGGAATGGACGGAGCGCTATACATCGAAGATGTTCAGAATGTATAGCTGGGACCCTGCCTCGGGCAAGTCCATATTCAAGTACGGCCGAGATGGTGCCTCTGGCCCCGTGACGATATGGGACTATAGCAACGGCACCTACGGCCAGCGAAACGCCGTCTCCTTACGGGGCGGTCCACATGGCCAGAACTATGCCTTCTACAACGGCGACATCAAAGACCTGCCCCGCCAGATGTCGTTCCTCGGTGACCTGTCGTTGAATTTCACCACTGAAACGATCGGTATGGGTTATGAGGAAAAAACGCCGGAGATCGATGACAAACTCAATGGCGGCTTCATCACCGACAATATGAACCAACTTGTAGAACACAAGCAGGTATTCGGCCGAGCCGGCGAGTGGACGAAGGTCGCCTTCTACGTAAGGATGAACTCCGCGCCCAATGCCGAAGACGGTACGTTAATGCAGTGGTTCGACGACGAGTTGATCTTTCAAAACCACCAAATCCCCTGGGTCCGTGGAGATCGAACGACAGAAATGGTCAAATGGAACGTAGTCGCCATCGGTGGCAACGACTTTTTCCAAACCTATGACAACAGTCAGATGCATGAAGAATGGTATGCCATCGATGACGTCGAGATCCACGATGAGATCCCGCTGATCGCACTCCCC
This sequence comes from uncultured Candidatus Competibacteraceae bacterium, assembly GCA_965652545.1. Classification (GTDB taxonomy): domain Bacteria; phylum Pseudomonadota; class Gammaproteobacteria; order Competibacterales; family Competibacteraceae; genus CBFGWV01. The sequence goes on along the minus strand of CBFGWV010000173.1, from coordinate 211 downwards.
CCGGGGCAGTGCATACCCGAGGAATATCCGCCAGCCCGATAACCCATTGCCTCTTCGCCAGGCTCAACCCAGCGCGCTGACCCGATCAGCGCGCGTTTTATTCTTACTTCTCACACCTGCGCCCCGATCCGCTCCGGCTGACTTTCGGCCGCCCGTTTGAGATTGGCCAGCCCGGCCTCGAAGTCCTTGCCCACCATACTGTCCATGCTGA
>CBFGWV010000172.1:0-10225 GCA_965652545.1 uncultured Candidatus Competibacteraceae bacterium | reverse complement strand
CGAACATGAAAGCCGTCGTGTTTCATGATGTGGGTGACATCCGCCTGGACGATGTCCCCGAACCGAAACTCACCGATCCGGACGATGCGATCATCAAAATCACACACAGCGCCATCTGCGGGACCGATCTGCACATGGTCCGCGGCACCCTGGCGGGTATGAAGCCCGGTACGGTGCTCGGACACGAGGCCGTGGGGGTGATCGTGGACGCCGGCAAGCGCGTGCGCAACCTGACCCCAGGCGATCGGGTGGTGGTGCCCTCGACGATCTCCTGCGGCCAGTGCGTGTACTGCCGGGACGGCTATTACGCGCAATGCGACGAGGCCAACCCTAACGGGAAGCTCGCCGGCACCGCTTTCTTCGGCGGTCCGGAGTCAACTGGGCCGTTCAACGGCTTGCAGGCCGAGTACGCGCGAATCCCCCACGCGGCCGCCAGCCTGGTCAAAGTGCCTGATGAGGTCTCCGACGACGATGCCTTGCTGGTGTCGGACATTGCACCGACCGGGTACTTCGGTGCCGATCTTGCCGCCATCAAACCCGGCAAGACCGTAGTGGTCTTTGGCTGCGGTCCCGTAGGCCTTTTTGTCATCGATGCGGCCAGGCACATGGGCGCCGGCCGGGTGTTGGCCGTGGACTGCCTGCCCGATCGCCTGGATATGGCGCGCGAGCAGGGTGCGGAGATCATCGACTTCAATGTCGATGACCCGATCGAGGCGATCCGCGAACTCACCCTCGGCGCCGGCGCCGATTGTGCCGTCGATGCGGTCGGTGTCGATGCCGAAGCGCCCAAAGGGAAAGCCTCGTCGACGGAAAAGAAGCAGCGGCAGAACGATATAGAGGCCGTCGCGCCCAAGACCAACCCCGATGGCGACACATGGCAGCCGGGAAGCGCGCCCTCACAAGTGCTGAACTGGGCGGTGAATGGCGTGGCCAAGGCCGGTACCGTGTCGTTGATCGGCGTCTACCCGCCCCAACACCAGCACTTCCCCATCGGCGCGGCCATGCAGCGCAACCTGACCCTGCGCATGGGCAACTGCAATCACCGCCGCTACATGCCCGAGCTGCTCGAACGTATTCGCGGCGGCAGCTTGCGCCCCGCGGCCATGCTGACTCAGACCGAGCCCCTACCCGATGTCATTGAAGCCTACAAGGCGTTCGACACCCGCCGCAGCGGCTGGGTGAAGGTCGAGCTGACGACTGGCGGCTGAAACTCCAAGAGGACTGACGATGACCGACAAATGGATAGTCGTGGCCGATGCAAGCCGTGCCCGGATTTTCGAGCAAGCCTCGTTCGGTACGCCCTTACAGGAGGTCGCCGACCTCGCCCATCCAGAATCAAGACTGCACCCGGGCGACCTGCGCACCGGAGGTAAGGGCGAGGTGTTCGACGATCACGACAACAGCACCCGTACCATGCGCCAGACGATGCCGGAGAACACCGTCAAGGAAACCCATGCCGAGCGCTTTGCCAAGGAGGTCTGCGATCACCTGGACAAGGCCCGCACACAAGGGGCCTTCGATGCGCTGGTCCTGGTTGCCGAGCCGCGGTTTCTCGGCCACTTGCGTGCCAAGATCAGCCGGCCGACGGAGAAACTCATCGAAGCCAGCGTGGCCAAGAACTGGGTCGGTGAATCGGCGGACGCCATCCAGCGCCACCTCGCCGATCAGTGAGGACGGGGTTCTGTACGCTGGCCAAAGCCGTCCTCACACGCTCGGTGGCGAGCAGGCGCTGACCACCTCGACGGGCTCCTCACCGAGATTGCGGAAGCGGTGCGGCAGCCGGCTGTCGAAGTAGTACGCATCGCCGGGGCCGAGTTCGAACACTTGCCCGGCGACGGTCAGCTCAAGCCGCCCGCGCAGCACGATGCCACCCTCCTCCGCCTCGTGGCTGAGCATCTCCGCACCGCTGTCCGCCCCGGGCGCGATACGCTCGTGGAGAATCTGCAAGGCCCGGTCGTGCAGATCGGTGCCGACCTGCCGATAGGAAAAGCCGCCGGCACCGATCTCCGCGAGCTCTGCGGCGCGATAGACGATGCGCGCCGCGCCGGGCAGGTCGCGGGTGAAGAATTCGGCCAATGACAGCGGAATGCCGTCGAGGATACGTTTGAGCGTAGCAACCGAGGGACTGGTGCGGTTCTGCTCGATCATGGAGATGACGCCATTGGCCACGCCGGCGCGCTTGGCCAATGCGCGTTGGGACAGTCCGAAGGCCTCGCGCAGCGCACGCAGGCGCTCACCCAGGTTGATCTCCGCGGCAGGGGTTTCCGGTTCGGCCGGTAGCGCTGTGGTTTGGTTCATTCGCTCTGTATTCCGATCATTCCGTCATCGGCGGACAGCTGCCGCACTGCATTAATTAAAGCGCACAAAGACGCATTGCTCAAAATATTGAACATGCTAGACTCCTGCGCATTCATCCCCGGTCGTTTCAGGAGTCGCATCATGCAGTCCCCGGCCAGCGCTTCGCCCAGCTCATCACAGCCCCTCGAGGCGTTGTGGATGCCGTTCACCGCCAACAGGCAGTTTAAAGCCAACCCGCGCATGCTGGTGGCTGCCGAGGGCATGCACTACACCAGCGACGACGGACGCCGCATCCTCGATGGCACTGCCGGCCTGTGGTGCGTCAACGCCGGTCATGGCGACCCACGCATCGTAGGGGCCATCCAGCGCCAGGCCGCGACCATGGATTATGCGCCGGCCTTCCAGATGGGCCACCCTTTGGCGTTCGAGCTGGCCGAGCGGCTGGCGCAGATGATGCCCGGCGATCTGGACCATGTCTTTTACACCAACTCCGGTTCCGAGTCGGTGGACACCGCGCTCAAGATTGCCATCGCCTACCAGCGCGCACGGGGTGAGGGTACGCGTACGCGGCTGATCGGGCGCGAGCGCGGGTATCACGGTGTCGGTTTTGGCGGTATTTCTGTCGGCGGTATCGTCAGCAACCGCAAGTTCTTCGGCCCGCTGCTCGCCGGTGTCGACCACCTGCCGCACACCCACAACCTCGAACACAATGCCTTCTCGCGCGGAGAGCCGGCCTGGGGTGCCCATCTGGCGGACGAGTTGGAGCGTATCGTCGCCTTGCACGATGCCTCGACCATCGCGGCAGTCATCGTGGAGCCGGTAGCCGGGTCCACCGGGGTGCTGATCCCCCCACGCGGCTATCTTCAGCGGCTGCGCGAGATCTGCGACAAGCACGGTATCGTGTTGATCTTCGATGAGGTCATCACCGGTTTCGGCCGCCTGGGCGCAAGCTTTGCCACCGATTATTTCGATGTGCAGCCGGACCTGGTCACCACCGCCAAGGGCTTGACCAGCGGCACCGTGCCGATGGGTGCTGTTTTTGCGCGCAAGCACATCTACGATGCCTTCATGAATGGCCCCGAACATCTGATCGAGCTGTTCCACGGCTACACCTATTCCGGGCATCCGCTGGCCTGCGCCGCAGCCCTGGCCACACTGGATGTGTATGAGGAGGACGGGCTGTTCCAGCGCGCCGCCGAGCTGTCCGCCTATTGGGAGGATGCTGTGCACAGCCTCAAAGGCCTTCCGCACGTCATCGACCTGCGAAACCTCGGACTGATCGCTGGTATCGAACTGGCACCGATACCCGGCAAACCGACCGCCCGAGCCTTCGATGTGTTCCTCAAATGCTATGAAAAGGGGCTGTTGATCCGTACCACCGGCGACATCATTGCGCTCTCGCCGCCGTTGATTCTCGAGAAGGCCCATATCGACGCCATGTTCGGCACCCTGGCCGATGTTCTGAAGACCGCAGCCTGAGGAGGTGCGCGCCATGACCCAGATGATCCCTCATATGATCGCCGGCCACCGAGTGGACGGTGCCAGCGAGCGCAGCGCGCCGGTGTACAACCCCGCCACCGGCGAGCAGACCGCCGTGGTCCCCCTGGCCACGACCGCCGAAGTCAATGCGGCTGTGGACACCGCGCAGGCGGCCTTTCACGGCTGGGCGGCGACCCCGCCGCTGCGCCGCGCCCGCGTGCTGTTCAAGTTCAACGAGTTACTGAACCAGCATGCCGACGAGTTGGCCCGCATCATCTCCTCGGAGCATGGCAAGGTGCACGCCGATGCCCTGGGTGAAGTCACCCGCGGTATCGAGGTGGTGGAGTTCGCCTGCGGTATCCCGCACCTGCTCAAAGGCGAGTTCACAGACAACGTCGGTACCGGTGTGGACGCGCACAGTTTCCGCCAGCCGCTGGGCGTGGTGGCCGGCATCACGCCGTTCAACTTCCCGGCCATGGTGCCGATGTGGATGTTCCCGATGGCCCTGGCCTGCGGCAACAGCTTCATCCTCAAGCCCTCCGAGCGCGACCCGTCTGCGCCGGTGATGCTTGCCGAGTTGCTCAAGCAAGCCGGGTTGCCCGATGGGGTGTTCAACGTGGTGCACGGCGATAAGGAGGCGGTCGACGCCTTGCTGACCAACCCCACCGTGCAGGCGGTGAGCTTTGTCGGCTCGACGCCGATCGCGCAGTACATTTACGCCACCGGCTGTGCCCATGGCAAGCGGGTGCAGGCCCTCGGCGGGGCCAAGAATCACATGGTCGTGATGCCCGATGCGGACCTCGATCAGGCCGTGGACGCCCTGATGGGTGCCGCCTACGGCTCGGCCGGCGAGCGCTGCATGGCCATCTCGGTCGCGGTGGCGGTGGGCGATGCGGTCGCCGATGCGTTGATCGAGCGCCTGGCGCCCAAGGTGCGCGCCTTGAAGGTGGCCCCGGGCACCGACCCGAGCGCGGAGATGGGACCATTGGTCACTGCCCAGCACCTGGCCAAGGTGCGCGGCTATGTGGATCAAGGGGTTGCCGAAGGCGCCGAGCTGGTGGTCGATGGCCGCGGGCTGACGGTGGCCGGTCACGAGAACGGCTTCTTCCTCGGTGGATGTCTGTTCGACAAGGTGACCTCGGACATGCGCATTTACCAGGAGGAGATTTTCGGGCCGGTGCTCGTGGTGGTTCGCGTACCCGACTACGACAGCGCGCTGAAGCTGGTGAACGATCACGCCTTCGGCAACGGCACGGCCGTGTTCACCCGCGATGGCGACTGCGCACGCAACTTCGTTCAGAACGTGCGGGTCGGCATGGTCGGCGTCAACGTGCCCATTCCGGTTCCGATGGCCTTCCACAGCTTCGGGGGCTGGAAGTCGTCGCTGTTCGGCGACCATCACATGCATGGTCCCGAAGGCGTGCGCTTCTATACTCGGATGAAGGCGGTCACCACCCGCTGGCCGACCGGGGTGCGCGCCGGTGCCGAATTCGTGATGCCCACGATGAAGTAAGTGCGCCCGCGCATGGTCCAAGACGGTGGCGGAGGGACATCCGCCACCGCCATCCAGTACGATGAAGAGGCCATGAGCGATCGCTTTCCCGTCAAACCATCGTCCGATGCCGATATCCGGTCCTTCCTGAGCCGGGCGCGGCAATCACCTCCCGCCGTGCGCGGCGCGCCGACCGGCCGCCTGCTTTTCGCCCTCGACGCCACCGCCAGTCGCCAGCCGACCTGGGATCTGGCCAGCAGCCTGCAAGAGGACATGTTCCTGGCCGCCGCCGAAACCGGCAGCCTCGCCTTGCAGCTGGCCTGGTACGGGGGCGCTCAGGAGTTCCACGTCAGCGAATGGGCACGCGATGCGCACACGCTCGTCGACCGCATGGCCGGCGTCCGCTGCAAGAGCGGGTTGACGCAGATCGAACGCGTGCTGGCACATGCCCGGGCCGAATCCCGTCGCCAGCGGGTCAATGCGGTGTGCTTCGTCGGCGACTGCATGGAAGAACAGGGCGATGCACTGCTGCGGACCGCGGGTGAGCTGGGTGTGCTCCATGTGCCGGTGTTTGTTTTCCAGGAGGGCGACGACCCTGCCGCGCGTGCGGTATTCCCCGACATCGCCCGCCTCAGTGGCGGGGCGTATTGCCATTTTCATGCCGGCAGTGCCGATCAGTTGCGACGGTTGCTGCGCGGTGTGGCGGTGTATGCCAGCGGCGGTCTGAAGGCCTTGGAGCGGGCCGCGGCGACGCTTGGCGGCGATGTGCCGCTGCTGACCCGTCAACTGGGCGGCAAGTAGGTCATGCCGGGCTTCCTGCTACTGCTCGGGGTGGCCGGTGGCGCCTGGTTGCTCTGGCGGGTCGGTCAGCAACGTGGCGCGGCTGTCGCCCGCCGTTGGATGCGGTCACTGGGCATTGCACTGGCGGCCTTGCTGGCGGTGTGGCTGATCGCACGGGGCGCGAACGTGCTGCTTGCCGCCCTGCCCTTGCTGCTGGCGCTTGCGGACCGTCTGACCCGCATCCTGGCGGTCGCCTCCCAGGCGCACAAGGTGTTCGGGGCGGGCGCCGGCAGCGGTCGATCCTCCGGTACCGCCGGACCGCAACGCTCTGAGGTTCACACTGCCTTCTTGCATATGAGCCTGAACCACGCCAACGGCGATATGGACGGCGAGGTGCTGCGAGGCCATTTCACCGGCCAGCGCCTGAGCGACTTGTCCTTGACCCAGTTGCGGCAGTTGCTGGGTGATTGCCATGACGATGCGCAGTCGGTTGCGGTGTTGGAGGGTTTTCTGGATCGCTATTTCCCCGACTGGCGCGATGAGCCCACTGAACCGCCCCGCGCTGCCAACGGCCTCATGAGCCGGGAGGAAGCCCTGGCCGTGCTCGGGCTTTCAGCCGGTGCCGACGCCGAGGCCGTTCGCGCCGCACACCGCCGTCTCATGCAGCGCGTGCACCCGGACCACGGCGGCTCCGACGTGCTGGCCGCCAGGGTCAATGAGGCAAAACGTGTGCTTCTGGGCGATTGATCATGCCCGAGAACCCGACACCCGAACCGCTGCTGCTGATTCCAGGCCTCTTGTGTGACGAGGCGCTGTGGGCGCCGCAGATCGCGCACTTCGGCCAGAGCCGAACGATCATCGTTGCGAAGCCGTTTCATCATGACCGCATCGCCGCCATGGCCGGGGATATTCTCGATCGTGCGCCCAGTCGCTTCGCGGTGGCCGGCCTGTCCATGGGCGGTTACCTCGCCCTGGAGCTTTATCGACAAGCCCCGCAGCGGCTCACACGCCTGGCCTTGCTCAACAGCAGCGCCCACCCCGACACGGCCGAGCAGACGGCGGTCCGCCAGGACTTCATCGCACTGGCGGCGAAGGGCCGGTTTCTCGGCGTAAGCCGGACCATGCTGCCCTTGCTGATCCATCCCGATCGGCTGGACGATCATCACTTGACCGAGGGCATCATGGCGATGTCGCGCCGCGTGGGGCGCGAGGTGTTCATCCGCCAGGAGACGGCGGTCATGCATCGCGAGGACAGCCGGCCGCTGCTGCCGCGGATCGCGATCCCCACGCTGGTGATTGCGGGCCGGCAGGATCGGATGATTTCGCTGGCGTGGCAGACTGAGCTGGCGCGCGCCATCCCCGATGCGGCGCTGGTTAACCTCGACCGCTGCGGCCATCTGTCCACCCTGGAGCAGCCGCAACCGGTCAATGATGCTCTGGAGGCCTGGCTTAGTCGTCCAGCTCCAGACCGGCGTAGTTGAGCATCATCCGCACGGCATCGGCCTGCGCGCGGGCAGGTCCCGATAGCCCCTCATCGTTGCTGGACAGTGAAATGACGCCACCCTGCCCCGGCGGCTGCCAGCCAGCGTCGAGCATGATCTGCTGTGCGCGATGGAAGTACGGACTTGCCGCCTCGAAGTCGCCGATGCTGGCGTGCAGGTATACAAGGTCGAGCAACAGCGGGACATGCAAGGTGCTGTCACGCGGCCCGATGGCATCGTTCAGATGCGCCAGCGCCTGCTGATAGTAGCGTTCGGCCGCCACACGATCACCCTGGCGCAGGTGGGTCCAGCCCAGTCGTGATTCGGTGCGGCTGAGATTGTAGAAATCGACGACGGGCATGCGCAGGTGTGCGTCACGCTTGCGCTCCAGAACGGCCTGGGCATCCTCGAAACGTTCCTGGTCCAGGTAGAACTCGGCCAGGTTCTCGCGCGCCAGGATGACGCGGATATCGGCATCGCCCAGGGTGGCTATCTCCAGGCTCAGCGCTTCTTCGTACAGCGGACCGGCATCGCCGGGATGGCCATTGGCTTCGTACACCCAGGCCAGTACCCGCAGCGCCCGGGCGAGCTCGATCGGCTCGTTGCTCGCGCGCCAGATCGCTACGGCCTCGCGCATCAATGCCGAAACCACCTCGGCATTGCCGCCATCGTGGTCGAAGGTCCAGACGATGGATTCCAATGTGCGCGCGACAGCTGGGTGCTGACTGCCCAGTGCCCGCCGCTGGATGCCCAGGGCCTCGCTCAGCGCATCGCGGGCGATGTCCGGCTCCAGCTCCAGTTCGCCCACCCTGATCAACGCGTCGGCCAAGCGCTCGTCGTCCATCGTGAAGGCTTCGCGCGCCGCACGCAGGGCCTCCTGGTAGTACGTCAGCGCCTGATCGTCCTCGCCGCGGGCCAGGAACCAGTTGCCCGCATCGGTGAATGTCTTCCAGCGCGCTTGCGCCGCCTGCCCCTGTGCTTTGGCGCGCCAGTCGCCACCGTCGGCGAATGCGGCCTCCAGCGGGCCCACACTGGCCACGAGCACGAGAAGCCAGATCGACACGAGGGTCTGCCGGCGCATACTGGCGAGCGCCACCAGTATCAGGCAGATCAGTATCAGTTCAGGGCGTGCGAGCATGAATGGGGGCCGGTGATGTTGCGCCCAAGATACGGGCAGTATGAATCTCACGACTCAAAGTGACAGCATCCGATGCCGAGGTCCGCCTGACAAGCCCTATTGCGGATACGCCATGGGATAAGCGAAATGGGCAGGGCCCAGGTGCTACACTCGCCGGCCCCATTCGTTACCGGATTGACCGAAATGCCACGGCAGCGTCGTGCCGAAATGGCCGTCCAGCTTCGCCTCGCCGCGCCGTTGATGGCCGGCCAGCTGGCACATATGGGCATGTCGCTCACCGACACCATCATGGTGGGGCGTTACAGCCCGGATGCGCTGGCAGCCGTGGCGGTGGGCAGCGGTCTGTGGAATCCGCTGATGCTCTTCAGTCTTGGCGTTCTGCTCGCCCTGTCGACATCGGTCGCGCATCTTGTAGGTGAAGACAGGCGGCGGGATATCGCGCCGATGGCTCGCCAGGGTCTTTGGCTGGCACTGGCGCTGGCGCTGCCGGTGATCGTCATTCTCTGGAACCTCTCGCCGCTGATGGTCTGGATGGCGGTGGATCCAGGCATCGTCGACCTCTCGCATGATTACCTGAGTGCGTTGGCCTTCGGTGCACCGGGGACGTTCTGCTTCCTCGCCTTGCGCTTTTATAGTGAGGGACTCGGCCATACCCGTCCGATCATGGCCGCGAGCGTCCTCGGTCTTCTGGTCAATATTCCGGCCAACTATCTGCTGATCTACGGTGGGCTGGGCTTGCCGGAGATGGGCGCCCGAGGTTGCGGAATCGCCACGGCGATCGCCATGTGGATTCAGGCGCTGGCGCTGGGCTGGTATGTGCATCGTCACCCGCATTACCGGGATGTACGGGTGTTCCGCGGGTTCAGCCGCCCGCAACCGGCGATTCTGCGTCAGTTGCTGGTGTTGGGTGTGCCGATCGGCATGAGCATTTTCACCGAGGCCTCGGCATTTGGCCTGATCGCGTTATTTCTGGGCAATCTGGGGCCGGTGGTGGTGGCCGGCCATCAGATCGCGCTCAATGTCTCGGGGACGAGTTTCATGATTCCGCTGAGCCTGGGTCTTGCGGCCACGGTGAGGGTCGGCCATGCCCAGGGGGCGGGGCGTTTTGCGGATGCCCGGTTCGCCGGTCTGACGGGTATTCGCATGGCGGCGATGTTCATGTTTTGCATGGGGGTGCTCATTGCGATTTCGGCGCCCTGGATTGCGGTGCTGTATACGCGGGATCCGGCGGTGGCGGCCCAGGCTGCGCATTTGCTGTTGTTGGCGGCGTTGTTTCAGGTGTCCGACGGTACACAGGTCAGTGCCTCGGGTGCGCTGCGGGGTCTCAAGGACACCAAGGTGCCGATGCTGATTACGGTGTTGGCGTATTGGGGGGTGGCGATTCCCATGGGGTTTTTGCTGGGACGCGGGTTTGGGATGGGTGTCGATGGCTTCTGGATCGGTCTGATCGCGGGCCTGAGTGTGTCGGCGTCGCTGCTGACCTGGCGGTTTCATGTGCTGACGCGGCGGGTGTCGGCGGTGTGACGGCTCTGGGGGCTCTGGCGCTCAACCTCCGCC
>CBFGWV010000171.1:0-10279 GCA_965652545.1 uncultured Candidatus Competibacteraceae bacterium | reverse complement strand
CGCATGGGCAAGAAGCGCATCATCGCCGAGACCGGTGCCGGCCAGCACGGCGTGGCCACGGCCACCATGGCTGCCCGCTTCGGCATGGACTGCGTGGTGTACATGGGCGCTACCGATATCGAGCGTCAGCGCCCCAATGTCTTTCGCATGAAGCTGCTGGGCGCCAAGGTCATCCCGGTCACCTCGGGAACCGGCACCCTCAAGGATGCGATGAACGAGGCCCTGCGCGACTGGGTGACCAACGTCGAGGACACGTTCTACATCATCGGTACCGTGGCCGGTCCCCACCCGTACCCGGCGATGGTGCGCGACTTCCAATCGGTGATCGGCCGCGAGGCCCGCGAGCAGATCCAGGCCCAGGCCGGGCGCCTGCCGGATACGCTGGTGGCCTGCATCGGCGGCGGCTCCAACGCCATGGGCTTGTTCCACCCTTTCCTCGATGACAAATCGGTGAGCATGATCGGTGTCGAGGCCGGCGGCGAGGGCGTGACCACGGGCAAGCACGCCGCCAGCCTTACCGGCGGCCAGCCAGGCGTGCTGCACGGCAATCGCACGTATCTTTTGCAGACTGACGACGGGCAGATCGTGGATGCGCATTCGATCTCCGCGGGGCTGGATTACCCGGGGATCGGCCCCGAGCACGCCTGGTTGCACGAGTCCGGCCGGGTGAACTATGTCTCGGTCACCGACACCGAAGCGCTGGCGGCTTTCCAGCTGTGCTGCCGCCAGGAGGGCATCATTCCGGCGCTGGAGCCTGCGCATGCCTTGGCCCATGTGCAGAAGATCGCGCCCACGTTGCCGGCGGATCACATCATTCTCATGAATCTCTGCGGGCGCGGTGACAAGGACGTGTTCGCGGTCGCTCACCACCTGGGGGAGACGCTGTAATGACCGCCAGTCGCATGGACAACCGCTTTGCCGTCTTGAAGGCCGCGAACCGACCGGCCCTGGTCACCTTTGTCACCGCGGGCGATCCGGACTTCGACCACAGCCTGGCGATCCTCAAGGGCTTGCCGGCTGCCGGAGCCGACATCATCGAGCTGGGTATGCCGTTCACCGACCCCATGGCGGACGGCCCGGCGATTCAGGCCTCCAGCCTGCGGGCACTGCATGCCGGCCAGACCATGATCCGCACGCTGGAGATGGTGCGTGCGTTTCGCGACACCGACACCGACACACCGCTGGTGCTGATGGGGTACTACAACCCGATCTACCGCTATGGCGTGCCGCGCTTCCTGGCCGATGCGCGGGCGGCGGGTGTGGACGGTTTGATCGTGGTCGATCTGCCGCCTGAAGAAGATGACGAACTGTGCGTGCCGGCCATGCAGGCGGGCATCCATTTCATCCGCTTGGCCACGCCGACCACTGACGACAAGCGCCTGCCCAAGGTGCTGACCCACACCTCGGGTTTCGTGTACTACGTGTCCGTCGCAGGCATTACCGGTGCCGCCGCACCCACGCCTGAGAAGGTGCAGGCGGCGGTGGAGCGCATCAAGCGCCACACCGACCTGCCGGTGGGGGTGGGTTTCGGTATTCGCAGTGCCGCCCAGGCCGAGGTCATCGGCCGATTTGCCGACGCGGTGGTGGTCGGCTCGGCGCTGGTGGACCAGGTCGCCAAGGCCGAAAGCCCCCAGGAGGCGGTCACCGCGGTGCATGCACTGGTCGCGGAACTGGCCGTTGGTGTGCGCAGGGCGAGGGGCTGACCTTCAACTGTTACGGATGGCCGGACGCTACGTCAGCTCTGGCCGTCCACGCGCTGAACGGACTCCAAGGGAAGCGATGGCGGGCGGTAGAGTGTCAAGGTGCCGGCGGGGGCCGGTTGCATCCGACGGTTGCGGTTGGCTTGGCGGATGGCGTCCATCCACGCGCTCATGACGGATGAGAGACGTTCGCGACTGCCGCTATCGGACTCATCGGCCAGGGACAGGTGAAGCAGGCGTTGATTGACCAGCATCCAGCACTCGAACCACTCGAAGGTGTCGCTGCTGTAGAACTGATGAAACCCTGCATAGGCGATCGCCTCGCTTCTGGACACCTGACGGGTGCGAGCGAGCGTGCAGATATGATCGTCGCCATCGGCGGCAACAGTGAACTCGATGGCTTGGATGTCGATGGACGCCAGCGAAAGCCGGGTGTCGGTCTGTACCTCCCAGGCCGCTCGCAGTTCCTCGTCGGGTTCCACCGCGGTGGGTTTGAATTCGGCCACCTCCTCGCGCACGCTCGCCTGCAAGCGGGCCAGGTCGGCATCGCTGAAGCGTTCGGCGCTGTACGCTTCGAGGATTGCCACGTTGCCTTCCAACGAACTGCCCATCGGCAGGCCGCGCTGGGCGCGCACCGCATCGACAGGAGTCAGGAAATGGCGCAGCGGACGGAACCCCATTGCCTTGAGTTGGGCATTGCGCGGTCGCTGGCTGTCGGTGTCTCCGGCCACGCCCACCATGCCCTCGGGCGCGGGGAGATAGATGTTCAGGCCGGCGACGCCGACGGGGGTTTCGGTCAAGTCGGGAACGCTGGTGCAGGCAGCCAGCAAGACAAACGATATCAACGGAGCAAAGGTGCGGACCCGCACAGGACCTCCCTGTCAAATAGTAAGTTGATTGGTTTTTTATGAAGAATCGGAGTGTTGTCGATTCATCGACGTCGCGCAAGTGCGTCTATAACCTTCATACACAGCCGTATCGACAATCGGAGACCACGACGTGTCGGCCATCAGCCTGAAGATTTCCCCGCGCGAACGTGACCTGGGCGGGTTCTCCGTCCGCCGTATCCTGCCGTTTGCCCGTCGTCGTCAAGTCGGGCCTTTCGTGTTCCTCGACCACATGGGGCCAAAGACCTTTGCGCCCGGCGAGGGGCTGGATGTGCGGCCGCACCCGCATATCGGGCTGGCCACGGTCACGTATCTGTTCGAAGGGCAGATCCTGCATCACGACAGCCTGGGTGTGTTCCAGGCCATCGAGCCGGGTGCGGTGAACTGGATGACGGCTGGGCGCGGCATCGTGCATTCGGAGCGCACCGATCCGCAGCGGCGGGCCAGCGGCGGGCGTCTGCACGGTATACAAGCGTGGGTAGCACTACCCGTTGAGCATGAGGAGGTCGAACCGGCCTTCCACCACCATGGCGCCGCGACCCTGCCGCGCTTCGAGCGCGATGGTGTGGGCCTCACCTTGATCGCCGGCTCGGCATTCGGTCACGAATCACCGGTGACGGTGTTCTCCCGTTTGTTCTATCTGGATGCCATCATGCCGGCGGGCCGCGGTATCGTGCTGCCCGCGGAGTATCCCGAGCGTGCCGTCTATGTGGCCGAGGGCGAATTGACTGTCGATGGCGAAACCGTTTCGGCTGGCGAGTGTGCGGTACTGATGCCGGATGTGCTGCCGCGGCTGGATGCCACCGCGGACAGCCGGGTCATGCTGTTGGGCGGCGATGCATTGGAGCCCAGGATCATCTGGTGGAACTTCGTCTCCAGCCGGCGCGAGCGGATCGAACAGGCCAAGCGCGATTGGCGTGAGGGCCGCTTCGAGCCGGTACCCGGCGAAACCGACGTCATCCCTCTGCCCGAGGATTGACGCGCAAACTGATTATCCAAAACCAGCGCCGGGCTCTCCGGCGATACGACAAGAGGTGGTACGTCCGATGAAGCTTGCGTTCCTAGGCCTGGGTGTCATGGGTTTCCCCATGGCCGGACATCTGCAGACCGCCGGTCATGAGGTCACCGTCTACAACCGCAGCCCCAAGCGGGCGGAGGCGTGGGTGGCCGCCCACGGCGGGCAGTCTGCGCCGACCCCGCGCGAGGCGGCCGAGGGCGCCCAGATCGTGCTCATGTGCGTCGGTAACGACGATGATGTGCGCTCGGTGGTCTACGGCGACGACGGCGCGCTGGCCGGCATGGAGTCGGACGCCATCCTGGTCGACCATACCACCGCCTCGGCGGAGCTGGCACGCGAGCTGTACGCCGCCTGCGCGGCGAAACATATCGGTTTCCTGGATGCCCCCGTTTCGGGCGGTCAGGCCGGTGCCGAGAACGGCAAGCTGACCATCATGGTCGGTGGCGACGAGGCGGTATTCGACATCGCCCGCCCGGTGTTGATGACCTATGCCAAGCAGTGCCAGCGCCTGGGGCCGGCCGGCAGCGGCCAAGTTTGCAAGATGGTCAACCAGATCCTCATCGCCGGGCTGCTGCAAGGGCTGTCCGAGGGCATCAATTTCGCCCGCAAGGCGGGGCTGGATGTCGCCCAGGTGGTGGATGTCATCCGTCATGGGGCCGCGCAGAGCTGGCAGCTGGAGAACCGCGGCCAGACCATGGCCGCCGGCAAGTTCGACTTCGGCTTCGCCCTCGACTGGATGCGCAAGGATCTGGCCATTTGCATGAAGGAGGCCGAACGTCTCGGTGCACCCTTGCCGATCACGACCATCATCGACGGCTATTACGCGGAGCTCCAGGCCCAGGGCGATGGGCGGATGGACACCTCTTCGCTGATCAAGCGCCTGGGCTGACGACCATGAGCGAGGGGACGATTCTGATCGGCGGGGGCCTCACCGGCCAGGTACACATGCTGCCGCGCATGGCCAACCGACATGGGCTGATCGCCGGTGCCACCGGCACGGGCAAGACGGTGACCTTGCAGTGCCTGGCCGAGCAGTTCTCACGCCTGGGCGTGCCGGTCGTCGTGGCCGACGTCAAAGGCGACCTCTCGGGCGTCTCCCAGCCCGGTGCCGCGCACCCGAAGATCGACGAACGGCTACGGACGATCGGCATCGCGGATTTTGCCTTTGCGGGCAGCCCGGTCACGTTCTGGGATGTGTACGGGCAGTCCGGTCATCCGTTGCGGGTCAGCGTGTCCGATATGGGGCCGATGCTGCTGGGCCGTTTGCTCAACCTCAACGAGACCCAGAGCGGTGTCCTCAATGCCGCCTTCCATTTGGCGGACGACGAGGGGCTGCTCCTGCTGGACTTGAAGGACTTGCGCGCCATCATCCAATTCGTCGGGGAAAACGGCGCCAGCCTGCGCAGCCGCTATGGCAATATCGCCGCGGCCAGCGTCGGGGCGATCCAGCGCCGTTTGCTGGAATTGGAGGCCCAGGGCGCCGATCAGCTCTTCGGCGAGCCGGCGGTCAGCCTGGACGATCTCATGCAGACCGCGGCGGACGGGCGCGGCATGATCAACATCATCGCCAGCGAAAAGCTCTATCAGGCACCGCTGATGTACTCCACGGTTTTGCTATGGCTGCTGTCGGAATTGTTCGAGCAGCTTCCCGAGGTCGGTGACCGGGACAAGCCGCGGCTGGTGTTCTTCTTCGATGAGGCTCATCTGCTGTTCGACGGCGCCCCGGCGGCGCTGGTGGAGAAGATCGAACAGGTCGTGCGCCTGATCCGCTCCAAGGGCGTGGGCGTGTATTTCATCACCCAGAGCCCTGCCGATGTCCCCGATGCGGTCCTGGGACAGCTCGGTAACCGTATCCAGCACGCCCTGCGGGCATTCACCCCGCGCGACCAGAAGGCTGTGCGTGTTGCCGCACAGACCTTTCGCCCCAATCCGGCTGTCGATACCGAGGCGACCATCACCAGCCTGGGTGTCGGTGAGGCCTTGGTGTCGGTGCTGGCCGCCGACGGCAGCCCGACACTGGTGGACAAGGTGCTGGTCGGGCCGCCGCGCAGTCGTATCGGCCCGGTCACCGTGGATGAGCGCCAGTCGATCATCCGCGGCTCGGCCGTCTACGGCGCCTTCGAGCGGGTGCTCGATCGGGAGTCTGCATACGAGATTCTCCAGGCACGGGCCGCGCAGGCGGCCAAGGCCGCCACCGAGGCCGATGCGCGCGAGGCCGAAGCCCGGGCGAGCCGCAGTTCGACACGTCGCGGCGACTCGCTGGTGGAATCGGTGCTAAAAAGCACGCTGCGGTCACTGGGAAGCCAATTGGGCCGAAGCCTGGGGCAGCAACTGCTGCGCGGCGTGCTCGGCTCGCTGGGCGGGCGCCGCTGAACCGGCTCATCGGACAATCACTGCCATTCAATGGAGTGCACATGGTCAATGCAATCATTCTTCTGAATATCGCCCGTGGTCAGGTCAACACGGTCGCACAAACCCTGGCGGAGTTGCCGGAGATCTCCGAGGTGTACTCCGTGGCCGGAAACTACGATCTGGTGGCCGTGGTTCGGGTGGCACACAACGACGACCTGGCACGTCTGGTCACCGAGAACATCGCTCAAATGGATGCCATCGAGCACACCGAGACCATGCTGGCGTTCAAGGCCTTCTCGCGACACGATCTGGAGGGGCTGTTCGCCATAGGTCTTTGAGTCACCGCCGTGGGCGTCAGACTTGGCCATTGCCGTGATCGGGTCTATAGAAACGTGCAGGATGGCGGGTGAGTGGGGGAACCTTCGTATCGCCGCCCGGGTCAGTGGCAGCAATCACGCTTAGGGGGTTGTCATGGCTGTGAACAAGGCGGTAATCACTCCTGATCTGGAGGGGTGTCGGGCATTGCTGTTTACCCGCAGTGGCAGCGCGATCGTCCTGGACCCCAGGCTGCAGACCGAATACCTGGACGCGTTCTACGCGTTCTCCCTCAAATTTCACGATATGCGTTTGTACTCGGCCAGCCAGACCGCGCGGTTTCTGGAGCCGCTGGAGGGCGAGGAGGCCGAGGCCGCACTCACCGCGTATCGCGACTGGTTGCTGACCAATGCCCACCGCAAGCTGGTGAAGCAAGTGCTGGTTGGCGAGCCCTTCGTGGCGGACCAGGCGTTCGACGGCCGGCCGCCGCTGCCTGCCCTAGCGCAGTTGCACAAGGCGAACGAGGACGAGTCCGAACCGGCACAGACCGCATTCCAGAGTATCCGCGGTGTCCTGACCACCGAAACGGAGACCGACGAGGATGTCGACCTGGACTTCGTCGATGCATTGCTGGGCCCGGAAGACGACGACGCCGACGTTCTGGATGAGGATCCGGAAGAGGACGTTCGCTGGTAACGTTATTTCCGGCGGTCGTCGGTCGTGGGCACTGTGCTCCGCGAGCGCGGCCGCTTCAGCCGTCCCAACCCGATGGTCACGATGAGCAGTAGCACCTCGTCGACGAAGGGGATCGGGTCGGGCACGATCAGCGTGATCAAGAACAGCACGGCAGCCAGCGCAAATAACTGCGGATAGCGCAGGGTCTGAATCTTGCGCTTGATGGGGTTGAGCAACCCGGGTATGGCCATGCTTTTCGCTCCTGTCATCGACATCCACCCATCTGTCCACCCCGCGGGGATTGAGTTCATGCGCGCCGCCCTATACGACAGCTACCAGGCTCCATTAACCGTTTGCGATGTTCACGACCCCGACCCCGAACCGCACGGCGTCGTCCTTCAGGTGCGGGCCACGGGGCTGTGCCGCAGCGATTGGCATGGCTGGATGGGGCACGATAGCGACGTTACGCCACCGCATGTGCCCGGTCACGAGTTCGCCGGCGAGGTGGTGGCGACCGGGCACCAGGTCACGCGCTGGCAAACCGGCGATCGTGTGACCTTGCCGTTCGTCTGCGGCTGCGGGGCGTGCGGGGAATGCCTTTCGGGCAATCACCAGATCTGCGATCACCAGGTCCAGCCGGGGGTGACGCAGTGGGGCGCATTTGCCGAATACGTCGCCGTGCCTTGGGCGGACATCAATCTCGTCCGGCTCCCCGAGAGCCTGGACTTCGTAACCGCCGCCAGCCTCGGCTGCCGCTTCGTGACCGCCTACCGCGCGGTCGTCGCCCAGGGACAGGTCGGCGGCGGTCAATGGGTGGCCGTGCACGGCTGCGGAGGCGTAGGTCTTTCGGCCATCATGATCGCCGCGGCATTGGGCGCACAGGTTGTGGCCATCGATATCGGCGAGGACAAGCTGGCGCTGGCGCGCGAGATCGGCGCAAGCGTGACTATCGATGCGCGTACCTCGCCCGACGTCGTTGCCGCGGTAATGGAGGCCACCGGTGGCGGCGCCCACTGCTCACTGGATGCGTTGGGCCACCGCGTCACCTGCTACAACGCCATCGCCGGTCTGCGCAAGCGAGGCCGCCATGTCCAGGTGGGGCTGATGGTCGGCGAGCATGCCGATCCGCCTCTGCCCATGGGGCTGGTCATTGCCCGCGAGCTGGTGCTCCTCGGCAGCCACGGCATGCAGGCGCACGCCTATCCGGACATGTTGCGGATGATCGAAAACGGCCGCTTGCGGCCAAGCAGGCTGCTTGGCCGCACCATCAGCCTGGATGAGGCGGCATTGGCATTGCCGCGGATGGACGACTTCAGCGGCACCGGGGTCACAGTGATCGACCGCTTTCGTTGAACCGATTTGGTGCAGCGGTAGCAAGATGTCGTCTTTAGCACAGAAAATGGCGGAAATTGAAGCACACCTGGCATGAAATGCAACATTGCTATCGTTTCAGGGCGTCTATAGTTCAAGCGTGCCTTTCCGGGCGCCGCTCCCGTCGGGTGGCGACGACGCTGAAAACCTTGCGGGAGCGCCGACTGTGCGATGGTGGGGGTCGCGGTGTGTCGGATCCGTCCACTCCAGAACCGATTGAGGATGATGCTTCATGGCTGATATCGACGACATCAAAAAACGCTGGCTCAACGGACAGATCGACCGGAGGACGTTTCTCCAACTGATGACCGCGGCCGGTGCAGCAAGTGCCACGACGTCGTTGTGGCTTCCCGCCACGGCAATGGCACAGACACCGAAGAAAGGCGGCAAGCTGCGCATGGGGCTGGGTGGTGGTTCGACCACCGACTCGCTAGACCCGGCGACGTTCGAAGATGCCTTCATGCAGCAATTGGGTATAGGCCTGCGCAACAACCTCACCGAGGTCTCGCCCGACGGCTCGGTGATCGGCGAGCTAGCGACCGAATGGACCCCTGAGCAGAGCGGTGCGGTGTGGGTGTTCAAACTGCGCGAGGGCGTACAGTTCCATAATGGCAAGGCACTGGACGCCAACGATGTGATCGCCTCGATCAACCATCATCGCAGCGAGGACTCCAACTCGGCGGCCAAGTCGCTCCTCGACGGCGTGAAAGATATCCGTGCCGATAAGGCAATGAGCGTAGTGTTCGAGCTCAACGAACCCAATGCCGACTTCCCATTCCTCGTGTCCGACTATCACCTCGGGGTAATGCCGGCCACTGACGGCAAGGTCAATCCGTCCGACGGCATCGGTACCGGTGGTTATGTGCTCGAGAGCTACGAGCCGGGGGTGCGCGCCGTCCTCAAGCGCAACCCTAACTACTTCAAACCCGACAGGGCGCACTTTGATGAAGTCGAGATCATCGGTATCGCCGACCCCGCTGCCCGCCAGAATGCGATCATCACCGGCTCGGTGGACGTCATCAATCGCGTCGACCGCAAGACCGTGCACCTGCTGCAGCGCCAGCCTGGCGTGGAAGTGATCGAGATCACCGGCGGTCAGCATTACACCTTCCCGATGATCACCACCCAGGCCCCATTCGATAACAATGACATACGCTTGGCGCTGAAGTATGCCATTGACCGCGAGAAACTGGTGCAGGCGGTGCTCCGCGGTCACGGCGTGGTAGGTAATGACCACCCCATAGCCGCCACACAGAAATTCCATGCCGACCTGCCGCAGCGGACCTACGATCCCGACAAGGCCAAGTTCCATCTCAAGCAGGCTGGACTGGATTCCCTGACGGTCGATCTTTCGGCGGCCGACGCCGCCTTCGGTGGCGCCGTAGACGCGGCCGTGCTCTTCCAGGAGTCGGCCAAGGCAGCGGGTATCGACATCAATGTCGTGCGCGAACCCAACGATGGCTACTGGTCCAACGTGTGGATGAAGAAGCCCTTCTGTGCCTGCTACTGGGGAGGACGTCCGACCGCCGACTGGATGTTTTCGCAGGCGTATGCCGCCGACGCGGCCTGGAACGATACGTTCTGGAAGGATGAGCGTTTCAACGAGTTGCTGATCGCTGCCCGAGGCGAGCTCGACGAAACCAAGCGCGCCGAGATGTACCACGAAATGCAGCAGATCCTCAGCGACGAGGGCGGTGTCATCGTTCCGATGTTCGCTAACTTCATCGACGCCCGCAGCGACGCTATCGCCACCCCCGAAACCGTCGCATCGAACTGGGAGATGGACGGGCTGAAGGCGATGGAGCGCTGGTGGTTCGCCTAAAGGCACGCGTCCTACGGGTGTCCTGGACTGCTTGATGGGGCACCCGTAGGCGCGCGCACCTGCACGATAGGTCCGACACTGGCGCCAAACCTTCGGGATTGACGCCAGTATCGGGCATCGCCCTGAGGGCAGGGCTCCT
>CBFGWV010000170.1:0-10295 GCA_965652545.1 uncultured Candidatus Competibacteraceae bacterium | reverse complement strand
GCGAGCCGGTCGGTGACCAGCGCCGTGAGCGTCAGGGCGAGCGTCATGGCCGCCGCGAGGATGGCCAGACCCAGCAGCCGTCCACGCCACGGCGGCACACTCGGGCCGGTGTTCACCACCCGAACACCGCGCCCTCCAGGAGCAGGTTGAAGCCGGCGTACTCACCTACGCCGGTGGTCACCAGCTGCGGGGCGCGCGGGTCGAACTTTGCCCGCAGCAAGGTACTGGCCTGGGCCGCCTCGGCCCCCTGGCTCAGTGCGCGGGCGGCGCGATCCTTGTCCTGCGGCGACAAGCGCGGACCGGCGGTCAGCGCCTGGTTGGGCAACTCCGGCGTGGTGGCCAGAATGCGCAGCTCCCCTTGGGCGCCACCCGGCAGGCGGTTGTCCACGAAGGCTTCCGGCAGGATCATCGCCACACAGCGGCCCTGGGCGAAGGCCTCGTAGACTTGGTCAAAATCGCCGGCCACGCTCTCCAGCGATGGCTGGCGTGTGGGGTTGAGATAGAAGTCGTAGAGCATCAAGGCGCTGAGATCGGGCGGTGCCAGTGCGCATACCCGCTGACCGACCAGGCTGTCGAGGCTGGTGGTCGCGTTGTCGCTGGCCCGCACCAGGACGTGGTAGCGCAGTGGCGAGGGCAGGCGCACCAGGGGCGTGTGGTCGCCGTGCATGACCCGCCACCCCACCAGGTGCGGCCCGTCGAAGGCCAGGTCGAAGCGGCCCTCGCGGATATCGCGCTGGTACGACAGCCAGTTGGGCGCGACCTCGTAGGTGATGTTCTGCCCCAACGTGCGAGCCAGGTAATCCACCAGCGGCCGGTAGATGTCCTGTCCATTCAGTTGCGTGTCCGCCGGCGGTACCCCGAAGATGAGATCGGCCCTGGCCGGCAGGGCGGGCACCAGCAGTAGCGCGACCAATGCCCACGACGCTGTCAGTTGCCGCAACGCGCTGCCCACCATGGAATCTCCCTGCCGGCTGTCAGTTAGCAAGCATAGCCGCAGAAATGCAGCGCCACGGCGATCTGCCCGGCGAGCGCCGCGTTGGCTTCGATCAAGGCGAGGTTCACCTCAAGGGTGCGCCCCCCGCTCAACTCGGTCAGCCGCTTGAGCAGAAACGGCGTCAGCGCCTTGCCGTGAACACCCGCCTCGCGCGCCATCGCCGAGGCCTGCGCCAGCCAGGCCTCCACATCGGCCCTCGGCAGGGCAAGCCGGGGCGGCGGCGGTTGCGCCACCACGATCCCCTGGGGAAGATCCAACGCGCATTGCGCGGCGAACACCTGTGCCGCGGCCTGCGGGGTGTCCACCCGTCCGGGTACGGGCAGGCCGCTGTCGGTGCAGAAGAACGCCGGGAAACGGTCCGTGCCATAGCCGAGCACCGGCACGCCCAGGGTTTCCAGGCGCTCCAGCGTACGTGGCAGATCGAGCAGGCTCTTGGCCCCGGCACACACCACCAACACGCGGTTGCGCGCCAGCTCGGTCAGGTCGGCGGATTCGTCGAAGCTCTCCAGCACCTCGCGATGCACGCCGCCCAGCCCGCCGGTGGCGAACACCGCGATCCCCGCCAGCCGCGCCAGGCGCACGGTGGCCGCCACCGTGGTCGCGCCGGTGGACCCGGCGGCGATCAAGGTGGCCAGATCGCGGCAACTGGCTTTCTGCGCCCCCTCGCGCGCCAGCCGTTGCAACTCGTACTCCTCCAGGCCGATCTTCACCCGGCCGTCCATGACCGCCAGAGTGGCCGGCACCGCCCCGGCCTGACGCACGGCTGCCTCCAGCGCGCGAGCGCAGGCCAGGTTATCCGGCCAGGGCAGGCCGTGGCTGATGACCGTACTCTCCAGGGCCACCAGGGGACGACCGTCGCCGCGCGCCTCACGCACCTCGCGACTTGGGTCGAACGGCAAGTCGCGTGGCACGCTCATTACAGATCGCCCCAGCGGCTACCGCGCCGCCCAAGCTTGATCCGCGGCAGAATGAGACCCAGCACCAGGCCGGCGAACAAGACCCCCGCGCCGGCGAGAAAGCGCGTTTGGACACTTTTATCGGACAGCAGTCGGTTCTCCTGTTCCAGCACGCGCAAGCTGCTCTCCAGGTTGACGACCTCTTCCTGCAGCACCTTGTTCTGCTCGTCGATGGTCAGCGCGTTGGCGGCCGTGCGGCGGATCTGGGCCAACTCCTGGCTCAGGCGACGGTTCTCCGCGGTGAGTGCCGTCTGGGCCTGACGGTCCTCCGATTGGGCTGCTTCCAACTGCCGGATTTCCTCCTTGAGCGCGGCGTTTTCCTGTTGCAGCGGCGCGACGGCGGCCTCGGCGGTCTCCACCCGCTCGCGCGCACTGGGCTGGTCCATGAGGTAACGGGACAGCACCCAACCCTGGGTACCGCCTTCGACGCGAACCAGGCTGTAGCCGGATTCGTTTTCACTGCGCAACACTTCGAGACGGGTGCCGCTGTCGAGCATGCGGACGATACGATGGCCGGTGGTCGTGCCGGATCGCATGGGAACTTCCAACGTGTCACTGACATAACGGACGGTCTGGGCGGACGCGGGGACGGCAAAAGCCAGGGCGAGAACCAGCGTCAATGCTCTCATTGGTTGAGGGGTACTCCATCGAGGGGGGAAATATCCAACGGCGGATTCTACCCTTGCCTTCGCTGCGGGAGAAAGGCGCTGGTACCATCGCCGCTACCCTCGCTGCCGCAAACCGCCATGCCCCGAATCGACACGCTCGTACCCTGGCCCGAGCCCACCGCGGAGGCGCTGGCCCACAGCGACCGGCTGGTCGGCCACATCCGTGAGCGGATCGAGGCCGCCGGCGGGATCATCGGTTTCGACACCTACATGGACTTGGCCCTTTATGCACCGGGGTTGGGCTACTACAGCGCCGGTGCCGCCAAGTTCGGCGCCGCCGGCGACTTCATTACCGCACCGGAGATGACCGGGCTGTTCGGGCTGACCCTGGCACGCGTGCTGGCCCCGGTGGTGGCGGACTGCGACGGCGTAGTGCTGGAGCTGGGGGCCGGCAGCGGCCATCTGGCGGTGGATCTGTTTACCGGCCTGCTGGCCGCGGATGCGCCGCCCTCGGCGTATTGCATTCTCGAGCCCAGTGCGGACCTGCGCGCGCGTCAACAGGCGCGGGTGGCGGAGGCACTGCCGGTCTGGCGGGATCGCTTCCATTGGCTGGACCGGCTGCCTGCCGAGCCGCTGACCGGTGCCATCGTCGCCAACGAGGTACTGGATGCGCTGCCGGCGGCGCGGTTTCGCATCAGGCCGGACGGCGGTGCCGAGGGGCTGGGTGTGGGCTGGTCCGGCGACCGTTTCATCGAGCAGCCCTGCGCACCGCCCGCGGCGCTCGTCGGCCTGCTGGCGTCGCTGCGCGACGATTACGGCATCGAGCTGCCGCCCGGCTATGTGTCCGAACTCGTCCCGGCCTTGCCGGCCTGGGTGCGCGGCCTGGCCGACACGCTGCGCCGGGGTATGGTGCTGTTGATCGACTATGGCTATCCGCGCCGCGAGTACTATTTGCCGCAGCGCGATCGCGGCACGCTCATTTGCCATTATCGGCACCGGGCGCATGACGATCTTTTCCGTCTCCCCGGTCTGCAGGACATTACCGCCAGTGTGGATTTCACCGCCGTGGCCGAGGCGGCACTGGCCGCCGGGCTGGAGGTGCTGGGCTACGGCCCGCAAGGGCCTTTCCTGATGGCCGCGGGGCTGGATGCCGTCTTGGCCGCGCGAGCGGCCGACGATGGGCAGGCCGATCTGCGCGCCGTCCAGCAGGCCAAACAGTTGATCCTGCCCGGCGAGATGGGCGAGCGCTTTGGGGTCATGGCGCTGGGCCGTGGTGTGGACGGCCCGTTACCGGCCTTCAGCCTGGCCGATCATCGTCATCGCTTGTAAGCGCCCGTCTGACGGCCGCGTCGCGCTCCCGCTTGATGGCGGCCCCCAGTGCTTTTCCACCTAGCCCGCTGTCGGCCAGCGTGGCCGCCGTGATTGCTGCGGCAGCCGCTCGTGCGCGCTCGAGCGTCGTCACCGCCGCCTCCCCGGTATGGGCGCGGATCAACGGCTGCAAGGCATCGAGCCAGTCAGGGTGGCGCAGCGCCTGAACGCCATCGAGGATGTCGATGGCCGCTTGCGCCTCAGGCAGCGCAGTCAGCCGCGGCACCACCCGCCGCGCTGCCCGGGCGAGATCGCGAAAGCGGTTGGGCGTTTTGAGCCGCTGACACAAGGCTTCCAGGGTGGCCTCCTCCAATGGGTGGACCAGGGCCGCGAAACGGGTCTCTGGCACATCGCGCGGGATGGCCTCCATCAACGCCTCGTCCAGCGGCCCCTGGGCCAGTTCAGGCGCAATGCGCACCAGGGCGCCGCAGTCGCGCAATACACTGAGGAACTGCGCCGGCTCGCGCTCGCCCAGGGCGCGTGCGAACTCCTGCCATACCCGTTCGGGGACCAGCGCGTCAACCTCGCCGGCGTCCACCATGCCCTGGCACAGCGCCAGCGTGGCTGGGGCAACGGTAAACCCCAGCGGCGCGAAGCGGGCTGCGAAGCGGGCCAGGCGCAGGATGCGCACCGGATCCTCGGCGAAGGCCGGCGACACGTGGCGCAGGATCCGCGCGGCAATGTCGGCCTGCCCGTCGTACGGGTCGACGAGCACGCCGGCGGCGTCGCGGGCAATGGCATTGACGGTCAGGTCGCGCCGCGCGAGGTCCTCCTCCAGCGTGACCGACGGGTCGGCGACGACCGCAAAGCCGTAGTAGCCGTGGCCGGTCTTGCGCTCGGTACGCGCCAGGGCGTACTCCTCGTGGGTTTGCGGATGCAGGAAGACCGGGAAGTCCTTGCCCACCGGAATGAAGCCGCGGGCAATCATCTCGTCCGGTCGGGCACCCACGACGACCCAGTCGCGGTCCCCGCCCCGCTCGCCGAGCAGGTCGTCGCGTACAGCGCCGCCGACCTGGTATACCGTCAAACCGTCTGTCGCTTCCGTGGTCATCGTCGTTGCCTGTAGCCGTCGGCGAGGATAGCGTACCCCCATGCGTGCGTTATCGATTCTGCTGCTGGGTCTGGTGCTTTCAGGCTGTGCCGAGTTGGGCTACTACGCCCAGGCCACCGATGGCCAACTGCGCCTGCTCGCAGCGCGGCGCGATGTCGCGGCCGTGGCCGACGACCCGGCCACACCGGCGCAGCGGCGCGAGGCGCTGGAGCGCACCCGCTCCATGCGCCGCTTCGCAGTCGATAAGCTCGGCCTGCCGGACAACGGCAGCTACACGGTCTACGCCGACCTCGGCCGCCCGTACGTGGTCATGGCGGTGTTCGCCACACCGGAGTTGTCGCTCAAGCCCAAGACATGGTGCTTTCCCATGGTCGGCTGCCTGGCTTATCGGGGCTACTTCGATGCCGAGGCCGCCGACGAACTGGTGACCTCGCTGCGCGCGCAAGGTATGGATACGGCCCTGGGGCCGGTTCCGGCCTACTCCACCCTGGGTTGGTTCGACGATCCGCTGCTCAACACGTTCATCGACTGGCCGGCGGGCCGTGTGGCGGAGTTGATGTTCCACGAATTGACCCATCAGCGTCTCTACGTCGCCGGCGATACCGCGTTCAATGAGTCGCTGGCCACTGTCGTCGGCCGGGCGGGTGCCCGTGCGTGGTTGGAGGCTCACGGCAGCCCGGCGCAACGGCAGGCGTACGAGCGCTTTCTCAGCCATCAGGCCGAGTTCCTGGACCTGGTGTCGGCGGCCCGCCAGCGGCTGCAGACGGTGTATGCGGCCGATATCGACAGCGATACCATGCGCCGGCGCAAGCACGATGTGTTCGACGAACTGCGTCGCGACTACCGGGCCTTGCGTGATGGCCCCTGGGAGGGATACGCCGGCTACGATCTGTGGTTCGAGGAGGGGCTGAACAACGCCCGCATCGCGGCGGTGGCCACCTACCACAGCAATGCCCCGCTGTGGCAGGCCGCACTGGACCGGCTGGACGGCGACGTGCCCGGCCTGCTGGCCGAGGCCGAGCGCCTGGCCAGTCTGCCCAAGGGTGACCGTCTACTCGCCCTGCGTGCCGCCGGCATGCCGTGCGAGGCGACTTTGGTGGGCGTCAGTCCCGACGTGCCGCCGAGCGGAAGCGGCGAAAATCGCCCTTGCCGGCCAGCTCGCCGAAGTGCGGGGCCATTATAGGGGCGGCCGATCGGGGGCTGATGCCCAGCCGCTCCAGCCCATTGTCACCGCCGCACACGCTGTCCACTTGCAGCGACAGGTAATTGTCGCGGCTGAACGGTTGCCCCGGCACCCATTCGAGCGTCCTGGCCTGAAGGCGCCCCAGCGCATCGGGCAGGCCGATGATCAGTCGCTTGACGCCCATCCAGTCGGCGGTCTGGCGCACGATCTGGCGCAGGGTGAAGACTTCT
Organism: uncultured Candidatus Competibacteraceae bacterium; assembly: GCA_965652545.1. Taxonomy (GTDB): domain Bacteria; phylum Pseudomonadota; class Gammaproteobacteria; order Competibacterales; family Competibacteraceae; genus CBFGWV01. The sequence goes on along the minus strand of CBFGWV010000170.1, from coordinate 3,905 downwards.
GGCCCGCACAGGTCGTAGCGCTGGCCGGCGGTTTGCGGATCGGCCAGCGCGCGGGTGAAGGCCTCGACGACATCGAGGATGTACACCGGCGCGAAGCGGCTGTCGGCACAGGCCAGCGGCATGACCGGGGCCAGCTTGAGCAGGCCGGCGAAGCGATTGAAGAAGCTGTCGTTGGGCCCGAAGATCACCGAGGGGCGGAAGCTGGTGACCGCGATACCGGCGGCGGCACCCTCGCGCTGGGCGGTGTCCTCGCCCTGGCCTTTGGTCTTCAGGTAAATGCTGGGCCCCTTGACGGCGTCCGCGGGCAGGGCGGACATGTGCAGGTAGCGGCCGATGCCATTGGCCGTGCAGGCCTTGATCACACGCTCGGGCAGGTGGGCGTGCAGATCGGTGAAGGCCGCTTCCGAACCGTTGAGTATGCCGACCAGATTGATCACCGCATCGCAGCCGGCAAAGGCCTTGGTCAGCGTCGTGTCGTCCAGGGCGCCGATGTGTACCGGCTGTACCCAGGGCAAGACCGACAGGTTGCGATGTTTCTCCCGGCTGCGGGTGAGGACTTTGATCCGGTGTCCGTGCTGGTGCAGGCGTGCGACCAGATGACTGCCCACGAAGCCGGAGCCGCCCAGTACGCAAAGGGTTTGGCTCTTCATGCTGTATCCTGGCTGGTTTCGATCGGTGTTCACGGCGCGCCGGCGCCCGGAACAAGGTGGCTAGGAGCCTGTCGGGCTTGAGCGTCTACCCGGCTTCCCGCAGTAGGGTAGTCTCAGGTCCGGCAGGCTCCTAGGATACCCGCCGTGCCGTCATGGTGACATCCTAAAACTCTGCCGTTGAGTGCATCGATGCTCGAGCTGATTGAGTTCACGTTGTTCTTTCTCGCCCTGGGGGTGTTCGCCGGGGTGATGGCCGGGTTGCTTGGCGTCGGCGGCGGGCTGATCATCGTCCCCGGCGTGGCCTGGGTGTTGGGGCTCAACGGTGTGAGTACGGCGGTGGTCATGCACATGGCCATCGGCACCAGCCTGGCCACCATCGTGGTGACCTCCATCGCTTCGATTCGCGCCCATCACGCGCGCCGCGCCGTGATCTGGCCGGCATTCTGGCGACTGGCACCGGGCATCGTCATCGGCGCGCTGATCGGTGCGCGCATTGCTCATCTTTTGCCCAGCGGGATTCTGAAAACCGTTTTTGCCGTTTTCGTGCTGATCATTGCCGCGCAAATGGCCTTCGGCGGTAAGCCGGCACCGCACCGCAGTCTGCCCGGCTGGTGGGGTATGGGCGCCGCCGGTGGGGTGATCGGTGCGGTGTCGGCTATCGTGGGTATCGGCGGCGGTTCGCTCACCGTGCCGTTCCTGTCCTGGTGCAATGTGAAGATCCGTGAGGCGGTCGCCACCTCCGCGGCCTGCGGGCTGCCGATCGCGGTTTCCGGCGCGGCGGGGTTTGTGTTCAACGGCTGGAATCATCCCGCTCTGCCGAACTGGAGCGTCGGCTATGTGTCGCTGCCCGCGCTGCTGACCATCGCCGTAGCCAGCATGTTGGCCGCGCCCTTTGGCGCGAAGCTGGCTCACACCTTGCCGACGATGATGCTCAAGCGGGTGTTCGCGGTGTTTCTGGCGACGATCGGGACGTTGATGCTGGTGGTCTAGTTGAGCTAGAACCGATCGGGCGTCGGCTCACTGAGGTGGTCGGTTCAGGTAATCCGTAGTGTTGTTGGGCAGCTTGAGGGATATGTAGGATGGGTTGAGCGCTAGCGATACCCATCGGGGCGCCGGTTATCGAAGTCATCACCGTGCCAGAGACCAGCCAACTCATCGAGAACGCTCACGCCACCGGCCGCAGGGCGGCCTCGTCCAGCAGCCAGTCGCGGAACAGGCGCGCCCGGTAGGGCAGGGGCGTGTCGTCGGGGTAGTTGAGGTAGTAGTCCGTTCCGGTGTTCACCGCCAGCGGGAACGGCTGGACCAACCGACCTTCGGCCAAGTCGCTGTGGATCAGGCCGGCGAACAGCAGGGTGGCGCCGTGGCCGTCGAGCGCCACCCGGCGCAGGGCGTGGGTATCGCTCAGGCGCATGCTGCGGACGCCCGCAGGCATGTCGGTGCCGGCGGCGGCGAACCAATGCTGCCAATCGCGGATGTCGAATTCGTAGAACAGGGTCAATCCCGCCAGCGCCTCGGGCGAGGGTGGGCTGCCCAGGCGCGTGCGCAGTGCGGGGGCGATCACCGGGGTGAAGGCGCCGTCGACCAGCTTCTCGGCCTTTACGCCCGGCCACAGGCCGGTGCCCCAGTTGATGCCGATATCTATGCCCTCGCGGCGATGATCGGCCGGGTGGTAGGTATGGTGCAGGCGCACGTCCACCGCCGGGTGGCGCTCCAGGAAATCCATCAGCCGCGGGGTCAGCCAGCGCTCGGAGAAGAATGGGGCGACGCTGATGTTCAAGATCTCGCGTGAGCCGCTGCCGGTGATTCGCTCGACACTGCGGCCTATGGTGTCGAAGCCTTGATACACCCCGGCGAAGAGGATCTCGCCGGCCTGGGTGAGTGAATTGCCGGACGGCTCCCGGTTGACCAACTGCACCGCCAGGGCGGTTTCCAGCGCGCGGACTTGGCGGCTGACCGCAGTTTGGGTAACGCCCAGTTCCGCGGCTGCGCGGGTGAAGCTTCGGGTGCGGGCGACCGCTTCGAAGGCGCGCAATGCGGTGAGTGAGGGCAGGCGGCGGTTCATGGACATGCGCTCAGGTTATGGATGGCGAGATTAAGTCATTTGGGCGGCGCTCGCCCGGCTGGAGACAATCGTCTGCGACCTGAACTTGCGAGGATTTCTCCAATGCGTCATACCACGACGAATCCGCTGGGCCGCAGTGCGGCTGAGATCGAAAAGGGCGATCGGCCCGTGCTCTGGCTCAGTGAGCGCGAGGTGCGCCGGTGTATCGACCCCGACGATCTTCTCGATGCGCTCGATCGGGGCTTCCGTGCGCTGAGCCGGGGCGAGGTCCAGGCACCGCATCGGCCGATGCTGTCGGTGCCGGGAAAGGGCTTTTCACTGGCGATGCCGGCCTGGGCGCAGGGGAGTCATCTGACGGTGAAGGTGGTGAATGTCTTCGAGGACAATCTGGCTCTCGATCTGCCCAATCACTTGGCGTTGGTGGCTTTGTTCGACAGCGACACCGGCATGCCGGTGTGTGTGATGGATGGTACCTATATCACGGCGATCCGTACCGCCGCCTCCGCGGTGCTGTCCGTTCGCGCGCTGGCGCGCCCCGAGGCGCGCATTGCCACGGTGATCGGTGCCGGGGTGCAGGGGCGGCAGCATGTGGAGCTTCTGCCGCGGGTCAGGGATTTCGATGAGATCCGCATTGTATCGCTGTACCCCGACGATGCGCGTGCGCTCGCTCGCCATCATCCCCGCGCCGTGGCTGTGGAGGATGCGCGCGCGGCGGTTGTGGATGCCGATGTGGTGTGTCTGGCCAGTCATGCGTATCAGCCGGTGATCGAGGCAGGCTGGATTCGCTTGGGCACGCATGTGTCATCCGTGGGGTACGCGCCGCCGGCCGGTGAGTTGCCGACGGCGCTTCTTGCTCGTGGCCGGGTGTTCGTGGAGACGCTGGAGGCTTTGGAGCCGCCGCCAGTGGGCTGTGCGGAGTTGGCGGGTCTGGGTGCGGGCGACGTTGCGTTACTCGGGGCGGTGTTGGAGGGCGGTGTGCCGGGGCGGGTGTCGGCGGAAGACATCACGGTTTACAAGGCGATGGGGATCGCCATGGAGGATATGGTGGCGGCCAATCTGGCGTATGCCGAGGCGCAGCGACGCGGGGTGGGGCAGACGGTGATGGTGTGATCGGCAACCGTCTGTGTTTTGCTGCGGTTGCGGTTGCGGTTGCGGTTGCGGTTGCGGTTGCGGTTGCGGTTGCGGTTGCGGTT
>CBFGWV010000169.1:0-10552 GCA_965652545.1 uncultured Candidatus Competibacteraceae bacterium | reverse complement strand
TACATTGGATGATTTGGAGGTATATCGATGGTGCGTGAACATCCGGGCGTACTGGGCGAGGCGGCGTTCGTCGAGCGATTCGGCGGGGTGTACGAGCACTCGCCGTGGATCGCTCAGGCGGCGTACCGGGCCGGCTTACCGGAGGATGCCGACACCGCCGCCGGCCTTGCGCGGGCGCTGCGGGCGGTGGTGGATGGCGCCGGGCGCGATCGCCTGATGGGCTTGATCCTCGCCCACCCGGATCTAGCCGGCAAAGCCGCCATCGCCGGTGAGTTGACCGCCGAGTCCAGCGCGGAACAGGCCGGCGCCGGCATCGCCCAGTGCACGCCCGAGGAGTTCCAGCGCTTCACCCACTACAACGCCGCCTACCGCGAGCGGTTCGGTTTTCCGTTCATCATGGCGGTCAAGGGCAGCAACCGGCACGCCATTCTCGCCGCGTTCGAGCGCCGTCTGCAGAATGACCTCGAAACCGAATTCGAAACCGCCATCGGCGAAATCCATAAAATCGCCCGTTTCCGTTTGGAGGTGTTGTTCGGGGAAGGTTTTAAGTTTTAAGTTTTAAGTTTTAAGTAGCGGGAAGGCTGCGATCACATCGCTCAGGGCGCCACTTAAAACTTAAAACCTAAAACTTAAAACCTAAAACCCCCACCCTAGGTCACCGCCCTATGCCCAACCCCTTCAGCCGCTACGTCAATCTCGCCCACACCCGTTTGGGCGCCGCGCCTGTGCGGGTGACGGACGAGTTCTTCGCTCCGGCCCAGCGCATGCTGGCCCAGGGTGAGCCGGTGTTCGTCCCCGACAAGTACGATGACCATGGCAAGTGGATGGACGGGTGGGAGAGCCGGCGCAAGCGCGGTGTCGGGCATGACCACTGCGTGGTGCGTCTGGGCCGCGCCGGCCGTTTGCGCGGGGTGGACATCGACACCCGCCACTTCACCGGCAACTACCCCCCGGCCGCTTCGCTCGAGGCGTGCTGGTGTCCGCACGGGGATCCGGCTGACGATGCGCAGTGGGTGCAGGTGCTGCCCTCGGTCAGCCTGTCCGGTGACAGCCAGCATTTTCATGCCATTGCCGACAACGGCGTGTACACCCATGTACGCCTGAACATCTACCCGGACGGCGGTGTGGCGCGTTTGCGCGTATACGGCGAGCCACATTGCGACTGGGACAACCATGACCCCAGTGTCATCGTCGACCTGCTGGCCCTGGAGCATGGCGGGCGGGCGATCGCCTGCAACGACGAGCACTACGGCAGCATCCAGAACCTCAACCTGCCCGGCCGGGGCATCAATATGGGCGATGGCTGGGAGACCCGGCGCCGGCGCGAGCCGGGCAACGACTGGGCCATCCTCGCCCTGGGGCATGCCGGGCTGATCAAAGCCATCGAGGTCGACACGGCGCATTTCAAAGGTAATTACCCCGACCGCTGCTCGATCCAGGCGGCCTTCGTCAGCGGCGGTACCGAGGACTCGCTGGTCACCCAGAGCATGTTCTGGGCCGAGCTGCTGCCGCCGCAAGCCTTGAGTATGGACGCGGTGCACCGCTTCGAGTCGCAGATCGCCGACATCGGCCCCGTCACCCATGTGCGCCTGAATATCATCCCCGATGGCGGGGTGAGCCGGTTGCGCGTGTTCGGCCATCTGGCGCGTTGAGCATGGATACATTGACGATCGACCTGCTGCCCCTGACCCATGAAGGCTTCGAGCCCTTCGGCGATGTGATCGACACCGCCGGCGCCCGGCACTTCCCGATCAATGCCGGCAGTATCGAGCGCTTCCACGACCTGGCCAGGGTCGAGCCGGGGGAGGGCGGGCGCGTGCTGATCAGCATCGCCCGCGCCAACCATGCCGCGGTGCTGCCCCACCAAATCACCCTGGTCGAGCGCCACCCGCTGGCCAGCCAGGCGTTCATCCCCCTGCACGATGCGCCCATGATCATCGTCGTCGGACCGGCGGGGGAAGGCATCAGCCCGGGTGATCTGCGCGCCTTCGTCAGCAATGGGCGCCAGGGTATCAACTACCGCCCCGGTGTCTGGCACATGCCGCTGATCGCACCGGCCGTCGGGCTGGACTATCTCATCGTCGACCGCGGCGGTCCCGGTGGCAATTGCGATGAACACCGCTTCACCCAGACGGTGCTGATCCGCGGAGGAACGGCATGACCCGACAGGCCTTTCGCGGGGCGTTGCTGCACTTCCTGCACGACCCGGGCGATGCCCTGAGCGGTGATGCCTGGGAATATCTCGACGACGGCGTGCTGCTGGTCGAGGACGGCCGGGTGGCGGCGCTGGGCAGCGCGGCCGACCTGCTGCCGCAACTGGAGGCGGATTGGGCGCTGACCGACTACCGTGGGCGACTCATCGTGCCGGGCTTCGTGGACACGCATGTCCATTACCCGCAAACCGAGATCATCGCCTCCTATGGCGAGAAGCTGCTGCAATGGCTCAACCGCTACACCTTTCCGGCCGAGCGCCGCTTCGCCGACCCGGCCCATGCCCGTGCCATCGCCGAGGTGTTCCTGGACGAGTTGTTGCGCAACGGCACCACCACCGCGCTGGTGCTGGGCACCGTGCACCGCCAGTCCATCGACGCGTTTTTCGAAGCCAGCGCTGCGCGCAAGCTGCGCATGCTCGCCGGCAAGGTGCTCATGGATCGGCACGCGCCCGATGATCTGTGCGATACGCCGCAGTCCGCCTACGCCGACAGCAAGGCGCTGATCGAGCGCTGGCACGGTCAGGACCGCCTGGGCTACGCCATCACGCCGCGCTTTGCCATCACCTCCAGCGATGCCCAGCTCGAACAGGCCGGCCGCCTGGCACGCGAGCACCCGGAGGTGTTCGTCCACACCCATGTGGCCGAGAACCACGACGAGGTCGCCTGGGTCGCCGAGCTCTTTCCCTGGAGCCGCAGCTATCTGGATGTCTACGACCGCTACGGCCTGCTGCGCGAGCGCGCCGTCTACGCCCACTGCCTGCACCTGGACGAGGCCGACCGCCGCCGCATGGGCGCAACCGGCGCCAGCATGGCCTTCTGCCCGACCTCCAATCTGTTCCTGGGCTCGGGCCTGTTCGATCTGCAAGCCGCCGACGCCGCTGGCGTGCGCGTGGGTTTGGCTACCGACATCGGTGGTGGGACCAGTTTCAGTCAACTGCGCACCTTGAGCGAAGGCTACAAAGTGCTGCAACTGAACGGGCAGAGGCTCTCACCCCTGCGTGCCCTGTACCTTGCCACCCTCGGCGGCGCACGCGCGCTGTATCTGGACGACCGCATCGGCAACTTCCTGCCCGGCAAGGAGGCCGATTTCGTGGTGCTGGACCCGGACGCCATACCGCTGCTCAGCCGGCGTCTGAGCGGCGTCACTGATCTTGCCGAGCGCGTGTTCGCCTTGATCATGCTCGGTGACGACCGTGCCGTGCAGGCCACCCATGTCCTCGGCCAGTGCCTGCATCAACGCGACCGGGCCATCTGACGTGAACCCGGGCACCGCGCGATGAACGATTGGCTCAGTCTGATCCAGAGCGCCGGCCGGCCACCCTGGGTGCTGGTGACCGTCGCCGCCGTGCGCGGCTCCGTCCCGCGCGAACCCGGCGCCGCCATCGTGGTTACGGGCGATAGCGTTCTTGGCACCATCGGCGGCGGTACGCTGGAACACGAGGCCATCACCCTGGCCCGCCGCGTCCTCGACGGCGCCCACGCCTTGCCCCCCGGTGGTAAGGTGCACCGTTATGTGCTGGGTACCGACTTCAGCCAGTGCTGCGGCGGTGTGGCGTTCTTGCATTACGACGCCTGGCTGGATACGAGCCCCGCCTGGCTGCCGGCCGTTGCGGCCGCGCGCGACAACGAGGCGGCTGTGACGGTCATCACCCACCCTGGGAGGGCGGGGGCACTTATCGTCACTGACGAGGCCGTCGTGCCAGTGGCGTGGCAAGGCGCGCACGCGGACCCGCATGGTCGCGCCGCCGTCATCGAAGCCCGCACGCGCCACGCTGGCAGTGGAGCGCTCGATTTGCTCTGGTCGCCGTCCGGCGCCAAACCGCGCGAGCCGGACGCAGACGGCCGGCTGCTGATGCGCACTCTGCGCCCGGGCGGCTTTCGTCTCATCCTGTGCGGCGCCGGCCATGTCGGTCGCGCCGTAGTCAAGGTCATCGCACCGCTGGTCGACCGCATCGATTGGTGCGACGCCCGCCCCGACGAATTCCCGCCCCAGGTGGCCGCCAACGTCCATACGCATACCGGCGATGCCTTCGAGATCATCGCTCGCCAGCCCGCGGGTGGCTTCTACCTCGTCATGACTCACAACCACAGCCTGGACCTGCTGCTATGCGAAGCCGTCCTGGCGCGTGCGGACTTCGCCTATCTGGGCCTTATCGGGTCGGCCTCCAAGCGCCAGCGCTTCGAGCGCCACCTGCGCGAGGCGGGTTACGGCGACGACGCTCTGGCGCGTCTGATCTGCCCCATCGGTATCGCGGGTATCCACAGCAAGGTTCCCGAGGCCATTGCCATCGGCGTGGGCGCGCAGTTGCTGCAAGTACACTCCATCCGGTAGTACGGCTCGTATTGCCAGGTGGATGATGGATATCGCTACGCGCTACCCAGGATGGGCTTGAGCAACCACAACAATCTTTGAAAGAGCGGGGAGACTATCTCAGGGCGGCGGAGCAAACGTCACATGGGCCAATGCGCCCGCAGGACCTTCGAGCGATGCGGTTGCGTTCACCCAGGCATCGACATCGGCGCCAAGAGCGGTGCGAAGCCAAGCCAGGCTCAGGCGCCTCGTTGCTTCAAGGCTGTCAGGCGCTTCGGTTTCGGTTTCCTTCGCGTCCAGTCCGGCAATGCCGCCCAAGCCATGTCCGACGCCTTCCAGGTATATGAGGGCCTCGGCTCCGGAGCTGTCATGGAAGGCATCGGCATGCCATTCAGGGCCGCGTGACGTGAAGTGCGGATCGTCGTCCGCACCGCAGACGACGAGACTGCGTGTCGTCATGTTCGAGAAATCCACATCGAAGAAAGGAAAACGCGCCGCGCTTTCCGCGGTCAGGTCGCCGCCACCACGGCCTGGCGCCGCCAGCAAAATGCCGGCGCAGATGCGCCGATCCGCGAAACTCTCCCCCTGAAGCCGCGCGCCCAAAAGCAGCCCGACCGTATAGCCACCGAACGAGTGGCCGGCCGCGGCAATGCGCCGATGGTCCAGGCGACCGGCCACTGCGGATGCCTGCCGTTCCACCTCGTCCAGCCGGTCGAGGATCGCCGTCATTTCCGACACGCGCTCGCGCCAGAAATAGGGGGCACCGGGGGCGTCACGCGGTAGACCAGCTACAGGGGAATTCCCGTGTGTCGGCTGGATCACCGCAAATCCGCGCTCAGCCCAGAACTGTGCAAGCGGCGCATAGCCGTCTTTCGACGGGATGTAGTTTGACGGCCCGGCCCCATGCGACAACAGGACGATTGGCAGGTCGTCGCCTTCGGCGGGCGCGGTCAGGCGCAGTTCCAGGGGCGAACGGCCTGCCATGGGAAGCGTGATCGGGGTATAAGCCACGGTCAGTTGGGGATCCGGCGTCGGGATGGTCCGCGAGAGATCGATGATATTGTTCATGTGTCGTCATCCTTTCTAAAACACGAATATGGACACATCTGCTCGGACTTTATATGTTTAATAATCCTTATTTTTTCATTAAAAGTCCGAATTCATGCCCGAGCCAACCTCCGACCCGCTTGCCAGCGTGGTTGCTCTGCTGACGCCGGAGCCCTCGATCTCCAAGCTCGTCAGCGCGGGCGGCCGTTGGTTGGTTGAGCGCACGAACATGCAGAGCCCGTTTTATTGCGCCATAGTCGATGGGACGTGCCTGCTGACTATCCGGGACCGCTCGCCCCTGGTCCTTGAAACGGGTGACTTCGTGCTGGTGCCCGACGTTTTCGACTTCACCATGTCCAGCATTGAGCCACCGCCCCGAGGTGCGCCGTGCCTGCCGCTGGAGACCGGGCCGGGCATGTTCCGCCTCGGGGAACCGGATACACAGACCGAGGTGCGTTGCTTGGTGGGTCACTGCACCTTTGCCTCACCTGATAAAGATCTGCTCGTCTCGCTCCTGCCTGAGGTGATCCATGTGCGTGCGCAGGACCGCCTCATTACGCTCATGCAGATGATCCAGGAGGAGACGCAGAGCGATCGTGCGGCTCGCGACATGGTGCTCCGGCGGCTTCTGGAGGTGCTGCTGGTCGAAGCCTTGCGGTCCGTCGAAAACACTATGGCAAAGCCCGGCCTGCTGCGCGGACTTGCTGATCCCCGCTTGGCTCTGGCGCTGCGGCAGATCCATGCCGACCCCGGCGCACACCTGTCGGTCCTGGATCTGGCTGGCGCAGCAGGCATGTCCCGCTCGACCTTCTTCGACCGCTTCCGCCACGAGGTCGGCGCGGCGCCTATGGAGTACGTGGGAGCCTGGCGGATGGCGGTGGCAAAGGATCTGTTGTTGCGGGGTAACCTTGCGATGGCAGAGGTCGCAGAGCGGGTTGGTTATGGGTCGGTAAGCGCATTCAGCATGGCCTTTTCGCGGCATGTCGGAACATCGCCCGGAGCCTTCGCCGTTAACCGTCGAACTGCATGATGCCGGCTTGGACGACGATCTCCGAAACTTGGCAGTAGCGTTCTCGCTGTCGATGCGCTGGGCTATCCTGCGTCGCCCCTGCGGCTGTGGTATCTATAACACCACCCACCTCGACCGCCCCGTGCCCCAATGACCCCGACCTACGCCGATGTCGCCGCCGCCGCCGCCCGACTGGATGGCCACGCCCACCGCACGCCCGTGCTGCGCTCGCGCACGGCCGATGCGCTGCTGGGGGCCGAGGTGTATTTCAAATGCGAGAACCTGCAACGTGTCGGGGCGTTCAAGTTCCGTGGCGCCTTCAATGCACTCTCACGCTTCTCGCCGGCGCAGCGGCGGGGCGGCGTGGTGGCCTTCTCTTCCGGCAATCACGCCCAGGCCATCGCCTTGTCAGCCCAACTGCTGGGCATACCCGCGGTCATCGTCATGCCCACCGACGCCCCAAAGGCCAAGCTCGCGGCCACCCGCGGCTACGGCGCAGAGGTTGTGCTCTATGACCGCTTCAGCGAAGACCGCACCGCCATCGGCCAACGGCTGGCCGACGCTCGGGGCATGACACTCATCCCGCCGTTCGATCACCCCGACATCATTGCCGGGCAGGGTACCGCGGCCAAGGAATTGTTCGACGACACCGGCCCGCTGGATTACCTCTTCGTCTGCCTGGGGGGCGGCGGCCTCATCGGCGGCTCTGCCCTGGCCGCCCGGGCGCTGTCGCCGGATTGTGCCGTCATCGGTGTGGAGCCGGAAGCCGGCAACGATGCGCAACAGTCCCTGCGCAGCGGCCGCATCGTCCACATCGACACCCCCAAAACCATTGCCGATGGCGCCCAGACCCAGCATGTGGGCGAGATCACCTTCGACATCATTCAGCGCGAGGTCGGCGACATCGTTACTGTCAGCGATGCGCAGCTGGTGGACTGCCTGCGGTTCTTTGCCGAGCGCATGAAGCTGGTGGTCGAGCCCACCGGCGCTCTGGGTTTCGCGGGTGCGCGCTACGCAGGGCTGCCGATCGCGGGCAAGCGTGTGGGGGTCATCATCAGCGGCGGGAACATCGATCTGGCTGCTTACGGGGCGCTTCTGGCCGGGGTCTGAGCCTTGCTCTTCGTGTCCGCCGGGGCTATGCCAACCCGGTTTCGGCCCTCGTGCTTGGCCTGGTACAAGGCCTTGTCGGCGCTGATGATCAAATGCTCCGGGGTAAGCGACGGTGTGGGAGCCAGCCCGGCCACGCCCAGGCTTATCGTTAAATGCACGGCGTCCGGGTGGTGACCGTGCGGAATGGCCAGCTCAGCCACGGTCTGACGCAGGCGCTCGGCGATCGGCACCGCCCCGTCGGCGGGTGTCGAGGGCAACACGGCCGCGAACTCCTCACCGCCGTATCGGGCGATCAAGTCCACCGGGCGGTGCAAGGCCGACTGCAAGGCCTCGGCCACACTCACGAGTACGCGGTCGCCGGCCTCATGGCCGTAGTTGTCGTTGTAGAGCTTGAAATGGTCCACATCGAGCATGATCAGCGACAGCGGCTCGTTCTCGCGGACAGCGCGCTGCCACTCACGCTCGAGGTATTCGTCGAAGTGCCGCCGGTTGGGGATGCCCGTCAACCCGTCGATATACGAGAACCGGTGCAGGCGGTCGTTGGCTTCGGCCAGCTCGCGCGTGACTCGGCGCAGGTAGAGCTGGGTGAAGATGCGAGCCAGCGCAACGGGAAAATCCAGCGGTTTGGTGATGTAGTCGTTGGCCCCGGCCTCCAGCGCCGCGACGATAGTCACGCTGCCGTGCTTGGCGGTCACCACGATCACCGGCAGCTCATGCGACGAATGTCGCTCGCGGATCTGACGCAACACCTCCTGGCCGTTCATGCCGGGCATCAGCAGGTCGAGGAGGATAACGTCGAAGTCCGTTTCCTCCAGCAACCGCAGTGCGGTGGCGCCGTCGGTCGAGGCGGTGACGCGGTACCCCTCGCGTCCCAGGCGGCGTTGCATCAGCTCCAGGTTGGCCGGGTCGTCATCCACCACGAGCAGGTGGCCGGCATCTCCCGGGCAGGCTCGTGCGGTCCGGCGGGCCGTCGGCGCTTGGACCGGCGGCGGGTCGATCGGCTCCGGTTCGTCCGTGCTCAGTGGCGCTTCCAGGGCCTCGAACAAGTCGTAGAGTTGCGTGAGTGCCTCGGCGATTCGTTGCACGTCGTTGAGCCAAATCGCGTTGTCGGAGAGGGCGCGGCGCAGGCCCTCGACCAGGCGGTACATGCGTAGCATCGGCCGTCGCCAGTCGCCGAAGCTGGCGCCCGGGTCGGCGGTCTCGGCCAATGCTGCGAGATTGACCAGGCTGAGCAAGTGACGTCCGCCGTCGATCAGCGGTGTCAGCGCCGCCTGATGACTCACCCGGCCCTCGGACTCCATGTCTTCGAGGAGCATCTCCGCATAACCGATGATGTGGTTTAGCGGCGTACGCAATTCGTGACGTAGGTGACTGGTCTGGCTCATGGCGGACCCCCGCGGGCGTACGTGTCGATCACGTCTTCTATTGAACAGTTGCCTCAGCCCGGTTTTGGTCGCCTCACCAGCAGCCAGTACGTCGCGGCGCTCCACGCCTCGTGAAACCGGGCCTCTATGGTATACCCCAACCGCTCGTAGAATCGTATCGATCGTTCGTTGAAGGTCTCCAGGTAGCTCGCCACCCCGGCGGCGTCAGCCTCGGCCAATGTGGCGGCCAGCAGCGCCCTGCCGGTGCCGCGGCCTTGGATTCCCGGGTCCACCCCCAGTATCGACAAATACCAGGCATCGGCGGGCAGATGCCCGTGCAAGCACGCCTCCATGTTCTCGACCATGGTTTGGTAGGCCGTCAGGCCCGCCTCGCCGACCACCTCGCGCAGCATCGCGTACTTCGCCCGCCGCATGGTCGCCGCATCGGCCTGCGATACCGGCAAAGTCCAGATGGCTGCGCCGTCGCCGTTCGGGTCCACCAGCAACCGTCCGTAGTGCTGCGCTTCGTCCATCGATACAGCAACATATGCCGTAAGCCGGGCGTGGCGCTCCGCTGGGCGGTCGGCATAGGCTGCCGTCAAACTGCGATAGAAGGGATCATCGGCCAGCGCGAGGGCAACGGCTCCGGCCGCGCGCGCCCGTTGGGATTGGGATTCGGACATGGGAACCACCGGCGATAGACTGTGGCGGCGAAGCCTAGCATCGTTGCAATCAGGGGAGAGCATATGACGGTCAGCCTGCGAATCGGGCGCAGCCCGGTGGACCTCGACGATGGTTATGCCATCGATGCACGCTTCGGTCTGATCGTGCTATCGAGCGACCCGGCCGGCGAACGTGAATGCCGTCTCATTATCGAGCAAGCGGGCGTCGATCTCATTGCCACCCGTATCGCCAACAGCCCTAGCATCACCCGTGAGTCGCTGCTGGCCATGGAAGCAGGTATCGCCGCGACTGCGGCCACTTTGCCGACTGACCTGCCGTATGCGGCTGTCGCCTTCCTGTGTACCTCGGCATCACGCTTGATCGGCTTCGACAAGGTCGAGGCGCAGGTTCGCACCGCTCTTGGCCCGGTGCCGGTGACCAACCCCATGCTGGCATCGCTGCGTGCGCTGGAGGCCACCGGTGCGCGGCGGGTGGCGCTGCTGACGCCGTATCGCGAAGACATCACCCGCGAGGTCGTCGATGCTCTGGCCACGGCCGGCCTTCAGGTGGTCGCCGCCAGCACCTTCGACGTCGATGACGACCGCGTCGCCGGGCGCCTCTCCGCCAAAGCCCTCGACACCGCCATTGGCCGCCTGCTGGCTGACGCCGATGTCGATGCCGTGTTCATCTCCTGTACTACCTTGCGCACGGTCGAGGTCATCGATGCCCTGGAACAGCGTCACGGCGTGCCGGTGATCTCCAGCAACCAGGCCGTCGCCTGGGACCTGCTCCGCCTGGCCGGGCGGACGCCGGCCGCGGGTGACTGGGGGCGGCT
>CBFGWV010000168.1:0-10797 GCA_965652545.1 uncultured Candidatus Competibacteraceae bacterium | reverse complement strand
CTGCAAGGCCGAGCACGATCAGTGTCGCCAGGTGTTTCAACCAGCCACTGGTACGACGGACGCGGCGTAGCCGCCGCTCCGCGTCCCGCATGTCGTCAGTCATGATTGCTCCTTCCATTGACGTGTTTAAAATTTAATGTAAAACAATAAAAAATGATCGTCAAAGAGGATTATCGAGAATGAAGTCCATCGCTCCCGTGCTGCTTGCCTGCCTGCTTTGCGCGTGCGGCCACGTGCCCTTGTCGACGGCGCTCGCCTTGCGCGACCTGGACCCGTCGGCCGCCGACCCGGCCGCCATGGCCGTCGCCGTACGCCTGCCGGCGAGTCTCGCCCTGCAGGCGGGCAAGACCCGCCTCACCCTCGGCGGGACGCGCGAGGACACAAAGGAGACCATCGACGAGATTTTTGTCCTGCGGCCGCAGCCGCCAGTTGGGGACGTCGACGGTCTGCCCGATATCGGTGACGACGAACACCTGGTCCTGTTGGCGGTGAGCCGTCAGGACATCGAGCGGCTTCGGCAGACGCAGATGCGCATCCGCCAGTGGAAAGCCGCGCGGCCGGACGGCACCCGCGGACGCTTGTCGCTGTCAGCCGCCCCCTGTCGACAACAGGTCGATGTGACCGGCCCGTTGCCGGTCAGCACGTATATCCGCACCCGGTCTAACGCGGCGTTCATCCCGCTGACCACCGACATCGACGCGCGCGACTTATCCCCTCTCGGCCTGCCCGCTTGCGAGTTGGCGATCAGCCCAACGGACCCTGCGGTTGGTCCGGGTGGTTGATTGCGTACTGGTAGGCGCCGGACAAGCTGTGGTTGCCGACCAGCGAGCCATACTGCGCGGTGAAGCTCACCTCCGTCGCCACATGCTGGTACAACCAGTCCACCAGCACGGCGGTGGGCACCTCGGGCACGAGATCGGAGGTATTGACGATGCGGTAGGTCGGCACGCCGTTGGCGTTGTAGGCCTCGGCGAAGGCCGGGTCGCCAACCCGCGGGCTGGCGAAGTTGTAGTGCATCACCGACACCTCGCCGACCGCGTAGCCGTTGTTGGCGACGATATCCGGCACTGCCAGTGTCGAGAGCCCGCAACCCAGGCTGTGGCCGGTGACGAACAGCTGCTTGGCCCGGGGCACTTTGGACAAGGCCAGCGCAATGGCCCCACTCATGGTGGCGTACAAGTCCATGAAACCCTGGTGCACCTTGCCGTAGCCGGCTACCGGGCTGTAGCTCACCTGGTCGGCCTCGGCGTCGTCGATCCAGTCGGTGACCGACTCTGTGCCGCGGATGGCCAGGTACACCGTGCCCAGTTCATCCCAGGCGACGAAGGCGAACGGCTCGCGGGTGGTGAAGATCCAGAAATCCGTCTCAGCGCCCCAGATGGGCACGCTGTAGTTGAGTTTGGGGCCGACCGGCGTCCAGTTGAAATGGTGTTCGTCCGGCTTTCCGGCGCTGATCCAGTCGCTGTACATGGTGTAGGCGGTCTCGACCAGGCGGGCGCAGAACACGGTCTGCTCCAAGTCGAACGGGGCGGGCGGAAAATACATCGGGCTGCTGGCCATGGTGGGAACGTCCTTGCGTGATGAAGCTGGCGCAAGCATAGCCGCTGAGCGGCCCGCGCTCGCGCAAGCGTGAATCGTTCACGAAATCGAAGCCCGAGCCCGGTAACGCGTGCCCCTCATCTCAAACCGCCAGTTTGCGCAGCCGCTGCGATAGCAGGTCGATCAACGTGACCGACAGTATGATGACGATCATGATGGCGGCGGTTTCGGCGTAGTAGAACCCACGGATGTACTCGTACAAGACCTGCCCGATGCCGCCGGCGCCGACGATGCCCAGCACCGTGGCCGAGCGCACGTTGGACTCGAAGCGGTACAACGAGTAGGAGATCCACAGCGGCAACACCTGCGGGATGATGCCGAAGATCACCTCCTGCAAGGGCACGGCGCCGGTGGCGCGGATGCCTTCGACCGGGCGCGGGTCGATGGCCTCCACAGCCTCCGAGAACAGTTTGGCGAGCACACCGGTGGTGTGAATCCACAAGGCCAGCACGCCGGCGAAGGGCCCCAGACCCACCGCCACCACGAAGAGCATGGCAAAGACCATTTCGTTGATGGCGCGAAAGGCATCCATCAGCCGGCGCACCGGCTGCACCACCCACCACGGGGCGACGTTCTCCGCCGACAGGATGCCGAAGGGAATAGCGGTGATGATGGACAGGAACGTCCCCCATACGGCGATCTGCACGGTGATGCCCATCTCCGACAGGTACAGCCGCCATTCGCGAAAATCGGGCGGGAAGAAACCGGTGGCGAACTTCACCATGTTGTCCGAGTAGGCGATGAGATCGCCGGGACGCATGTCCGCGCCCCCCCAGGCCCAAGTCAGCAGACCCAGCAACACCGCCCAGCCGATAAAGTGGCTCAGGCTCTGGCGAAGCTCACGGCGCGGCGGGTCGATGTAACGGTCGGTGAGCGTGCTCATGGACAGTCCTTGGCGTAGAAAGACGACGCCCGCCGGAGCATCTCTGCGGCGGGCGTGGGGACAGGTGGTGCCGCTGCCGCTACTTGGCGGCGACCTTCTCGCTCATCAACACCGACAGCGTCTGCAGACGGGCGTCGATCTCGGCGATGCGGGCGGCCTTGTCGTCGGCGGCCAGCGTGTCGTCGCCTTCAACCTTGATCCGGTCCTTGTACAGCTCGAGCTGGCGGATGGGATACAACTGGGTATTGTCGGAATCGAGGAACGGCGCCTGGCCGTCGCTCATGCCGGCGAGCACCTCCAAGGCGTGTTCGACGTCATCGCCCATGCGGCCGTAGCTCAGGAAGAAGCCCTTGATCTTGGCCTTCAGATCGACCGACAGATCGGTGCGGTAGACCATCGGATCGCTGGGAATCAGCGGCGAGGTCCAGATGACCTTGATCTGGCTGGCGATATCGGGCTGGTTGGCCTGGGTGCGCGCGATCTGCTCGCTGTTGTTGGCGGCCACGTGCACCTGCTTGTTGGCCACCGCCATCAGGTTGGTTTCGTGGTTGGCGTTGCGCACGGTCTTGAAACAGCCGCGCGGGTCCACGCCGTTCTGGGCGAACACGTAGTACGTGGGCACCAGGTAGCCGGAGGTGGAGTTCGGGTCGCCGATGCCGAAGTTCAGGCTTTGATCGCAGGCGAGGACGTCCTCCAGCGAATTGATCTCGCCGTTGTCCACATGAGTGATCAGGTGGGAGTAATAGCCGGCGGTACCGTCGAGTTTGGCCTGCTGGGCGAAGATCTCCGCACCGGCACGGTCCACCGCCTCCATGGCCGATTTGTTGCCGAACCAGGCTACATGCACCTTGCCGAAGCGCATGCCCTCGATGATGCCGGCGTAGTCGGGAGCGAAGAACGCCTTCACCTCCATACCCAACGCCGCTTCCATGTCGGCCAGGAACGGCTCCCACTGGGTCTTGAGGTTTGAGGTGCTTTCAGTGGAAATGATGCCGACGTTGAGCACCTCCGGATCGCCCGGCAACGGCTCGAAGGCCAGTGCCGCGGCACTGGCGAACACGGCCGCGCCTACGGCCAGGCCCTTCAGCATGGTAGTGAGCATGATGGTCTCCCCTTATGGAACTACAGGATCAGGCAGTGGATCGGCCGGCCGCTCAGGCCAGCCGCAGCGCCGCGGCCTTGGGCGGCTCGGCTTGCCCGAGGTCGGATAACCCGGGCAGAAACAGGCTCTCGCTCTCGGCCCCGTACAAGCTGCCTAGAAACGCCGGTGTCAATGCATCGCTGGGGCCGTCGTAAACCACCTTGCCCGCGCGTAGGGCGATGGTCCGCGGGCAGTAGCGGATCGCGTACTCCACCTGATGCAGCGACACCAGCACAGTGATGCCGTCCTCACGGTTCACCGTGGCCAGCAAGTCCATGACCTGCCGGGCCGAGCGCGGGTCCAACGAGGCAATGGGCTCATCGGCGATCAACACTTTTGCCTCCTGCATCAGGGCGCGGGCGATGGCGCCGCGCTGCTGCTGCCCGCCGGAGAGCGTGCTGGCCCGCTGCGCGGCGAACTCGCCCATACCGACCCGCGTCAGCGCACGCATCGCCAGACGCTTCTCATCCAGGCTGAACAAGGCCAGCGAGCCACGCCACAGCGGCACCCGCCCCAGGGCACCGAGCAGGACATTGGTCAGCAACGACAGGCGATTGATGAGATTGAACTGCTGGAAGATCACCCCGATACCGGCCCGCACCGACCGCGCACCGCCGGCGATGCGTCCATCGGCCTGTACCGGCTGCCCGAGCACACTGACGTGCGAGGCGCTGTGACGGTCTGCGGCAGTCAAGCCGCACAGGTGGCGCACCAGGGTGGACTTGCCCGAGCCGGACGCACCGATCAGCGCCACCATTTCACCGCGGGCGATCTCCAGCGACACCGCATCCAGCGCCGCTTTGGCGCCGAAGTGCTTGCTCAGTTTGTGAACGGATATGGCCGGCATGGCATACGCCCATCGGTCGATCATCGATGGGCGCCATGGTGGCCGCCGGGTATGCCAAGCCGATGACAGCGGTGTGTCGGAACCGTGTCGGTTTGCAGATCACTGGGTGGGCGGCAAACCTACGACGGCGTCATCAGGTGGATGCCCTCGGCCAGCAACGACACGCGCACCGACTTACCCGGCACCACGCCCTGGCGACGCAGCACGTGGGTAGGCAGACTCAGGCGCAAGGGACGGTCGGCCCCGGCACCGACATCCAGGACCAGGTGGCTGCGATCACCCAGAGC
This sequence comes from uncultured Candidatus Competibacteraceae bacterium, assembly GCA_965652545.1. GTDB lineage: Bacteria > Pseudomonadota > Gammaproteobacteria > Competibacterales > Competibacteraceae > CBFGWV01. Next base: position 6,040 of record CBFGWV010000168.1, on the reverse strand, counting down.
CAAGGCCTCTTGGACCACCCCATCCACCGGGTTCTCGCGCTCGCCCCGCGAGGGCTTGTCCGGGCGGTGCAACACCACGTAGGCGCCGGGAATCACCCAGTCCACCGTCTGCCCGACCGCAAAACGCGGCCGCAGCGGTGCCTGCAACACCCGCCCGCCCCAGGCCAGCCAGGTGCCGGCCTCATCGTGCGCGACCACCTGCCCCTCGAACACATTGCGCTGGCCAATCAGGCGCGCCACCTGGGCCGACAGCGGGCGCGACATCAGCACCTCCGGCGTATCGCATTGCAATCCGCGCCCGTGATGCAGCACACACAGGCGATCGGCCAGCATCACCGCCTCGTCCAGATCGTGCGTCACCAGAATCACCGGAATGGCCAACTGCCGGCGCAGGCTCGCAAGCTCCGCATACAAACGCTCGCGGGTGGACCGGTCCACGGCGGAGAACGGCTCATCCAGCAGCAGGACCTTCGGGTCTCGCGCCAGCGCCCGAGCCACCGCCACCCGCTGCTGCTGTCCGCCGGATAAAGCCGCCGGATAGCGTCCCTCAAGCCCGGCGAGGTTGACCAGTGCCAACAGCTCGCGCGCCCGCGCCTGGCGCCCGGCACGCGGCCGGTGCCCCAGCGCCTCGGCCACATTGCCCAACGCGGTCAGGTGCGGAAACAAGGCGTAGTTCTGGAACACCACACCGACTGCCCGGTCGCGGGCCGGCAACCAACGCGTGCCCGCCTGCCACACCACCGACCCGCAGTGTATGGTCGCCTGCGCCGGCTTGAGCAGCCCGGCGACCGCGCGCAACACGCTGGACTTGCCCGCCCCCGATGGCCCCACCAGCGCCAGCGTCTCGCCCGCGGCCACCGTGAACTCCACCGCCAGCGGCATCGGCCGCTCCTGCACGATGGACACGCTAAGCCCATCAGCCATAGCGTGGCCGGTTGGTCAGAAAACCGAGCGACACCGCCGTCAGCGAGATCACCAGCAGCAAGGCGCTCATCCAGCCGGCGGCGCTGAAATCGAAGGCCTGCACCTGCTCGTAGATAGAAATGGCCAGTGTGCGCGTCTCACCGGGGATGCTGCCGCCGATCATCAACACCACGCCGAACTCCCCCAGCGTGTGGGTAAAGGTCAGCGCCGTCGCCGTCAGCACCCCCGGCCAGGCCAAGGGCAGTTCGATACGCCAGAGCATGCGCCAGGTTCCGTGCCCGCAACACGCTGCCGCCTCGCGGATCGTCGGGTGAATCGCCTCGAATGCCCGCTGCACCGGCTGCACCGCAAACGGCAGATTGACCAACACCGAGGCCAGCAGCAGGCCATCGAAGCTGAACACGAACTGGCGGCCGGTCAGCGACTGGTACCACTGCCCCAACCACGACTGGCTACCCAGGCCGACCAACAGATAAAACCCCAGCACCGTCGGCGGCAACACCAGCGGTAGCGCCAGCATCGCCTCCACCACCGCCTTGCCGCGAAACCGATGCACCGCCAGAAAGCGACCGAGCACCACCGCCAAGGGGATCAACACCGCAAGCGTCGCGGCGGCCAGTTGCAACGACAGCGACAGCGCCGGCCAGTCCATCCCTAGACCGCCCGCGTCGGCGGGCAACGCCGCAGCACACTCACCGCGGCGGCACCTCGTAACCGAAATCCTCCAGCACCCGGGCGCTTTCCGGCCCCTGGAGATAGGCATACAACGCCCGCGCCACCGGACCGGCGCCCTTGAGCACGACCATTCGCTGATCCAGCGGGGCATGGGTATCGGCCGGTATCAACGCGAAAAGCGCCTTGCCCGTCAACTCCGGCCCCTTCACCTGCCCATAGGCCACCACACCCGCCTGGGCATTGCCGCTGGCCACGAACTGCGCCGCCTGCGCGATGCTCTCTCCCTGCACCAGGGCCGGCGCCAAGCGTGTCCACAGCCCCAGATGCGTCAACGCCTCACGGGCTGCCTTGCCGTAGGGCGCCGTATCCGGGTTGGCAATGGCGAAGCGGGTCAGACGGCCACTGTCCAGGGCCGGAGCAATGTCAGACAATGCGGCATCGGGCGTCACTGCCGCGCCTGGGGCCACCAGCAACGCCAATCGTCCGCGGGCGTACACCACGCCCTCGCCGTCCGTGAAACCAGCGGCGACCAACTGCTGTGGGAACGTCTCATCCGCGGCCAGGAACAACTCATACGGCCCGCCGTTGGCGATCTGCTGGCGTAACTGGCCGGAGCTGCCGAACGCCACGCGAACCGGCCCGCCGCCTTGCGCCTCGAAACCGCGAACGATGGCCTCCATGGCGTAGCGCATGTTTGCCGCCACGGCGATGGCTGGGGGATTGTCCGCTGCGTGGGCGGCGGCGCTCAGCCCCAGAAGCAGAGCGGCAAGAAACGGACGGATCATGTGTCTCCCGATATGCGCCGTGTGACATATCGGAAGCCTACGACAATAGCGGTCGGTACTCCAAGAGCGGCGGGGAAACCCGAAGGTGCGAGGGGTGTCGGGCCATCGCGCACAGGGGTGCGCTCCTACGGGTGCCCGGGTTCTAGGGTTCTATAGCGCGACATTCAGTGGTTCCGAACGAAAGCCATGCCTGAACCCATCGCCGAGGTGAGCCCATGCATGTGCCGCGCGGATCGGGCCACAGGAAAAGACACAGGCCCGCGGTGCTACGCCCCACCGTCATCCGGTGGGGCGAGCAACGCCGCAAACCCCTCCAGATCCTCCGCCACCGCGGCCGCAGCCTTGGATTCCATCTGCCGATACGCCGCCAGCACCTGCTCGCCCAAGGCCGTCAATGCCGCCCCGCCGCGGCCGGGCCCGCCCTTGCTCGTGACCACCAGCGGCTCGCGAAAGCAGCGGTTCATCGTATCCACCAACTGCCAGGCACGCCGAAAACCCATCCCCAAGCGCTTGCCCGCGGCGGAGATCGACCCCGTCTCGGCGATCGCCGCCAACAGATCCGCCTTGCCCGGCCCGATCGCGATCACCTCGCCCAGCAAGATACGCAACCGCGGCTGCCCCTGTGCCTGGGCCGAAAACGTCTTACTCACCATGCCCGCAGCATAGCGCGGCAGTTCAGCCAAAGCTGAACTATGGTTTTGCCGGGGCTCAACAAAAACGGACAACAACACATGACAACCATCGAATCCGCGCCTCGTCAGGCCGCGGGGCGTGCCGTGACCGGCGTGCTCATCCTCATCGCCGTGCTCGGGCTGGCCGGCTGCGCCGTACTCTACGACCGCACCCAAGAACTCGAAACCGAACGCGACCAGCTGACCACCCAGGTCACCGAACTGCAAGCCAAGATCACCGAGCTGGAGTCCGAAACCGACCGCCTCAAAGCCGAACTGGGCGCAGAAACCGAACGCTTCGACAGCGAACTGGCCACATCCCGCGAGCGGCTCGAAGCCGACCTCGCCAAAGCCGACGCCGACCGACAATCGCTACAAGCCGAACGCGACCAACTCGCCGCCGCCCTGGACACGGCCAACGGCCGCATCGGCGAACTCGAACAACGCATCAGCGACCTCGAAGGCGCCGAAGCCACCCTCGCCGACCTCGACAATCAGCTCCAGGCACGACGCAGCGAACTGGACGCCCTCAAGGCCGAAGCCATCGATGCACGGGCCGAACAGACCACCCTCAGCGCCGCCCTCGACGATGCGCGGGCCGAGCAGACCGCCCTCAGTGCCGCCCTCGACGACGCACGGGTCGAGTCCAGTGCACTCAAAACCGAATTGGTCTCATTGAACGAGCAAGTCGCCAGCCGCCGTCAGACTTTGACCGAACTGCGCCGGCTACTGGGCGCCGTCGCCGCCGGCCTCGACGGCAGCCTCGACAGCCTGGAAAAAACCCGCGACACCTTGTCCAAATACCCCGAACTGCTGCCCGCCGACGACGAGCAGCCCGCCCCGGCTCAATAAGTCCGTACCCACCCGGTCGCGCAGCGCGCGCACCGGGTGGGCGGCACATGCACATGAGGACCCAAAGGCGCGCTGGTTGGCGTATCATCCGCGTTCATTCTTGAGCGCCGCGCCAACGGGGATATCCCCCCCTTGCCGCCCGCCACCGCAGGGCCACACCCGTCATGTCAGCAGAATCGCCGTTTTCCCTCCTGGGCCTTCCCGATGTACTGGTTCGCGCCGTCATCGACTCCGGCTACGAGACCCCCTCCCCCATCCAGGCCAACGCCATCCCGCTGCTGCTCGCCGGCAAGGATCTCATCGGCCAGGCCCAGACCGGCACCGGCAAGACAGCGGCCTTCGCCCTGCCACTGCTGGCCGGGCTCGACGTCAACCTCGCCGCACCGCAGGTGCTCATCCTCACCCCCACCCGCGAACTGGCCATCCAGGTCGCCGAGGCGGTACAGCACTACGCCGCCCACATGCCACGGGTGAGCATCGTCCCGCTGTACGGTGGCGCGAGCTACGTCCACCAGGTGCAGCAGCTCAAGCGCGGCGCCCAGGTCCTGGTCGGCACACCGGGGCGGATCATGGACCACCTGCGCCGGCAGACACTGAACATGAGCAAACTGCGCATGCTCGTGCTCGATGAAGCCGACGAGATGCTGCGCATGGGCTTCATCGACGACGTCGAGTGGATCCTCGGCCACACCCCGGCCAGCCGCCAGACCGTGCTGTTCTCCGCCACCCTGCCGCCGGCCATCCAGACCGTCGCCGAGCGCTACCTGCGCAACCCCGAACACATCCACATGCGGCGCGAGACCGCCACCGCCGAAAACATCCGCCAGCGCTACTGGCTGGTCAGCGGTCTGCACAAACTCGAAGCGCTCACGCGCCTGCTGGAGATCGAGCCTTTCGAGGCCATGCTGATCTTCGTCCGAACCAAGACCGAAACCCTCGCCCTGGTCGAAAAACTCAACGCCCGCGGCTACCCCAGCGAAGCGCTCAACGGCGACGTGCCCCAGGCGCAACGCGAGCGCGTCGTCGAGCGCCTCAAAGCCGGCAAGATCGACATCCTCGTCGCCACCGACGTCGTCGCCCGCGGCCTCGACGTCGAGCGCATCAGCCACGTCCTCAACTACGACGTGCCGCTGGACACCGAATCCTACATCCACCGCATCGGCCGCACCGGCCGTGCCGGGCGCAAGGGCGAAGCCATCCTATTCGTCGCCCACCGCGAACGACGCATGCTCCAATCCATCGAGCGCGCCACCCGCAGCCCGATCGAACGCATGGACACCCCCAGCGCCCACGAGGTCAACCAACAGCGGGTCGAACGCTTCAAACAGCGCCTGCAAGAGGCCGTCAACCACCCCGACCTCGCCCGCTACCGTGGCCTGCTCGAATCCATCGAACTCGAATCCCAACTCGAACCGCTGGAACTCGCCGCCGCGCTCGCCGCCATGCTCCACGGCGAAGAAGGCCTGTGGCTCGAAGACCGTCGACCACCCGCCCCCGAAACACGCGGCGAGGCCACGGACCGCGCGCCCGCCCGCCGCAGTGCAGGCGGCGGTGCCAACGCCGGCTACGCCGTCTACCAGATGGGCGTCGGCCGCGAGCATGGCGTCAAACCGGCCAACCTCATGGGCGCCATTCTCAACGAGTCCGGCCTCACCCGCGACGCCGTCGGCCAGATCGACCTGTACGACGACCACTGTCTCGTCGAACTGCCCGCCAACCTCTCCGACGAACTGCGCCAAACCATCGGCCGCGCCTGGGTCTGCGGCCGCCGCCTCGGCTGCACCCCGTCAGATGCCCAGTTGAAACCACCGCGCAAACGCAGCGGCCCGCCGGGGAAAAAGCCCGCCGGGGCCGGCAAGCGCAGGCCGGAGCGCAACTGAGGCCTGGAGGCTGTCGGACGCCGCGGTGGGGTGGGTACACCGGCTGCGGAGCCGTCTGAAGGCGCAACGAAATGGCCGGCTTTCAGCCGGCTACCGGTTGAAAACCGGTGATCCTAGGGAAGGCCTCGCAAAGCCCATCCGTCGCCACCAGACTCGGCCGTGCGGCCAGGACGGCGCGACGCGGTGGGTACACCAGCCGCGGTGACCTCTGAAGTTACGTCGAAATGGCCGGCTTGCAGCCGGCTACCGAGTG
>CBFGWV010000167.1:0-10868 GCA_965652545.1 uncultured Candidatus Competibacteraceae bacterium | reverse complement strand
GAACCGGGGGGGCGGGGGGTCAGGTCAGAAGCCCGGCCAGTGCGGCAAACACAATCAGCCGCTGCGCGCGATCGGCTGATTGCGCGAGGCCACCGCCACACGGTTCCACATGTTCATGATGGCGACGATCATCGTCAGATCCACGATTTCCCGCTCTGAATAGTGGGCTTTCAATGCGTTGTAAACCGTATCGGGCGCGCGAGTGCGACCAATGTCAGTGACCGACTCCGCCCAGGCCAGGGCGGCGCGCTCCGCGTCGCTGAAGAATGGCGTCTCGTCCCAGGCGGCCAGACAATCCAGCCTCTGCTGCGACTCTCCAGCCTCACGCGCGTGCTGAGTGTGCATGTCAAGGCAGTAGGCGCAGCCATTGATCTGGGAGACGCGCAACTCCACAAGTGCGCGCAGCCGGGCGTCGATCGCCGGCACCGACCCCGCCGCGCGGGTCAGTGCCGAAAACACCTGGGGGTTAGACGTATGGAAATCGGCTCTTTTTTCCATGATGGGCACCTCTGATTGGCTTAAGAAGACGCCGGCCACAGTGCCGATGCAAACGATGCGGGTATTGTATTTTTTCGACCTTGCCGCGACGCCCATCACGCGGTAGCGTTTCCGTCTTTGCCCGACCCGGCGGCGTTTGCCATGGCAACACACCCCCAACTGGCCGACCTTGGTTACCGGCAGATCAGCCCAACCCCAGCCCTGCGGCCCTTCGTCCAGTGCTACTGGCTGCTGGAGGGCAAGCAACCGGTCACCGCCGGCCGCCAGGAGCTTCTCCATCCCGATGGCGGCACCGGCATAAATTTCAATCTCGGGGGCCGCATGACCGTCGATGGATGGCTTCCGGTCAACGGCGTGCGGTTCGATGGGGTCAATCGCCGCTCATACACTTTGGAACTGGCCGGCCGCCCGGAGGCCTTCGGTGTGCGCTTTCTGCCCGGCGGTGCACACCGCCTGTTCGGCATTCCCATGGACGAACTCGCCCTGCGCAATCTGGATGCTACGACGGTATTGCCCGAGTTCGGCGGCAATTGGCTGGAGCGGCTGATGGAGACCGAGACTCTGGTTGACCGCCTACGGCTGGTCGAACACGCATTGCTGCGCCGATTGTCAGCGGCTGTCGCCCCCTCACCGCTCATCCAGCAAGGTTTGGCCGAGATCGCGGCGACACGCGGCCAGAGCAGGATTCAGTCCCTCGCCGATCGCATCGGTGTCAGCGGCCGCCAGCTGGAGCGGGCGTTCGCACGCCATGTGGGTCTCTCACCCAAGACCTACGCCCGCCTGATACGCGTGCGCCACGCCCGAGCGGCGATCAAACAGCGCAACGGCGCCGCGTTGGTGGATATCGCGCTGGATACCGGCTTCTTCGACCAGGCACACTTCGTGCGCGACTTCAAAGCCGTGGTGGGTATGGCGCCGGCCGCCTATGGCCGTCGGCGCACAACCCCGTAAATACCGCGCCCTCCTAGCCCTCCGCAACGGACCGAACAGATCATTGCGAAGACGTATCAAGTAGCATTAACTACTACGCCGTTTCGGCCGGGACGGGGCGGGCAGTGCTTAATCGATGCACAGCATCCAGGGAGAGTGCAATGGCGGAGACCGCCGAGGACCTCAGTGTGGCGGTTTCCGATAGACCACAGGACCGTGGGCAGCCTGGTCTTTTAAAGTCAGCTTTCGGCCAGCTCACCCTACTGTTCATCGGGCTTCTCCTGTACGCCGCCCTGCTGGGTGCAGCCAGCCGCCTGCTGTATCCCGCAACCTCTCTGGACGATGCCGTTGAGGCATTGTTTGCCGACCTCAGCCTGCATCTGGGCCAGGGTATGGCCTACCTCGCACTTGCCCTCCCCTTGGCGCTGATCCTCATCCTCAACGGTTATCCGGCCATCCGCACTTGGTGGGTCGATCGCCATCAACGGCGCGTGGCGCGTAGCGATGCGCCGTCGCCGCCGCCTGGATATTTCCGCCTTGCACCGTACGGGACCGACGACGCGACGCACTATCAGCGGCTCGATGGCACTCACGAGCGCATCCAGCACTTCGTAAAGACCTCGAACCGCGCACTGCTCTACCTCACCGGTGCCTCGGGTGTGGGGAAATCCTCACTGGTGGATGCGGCGCTGTTGCCGGCTCTGGAGACCGAGGGGTGGCAAACCCTCAGGGTTCGCGCGTTCGACGACCCCTTGCAGCGGCTACGCAGTCGGTTGCTCGATACCTCATCGCTGTTCGACGACACCCAACTCGCCGATGCGCCGCTTCGCGATCTGCTGGATGAGGCCGCCACGACGGCTATGCAGGCGGGCGTCAAACGGACTCTCATCGTCATCGATCAGTTTGAGGAGTTTCTGCTACTGGCAACGGACCCGTCCCGCAAAGCGGACGCCGTGTCCTTTTTCCGCAGGTTCGATGAGCATCCGGTGTCGGGCGTTTCGTTTCTGATCGTATGCCGCAGCGACTACCGGCCACTGCTCTTCCAGGAAGGCTTCCCCACACTGAGCGCCTTCGACAACTGGGAGGAGATCGGCGGCTACAAAGCCGCGCACGCGCTTGCCTTCCTACAGCCTGGGCTTGCGGGTCTTTCGGACACGCAAGCCAAAGCCATCCTGCACCGGCTCGACAAGATCGAGAGCACAGCGGCGATTTATCGCCCCATGACGTTGAACCTGTCCGGGCTGACGCTGGAGCGCACCGGCAAAAAACACCTGGGCGATGCGAGCCGCCTCCTGGAGCGCCACCTGTCAGCGGCGCTGTCGACATCGGCGCTGCGCGATGAAGCCTTACCAGTCCTCAAATGCATGGTGTCCAACGCCGGAACGAGACGACCGCAGTCCGCGAACGAGATCGCCGCGGCAACCCGGCTGGAGACTTGGCGTGTGCAGGCAATCCTGCATGATCTCGAGCGCCATCAACTGGTGCATACGCCGGGCGAATTCCCGCAGCGCTGGGAAGTTACGCACAACACCGTTGCGCAATTGATCGACGAGACCCCCGTGCGCTCGCGCTCTGCGGTCTGGCAAGCGGTGCGTCTGGCGCTCGTCCCGGTGGTGCTGGCCGTGCTGGTCGGTGGCCTCGTGTTCGCCGGGCCGGTGTGGCTCAAGGACAAGGCACGGCGCCAGTTGGCAACACTGCCTGTGGTGGTGGAACAGGTCGGCAACCGTTCGGCCATTCATTTGAGTTTTCCCAACACCGTACAGGACGCCGATCTGGAACAAGCGCTCGCACCCGCCTCCCGGTTGGGCCCCATCGAGAACCTCAGCTTGCGAGAGGCGGAGTCAATCACGGCCATACAACCCTTGGCCATGCTCACGCATCTCAAAGCACTGGACCTCTCAAAAACACCCATCGCGGACCTGGCGCCCTTGGCCGAGTTGGGTACGTTGGAGGCGCTGGATATCTCCTGGACCCCCGCCCTGGACCTGGCCCCCCTGTCCGGACTGGATAACTTGCACTCTCTGGTTGCAACCGGGACACCGGTGGACGATATCGAACCCTTGGCGTCCCTGAGTGCCCTGACGACACTCAATCTGTCGTGGACCCCCGTCGGGACGCTCACGCCGCTGACGTCATTGCACCGCCTGGCGGTGCTGGATATCTCGGCAACCGCAGTCGAGAACCTGGAACCTCTATCCCTGCTGGACAATCTGGCGACACTGGATGCCTCGTCCACCGCCGTCAATGACCTGACACCGCTGGCCGGCCTGGACATGCTGACGACACTGGGTCTGTCACGGAGCCGTGTGACCGATCTCGCTCCGCTATCAGCGCTGAACCGACTGACGGTATTGGGGCTGTCGAACACCCGTGTCAATGACCTTCAACCCTTGTCGGGACTGACCTCCCTGACAACGGTGGACCTCTCCAGCACCCGCGTGACCGATCTTGGCCCATTGTCGGCATTGAGCAAACTCGAGACGCTGGATTTATCGAACACACGCACCAGCGACCTGACCCCGCTGTCGGGACTGGCCCGCTTAAACAGCTTGCGTCTGGCGAATACCGGCGTGAAGGATCTCAAGCCCTTGACAGGCCTGAGTGAGCTGACGGTACTGGACCTCTCCTCCACCCGCGCGAGAAACCTTGCGCCCTTGGCGGGGCTGACGACGCTGGCCCGCTTGTACCTGTATGACACGCCGGAACTGAAGGACTTGAGCCCGTTAAAACGGCTCTTGCCGAATCTGCGTATCGAAGGGGCGACGCCGGAACAGCTGGAGACGCTGGAACAATCACCGGCACCGGTTGCGCAAGGTAGTACGAATCAGCCTGTTCCACTGCGGCTGCATCCATGACGCCGCTCCGCTGCGCCAGTTTTCAATAGCGCCCCCGCAGCCTCTCCGTCACGCCTTTGATAGTGTCAGCCTTCAGCGCGACCGGGTCGATCTGCACACCCAGGACGGCATCGCAGGCGGGGCAGCATAGCGAGATACAGCGCCACATCGATTTGATCCCGACCTTGCCATCGACCTCTTCGATTCGCACCGCTCTGACAATGGCGTCGCATTTGGGGCATTTTCCGGTCGGGACCATCGATTACTCCTGCGCTTGACGTGGTGGTACATGCCAGCATGATCACCCGAACACGCCGTGCAAATACCACCGATGGTCAGCACTGGATCAACGCATTAATGCGACTTCAAGATACAGCGCGCCCGAGGCCGGCTCATCCAAAGGGCGCGGTACGGCACGAAAGCCCAGTTTTCGGTAGATCGACAACGCCGGACGGTTTGCGGGGTCGACGTTCAGGGACACAGGGGCGTGGCCGTTTGCGATGGCCTGTTCAAGCAAGGCCTCGGCCAGGCGGGCACCGAGGCCACGCCCTCGAACGGCGGGGTCGACGATCAACCTGGCGAGATGACCTCGTCCGTAGCGCTTGACGACGATTTGTCCGAAAGCGACCGGATCACGCTCGTTGACCAGGACGAATGATCCGTGTCGGTGGAAACCCAATGCTGTCGGCAGTCTGTTCAAATCCAGCGGGTAACGCATCTCCGGGCCGGACCAGAGGCGGCAGATGGCTTCTGAGGTTACCCAGGATGCAACGTTTGGAAGATCGTCCAGTTCGGCAGGTCGAAGCCGGCACAGCAGCATCGGGGCTCCCTGGGCGACGGCCTGTCGCCTGTGGCGATTCGGGTGGAGGTGTTTAGTTTACGGATGGCGTGAGCAGGCCGTGCATTCCAATCGATCAAAGCCCTCCCGGTTCAGGCACCCATGAGTTCCCACCGAGGTTAGGCTCTGGGTGTCGGGCAGGCTGTTGTCCGACCGTCGGCCGCAGGGATGCGGCCGTCGAGCCCACACGGATGTGTTTACGGCGAGTCGGACAACAGCCTGCCCGACACCCAGAGGCGGGGTTGGGGCACCCACCAGGCCTGGCGCACTAACGGTCCGCAGGCGACAACCTCTCAGTCAGCCACCGGCACAACGACGCCACGCAGGCGTCGACACCTGGGCTGGATCCCAGCGCCCGCAGGCTGCCGTGGACCAGACCGACACCCATCTCGACATGGGTCGGCACACCGGCCGCGGTCAGCTCCTTCGCGTAATCCACCGCGTCGTCTCGCAGCGGATCGTGCTCGACCGGCATCACCCAAGTCGGGGGTAGGCCGGCAAAGTGACGGGCTGATAACGGAAAAGCGTAGGCATCCGCCGCCGGCAGGCGATCCCCATGGTACAGCCGGCCGTAGGCGGCGATGTCGTCCAGGGTCAACAACGGGGCATCGGCTTCCGTCACGCTGGCCGGCGCGCGCGGATGGGCAGCCAGGGTTGGATAGACGAGAAACTGGCCCTTGAGCGGCGGGCCGTCACGGTCGCGGTTGAATGCGCTGAGTCCGGCGGCAAGGTTGCCACCGGCGCTGTCACCGCCGACGAACACGTTTGAGGTATCCAAACCCAGCCGGCCCGCATCGGTTTGGATCGCCGCCAGTACGGCACGGGCATCATCGCGCGCCGCAGGGTACGGGTGCTCGGGAGCCAGCCGGTACTTCACGGCGACGACCGTCAAGCCGGTTACGGCAGCCAGGTGGGCAGTGAAGAAATCATGGCTGTCCAGCCCACCCAGGATGAAACCGCCGCCGTGGAAGTAGACCACCGTACCGGCCGCTTCGACCACCGTACGGCGGTAGATGCGCACCGGTATGGCCTGCGCCGGACCGGGCACCCAGTCGGTGACGGTTTCCACGCCCTGCGCCCGTGGCGGGTTGTTGGCCCGGCAGAACGCGTCGTACAACTGCCGCTGCTCGGCGAAGCTGCGCGTGGCGGCATCGGGCGGGAATGCCGCCTCGCTGGCGCGGATGAACGCCACCATCTGGGCCTCGAGCATGTCTCCTGCCCCGCGCCGGTCAGCGCCCTTTCCACACCGGGTCGCGTTTCTCCGCGAAGGCACGGGCGCCCTCGAGCTGGTCTTCGCTGGCGTACAACCTGTCCACTGTCGGCAGCTTGCGTCGAGTCACCAGATCCATAGCCTGCTGTACCGGCAGGTGGGCAGTTTCCCGGTCGACTTCCTTGATAGCCGCGAACACCAGGGGCGGGCCACCAGCCAGCAGGTCGGCCAATGCCCGCGCGCGGATCATGAGCTGATCGTAGGGGACGACTTCGTTCACCAGTCCCCACCGATGCGCCTCATCCACGTCCATCCAGCGGCCGGTGAACAGCAAGTCCATGGCCACGTGATACGGCATGCGCCGCGGCAGCTTGATGGTGGCGGCATCGGCCAGGGTGCCGGCTTTGATTTCCGGCAGCCCGAAACGGGCGTGGCTGGCAGCGATGATGAGGTCGGCCGACAAGGCCAGTTCGAAGCCACCGCCCACCGCCATGCCGGTGACCGCGGCAATGACCGGCTTATTCAGGCCGGGCAGTTCCTGCAAGCCGCCGAAACCACCGACACCGTAATCGACATCGGGCGCCTCCCCCGCCGCCGCGGCCTTCAGGTCCCAACCGGCGGAGAAGAACTTCTCGCTGGCGCTGGTAATAATGGCCACCCGCAGTTGCGGGTCGTCGCGAAAGCCCGCGAAGGTCTCGCCGAGTATGCGGCTGGTCGCCGCATCGATGGCGTTGGCCTTGGGCCGGTCGAGGGTGACTTCGAGGACGGCGCCACGGCGTTCGGTACGGACCACTTCGTTCATGGGTAAACTCCTGGTTTTCGGTGTTCGGTGTTCGGTGTTCGGTGTTCGGTGTTCGGTGTTCGGTGTTCGGTGTTCGGAAAGGAGCTAATCACGTCGCTGGCAGGCTATGGAACATCTAAAACCGAAAACCGAAAACCGAACACGTTCAACATCTCCATCGAATCAACCCGTCCACCGCCACCGCACCCTTGCCCTGTGGGCGAACGATGAGTGGGTTGATATCCACCTCGATCAGTGCGTCCCTGTTGGCTTCGGCGAAGCGCTGCAAGCCCATCGCCGCCTCGACGACGGCATCCAGATCCGCCGCGGGCTTGCCGCGATAGCCGGTCAGCAAGGCGGCGCCGCGCAGGCTGCAAATGGCCTCACGTACGGCCTCCGGGGTTGCGGGCAGCACCAGGACACGGCTGTCCTGGAGGATCTCGGTCAACACGCCGCCGAAGCCAACCACCAAGGTCAAACCGATGACCGGGTCGCGGTTGAGGCCGAGAATCAGCTCGGCCACGCCATCGTCGACCATGGACTCCACCAGCACGGCCTCGCCCAGGGGGCGCAAGGCCCGGTACGCCTCGCGCACCGCTGCGGCATCGCGCAAATGCAGGCGCACGCCGCCGAGTTCTGATTTGTGCGCCAGCGCGGCCCCGCTGGCCTTGGCGACCACCGGGTAGCGCAGCGTGGACAACACACGGTCCAACTCGTCCAGGCTGGTGCACAACCCGCCGTCGGGCACCGGTATGCCGAACAGCGCCAGACGGTGCTTGGCGGCAAACTCACCGATCACCTCGGTTTGCTGGCCTGGCAATGCGGTGACCGGCCAGGGATGGTACGGCACCATCGGGCGGCCGACAGTGGCCGCAGCATCGGCGGCGGCCAGGGCCTCGTCCAAGCCCATCAGCGGCACCACGCCAGACTCCAGCAGAGACCAGGCGACGGTTTCGGGCAACAGCTCGGGCAGGGTCGCGACCACCGCCGCAGGGGCGCCGGTCCGTTCAGCCGAGCGGACCCACGCCCCCAGGGTCACGTCCCAGTCGGTCGTGACGCAGCGGTCCTCACGCGGGAAGTCCATGATCAGCATGGCCAGGTCGAAGCGGCTGTCCATGACCGCCGAATACGTCGCCTCGAGCCGCTCGGGATTTGCCCAATCGAAGGTGTGGTAGTCGAAGGGGTTGGACAAGGTCACCAGCGGGTTGAGCGTGGGCCGGATGCGCTCCTGATCCGTCGCGCTGAAGGGGCGAAAGTGCACACCGGCGGCCAACGCGGTGTCCGCGGCCAACCCGGCCTCGCCACCGGAGCAACTCAGCGATACGACGTCGCGGCCATCCAATGGCCCCAGCGTGTGCAACAGCTTGAGGGTTTCCAAAAACGTCGTCAGCCCGCTCACGCGGGCGACGCCCAAGCGGTCCAGGAACGCTGCCATGGCCTTCGCACCACCGGCCAGTGACGCGGTGTGGGTCAGGGCCAGGGCACGCCCGGCCTCGGACTGGCCCATGGCCAGGGCGATGACCGGCTTACCGGCAGCCCTGGCCTGTTGCACGGCGCGTGCGAAGCGGTCAGTCTCGCGCAGGCCTTCGATGTGCAAACCGATCGCGCTGACCCGCGGGTCGACGGTCAAGGCCTCCACCAGTTCGGCAATACCCACCGCCGCCTGATTGCCCACGCACAGAATGTAGGCCAGCGGCAGAGCGCGGCGGTTCATGGTGATGTTGACCGCGATATTGCTGGACTGGGCGATGACTGCCACGCCCCGCTCCACCGGACGGCCGCCATGCTGGTCCGGCCACAACAGTGCGCCGTCCAGGTAATTGATGAAGCCATAGCAATTGGGGCCCAACACCGCCATGTCGCCGGCCGCGGCGATCAGCCGCCGTTGCAAGGCCTCGCCCTCGGCATCGGTCTCGGCGAAGCCCGAGGCATAGCAGACGGCACCACAGGCCCCGCGCTGCGCCAGGGCGTCGACCACCTCCACGGTCGCGTGGCGGTTGACGCCGATGAAGCTGGCATCCGGTGCCGCGGGGAGTTCGGCCACCGAACGGTATACCGGCAGCCCGCCAATACTCGGCCGCTGCGGATGCACTGGCCAGATCTCGCCATCGAAGCCGGCCTTGCGGCATTGGGCGATGACCCGTTCGGCGAAGGTGCTACCGAAGACGGCGATGTGACGCGGCCGGATCAGCCGCGAGAGTCTGTCCACCGGCGTTGCGGGCATGGTGGCTTATGCTCCGGCGCCGCGCAGCAATTCGCGGGCGATGATATGACGCTGGATCTCGCTGGTACCCTCCCAAATGCGCTCGACGCGGGCATCGCGCCAGATGCGCTCCAGCGGCAGGTCGTTCATCAGGCCCAGACCGCCGTAGATCTGGATGGCCTCGTCCGACACCATAGCCAGCATCTCGGTAGTGAACAGCTTGGCCATGGCGAAGTCGGTTTCCGTGGCGGTACCCTCGTCCACCCTGGATGCGGCCTGCAAGGTGAGCAGTTCGGCCGCGGTCAGGCGAGTCTGCATATCGGCGAGCTTGAAGCCCACGCCCTGGAAGCGGCCGATGACCTGGCCGAACTGCTTGCGGCTGGCGGCCCACTCGACCGCCAGCTCCATGGCACGATGGGCGCGCCCCAGACACATGGCCGCCACCTGCAAACGGGTCTTGCCCAGCCATTCGTTGGCCACCTCGAACCCGCGGTGCTCTTCGCCCAGGATCTGGCTGGCAGGGATGCGACAGTCGTCGAACTCCAGCACGCAGTTGTGATAGCCGCGGTGCGAAACCGAGTGGTAGCCCGGCCGCACATGGAAGCCCGGCGTGCCTTTGTCCACCAGGAAGGCGGTGATCTTCTTGCGCACGCCGCGGGAAGAGGCCTCCTCGCCGGTGGCGGCGAACAGGATGACGAAATCGGCAATGTCGGCGTGGCTGATGAAATGCTTGGTGCCGTTGATGACGAACTCGTCGCCGCGGCGCTCGGCCTTGCACTTCATGCCGCGCAGGTCGGAGCCGGCATCCGGCTCGGTCATGGCCAGGCAGTCGGTCTTCTCGCCGCGAATGCACGGTAGCAGGTAGCGCTCCCGCTGCTCGCCGATACAGGCCTGGAGAATGTTGCTCGGACGCCCGACCAGGTATTGCAACGCGAAGTTAGCGCGGCCGAGTTCGCGCTCCATCAGCGTGAGGGAAACGGTATCCAAGCCGCCGCCGCCCAGGTCTTCGGGCATGTTCGGGGCGTACAAACCCTGCTCGATCGCCGCATCGATGATCTGCCGCGCAAGTTCGGGACGGACCTCGTCGGTCCGCTCCACCTCGGCTTCGTGAGGATAGAGCTCACGCTCGACGAAGGCGCGAACGGTATCCACCAGCATCTGTTGTTCATGGGTCAGGGCGAAGTCCACCGCGGTCTCCTCGGGGCTGGCTGATCGTTGGTCTGTTGACGGATGACGATGCGCACAACGTGTGCGATCCGATTTCATGGACGATCACGTTAACCCGTCACGTGCAATTGAACGATTGCATTAGCTGCCAATTACTTGGCCAGATGTGCCAGAGAAGTGAAGCGACAGGCGTCGAGAGGGAGGTGGCCGCAGTCTGGCGTCATTGGAGTTTGGGCACCAGTCCCAGGCCGATCGCGCACGGGGGCGCGCTCCTACAAGGGTTCGCGTTCAAAGCGAGGGGCGATCTTCCGCACCATGCTGCCGGATCGATCAATTGAACCCAGGCACCCGTAGGAGCCCTGCCCTCAGGGCGATGCCCGATACTGGCGTCAATCCCGAAGGTTTGG
>CBFGWV010000166.1:0-10891 GCA_965652545.1 uncultured Candidatus Competibacteraceae bacterium | reverse complement strand
GTCAGGTGGGCATTGGTCTCGGCATCGCCCAGGTCGTTGATGGCGACGATCTTGATCTCGCCGGTGCGCTGACCTTCATACAGGGCGCGAAGGATATTGCGGCCGATGCGGCCGTAGCCGTTGATCGCGACAGAAATCGCCATGGCGTGCTCCGTGGGGTTGAACGATAGTGGGCGGCGAGCCGGGCTTCCGGCCCTTTTTTAAAGGCGCACAAAGGTAGCGCCATGGGGCGGAACTGGCAAGAAAAGCACAGGGTTAAGCTGATCCTGGTCAATTTGGGCAGTGCTGATGGGACCGCCGGCCGCCTCAGTAAGTTGCGTGCACCGTACGGTAGTCCAGCGCCTCATCGATCCATGCGATCCATGCACGCAGTTGGCGGCCCAGGCGCAGCTGCGGGTCGTGCGGGTGGATGGCCAGCCGGATCGGGGCGGAGCCGGCCATCCGCCGATTGAGCCCGTTCCACAGCGACAGCGCCGCGGCGCGCCAGGCACGGTCGGCCTCGAACCCCGCCAGCGCCAGGTGCCGGCAGCGGCCATCGGCCACCCGCCACAACCTGAGGGTGTCTTCCACATAGGCGAAGGGCGTCATGCGCAGCGCCGGCGGCGATACCCGGCCGAGCGCCCAGGCCGGCGGGACATATAGATCGGGCGGCGCCAGACCGTGTTCGGCGAACCAGGCATGGGTGCGGCACATCAGCTCGACGATGGCCCGCTCGTCCAGGGCGAGGTGTTCGGCGACCCGGCGTGACAGCACCAGCCCGTGCAGGCGGTGATACCAACCGCCATAGACCGGCGCATTGTGGTGCCAGCCGTGACCGGCCAGACGGTATCCGGCCCGTTGCCATGCCATCAGCCGCGCCAGCGCCGGCTCGTCCCACGGCCGGCCGGGGATGACCAGCAAGCTCACGCGGGAGGCGGGTAAGCGACCCAGTGCGTCGATGACCCGGTCGATCGCGTCCAGGTTGTCGGGCGCCACATCATGGACCGACACCAGCGCACGCATCGGCTCAGTACCCGCGGGCGCCCAGCAGCGCCAGCCAGTGCTCCAGATTCCAGTGGTTCAATGCCAGCGCCGCCGCCCGCGCTCGCTGCGCCGTCTTGATATGCTCGTCAGCGGGCTGGTCGGCAAGCCGGCTCAAGGCCTGCGCCAGCGGTTCTTGCGGCGCGAGCGTGTACAAGGCGTCGCTGAGCGTCGGCCATTGCGCGATCCCGCAGGCGGCGGACACCAGGACCAGGCGGCCGCGCGCCATGGCCTCGAGTGCGACGGTTCCGAAGGATTCCACATGCGAGGGCAGCACCAGGAGGTCGGTGGCATCCACGGCCGCGCGCAGGGCCTCCCGGTCCAGCCAGCCCAGGTACTGAAGGTTGCTTGCCGCTCGTGCCGCGGCAAGAACCTCGTGCCGCAGCGGGCCGTCTCCGGCAATCTTGACGCGCAGTTGCGGGCAGGCCCGTGCCGCAGCCAGTACCGCCGGCAGGTTTTTCTCCGGCGCCAGGCGGCCGGCGAACAACACCTCGCGCAACCCGCCAGCGTAGTGGGTCAGCGGGCTGTGTACGAAGTCGTGGGCGATGGGTGTGCCGATGAGTGCCGTGGCCGGTGCGCCCAGGCGGCGGGCCTGGGCCAGCATGGCGTCGGAGTTGGCCAGGACACTGCGGGATGCACGAAACAAGTGCCGGTGCGAGCGCTCGAAGTACCCGCGCACCGCCCAGCCCAGCGCAGGATGCCAGTACAACCCGGCCAGGCGGTCGAAGTCCGTATGGAAACCGACCAGCACATCCGCCCCCAAGAGACGGGCATAGCGTGCACCCGCCAGCCCGTACGGCCCCGGTGTGGCAATGACGACCACATCAGGGCGCAGCGCCGTCAGGCGTCGTTTCACGACCCTGGGGTTGGGAAAGCACAGACGTTGTGTGCCGTCCCCGGGCAGCGGCAGGGACCAGCCGCCTTGCCAGCGATCGCCGACAAGGTGCGGCGAGATCATGTCAATACCGGCCAGGTGCGGTGCGAGGTGGTCCATCAGGTCGGCATAGTAGGCACCCACACCGTTGCGGCGCGGTGCGGCGTCCGACACGATTGCGACGCGCAGCGCCGCCGGGGCGATGTGCCGGGGCTGTGCGCTCATCCAATGCCACCGGCGGCACGCACAAAGGCGTTCCAATGGCCGCCGAAGCGCTGTGCCACGAGCTGCGGATTCAGCCCGAAACGGCTGAGCTCGTGACGATGAGCGCTGCAATAGCCGCAATTTCGCCGGGATTCGTCCGCCAGCCGCGCCAGCCGCGGGCCCTCCAGCGGCAGTGCCAGCGCCCCGTATACGCGCTGGCAGACCGCGAGCAGTTCGATTCGAATCTGCTCGTGGGTGACATACACCCGTCGTGCGCCGGTGCCGTGGTCCAGGATATGGGCGTAGTAGTACGCCAGCATCGCCAACAACCGCTCGCGCAGCACCGGCTGCGTCGGGGGCTCGCCCCACCAAGCCGCCAGCGGATCGAGCGAACTCAGTTGCGAGGCCACGGCCCCGGCGGGTTCGCGGCCGCAGACGATGAACACCGCATCGGGGAAGGCGGCCTCCAGGCTGTGCACCATCGGCGAGAACGATGGATTTTTGGCCAGGAAGCGCTTGTCGGTACCGTGAACGTACAGGTGCTTCTGCACACAGCGGCGGTACCAGCGCATCACGGCCCGACGCCGCCAGGGGCTGACGGCATCGTCGAAGAACGCCAGGTCCCAGAACCGGTCGTCGCGGGGGAACAGCAGCGCCAGGAGCAGACAGGCGGATACAGGCAGCAGCAGCAGGAAATCCTCTTCTGGCTGCCGCAGGCCCAGGGGGTGGATCGCATCGAAGCGGGCAAGCGCCGCCGGTCGCCACCGCCGTCCCAGCCCGGCCAGTGGCCGCAGCACCCTGCCCATCGTGCGCCACAGGTGGCGCTCACTGACCGACGGCGCCAGCACCGCCTCCCAGGTGGTCAGCGAGGTGAACCGTGAGTCCTCCGCCAGCATGCGATGCAGATAGGTGGTACCGCTGCGTGGGATACCGACGATGAACACCGGCTGTATCACCTGGATGCGCCGCTCGCCGCGAAACAGCAGCGCATCCAGGGCAAACCCCAGCCAGTGCAGCCCTTGCAGCAACAGGAACAGCGGCAGGCCGAGGGCGAGCACCAGTATGCGGCGCGGTAGCGCCGCCGCCCCCGCGCTGCCCAGGTGGCGCAGGCTCAGCGCGACCAGACGGAGGTTTCCGACGATGCTCAAGACGAAGACGTACAGCATGGTGGCCCGGCCAGTCCCACATCCGACACATGCTCAGCCTACGCAGGGCGGATGACAGCCGTGCGGCAGGATGCCCTCAAGCCGCCGAAGGCGGGTCGTAGGTCACATCGATGATGAAGAACTCCGTCGGCCCGCTGGGCAGGTGGGCGATGAAGGCGTCATCGATTCGCTTTTTCAGGGCCGCCCTGGCCATGGGCGAGTCCAGGCTGATCCAACCGGTCTGGGCGTCGGTTTCGTCAGGGCCGACGATGCGCAGGCGCTGGGTGTCGCCATCGCTGGCCCGTTCGATCTCGAACCAGGCCCCGAAGAAGATGGCCGACTCGTCGTCCGGTCGGGTATCGACGATCTTCAGCGCCGGCAGGCGCTTCTGCAGATAGCGCACCCGCCGGTCGATCTCGCCCAACTGTTTTTTGCGGTAGGTGTACTCGGCGTTCTCCGAACGGTCGCCCTCGGCGGCGGCGGCGGCCAGGGCCTGCACGACCTCGGGCCGCACCTTGCGCCAAAGGTGGTCCAGCTCGCCTTGCAGACGCTCGAAACCCGCGCGGGTGATGTAGGGCGAGCTTTTCGGCGGGGGTGGACGCCAGCGCCCCATCTACTTGCCGCAGCAGTACTTGTACTTGCGCCCGCTGCCGCAGGGGCAGGGCGCGTTGCGCGGCGTCTTGTCCGAGCGTGCCGGCTTGATCGCGTGCAACTCGGCATAGGTGCGGCGCACGGCATCGGTGAGCAAGGGTATGAGCTCTTCCGGCTCCGGCTCGTCATCCTCTTGCGTGCCTTCGGGCGCCGCCGTGTCGTCCGCGTCATCATCGGCGAGGTCGTCCCAGCCCAGCAGCATGATCGGCCCGAGGGCTTCGATCAGTGCCGGGTTGCTCTCCAGGAAGTGCTCCATGTCATCGCCGGCGCGGCCCACCGACAAGGCGAAGCCATCGAGAAAGGCCGAGCAGAAGTCACTGGCGACCTCAGCCACGTCGGCGCCTTCGGCGAGATATTGGATGAGCGCACTCACATCAAGATCGACGTCATGCATTTGGGCCACAACATCGGCCTGCATCTGGCGCAGATAGAGCTCGACCACATCGATGCTGTCGGGTGGGAGGTCTTCACTCTCGGCCTCGGGGGCCGCGGTGTAGACCTCATCCAGCCAGTCTTCTTCCGGCACCGGTGCCGGGCCGCAGGCGATACCCATGAACAAGCCGAACAGCGCGCCATCCGGCCAGCAGTCGTGTGCGTCCAGGATGGCGGCCAGGGCCTCATCTGTGAGCTGATCGAGACGGGGATGGCGCATGGTGTCGGTACTCAGCGGGTCAGACGGCGACGGGCCAGGATCGAGGCGACGACGAAGGCCGCACCGGTGTAGCCCAACAGGACGGCCAGATGGCCGGCGACGAACGACAGCTCCCCACCCACGACCAGGGGGCGGATCAGCGCAATGGCATGGGCCAGGGGCAGTACGTGCATGGCCGCCACCAGCAGCTCGGGCATGGACGAGAGCGGAAAGAACACCCCCGAGAGCAGCATCATGGGCGTCAGCAGCAAGGTAATGAAATAGGTGAAGAAATCATAGTTGGTGGCCACCGCCGTCACACACATCGCGATGGCGGCGAAA
Source organism: uncultured Candidatus Competibacteraceae bacterium (assembly GCA_965652545.1). Taxonomy (GTDB): domain Bacteria; phylum Pseudomonadota; class Gammaproteobacteria; order Competibacterales; family Competibacteraceae; genus CBFGWV01. Next base: position 6,024 of record CBFGWV010000166.1, on the reverse strand, counting down.
CACAAGGCGGTGAGGAAGATCAGCGGTATCACCCACAACGCTTGCCACCCGGCGACCAGTCCGAGCAACGCGGCCACCAGCAAAATGGCCAGGCCGCTGAGCGAGCCCTTGGTGGCAGCCCAGACGATCTCGCCCAGTACGACGTCCTCGACCTCCAGCGGCGCGGCCAGTTGGGCGGCCCAGGTCTGCTGGTGGTCCAGCCGCGTGTAGGCTGAGAACGTCGCTTCGAAACAGGCGGTCATCATGGCGCTGGAGCAGATCGTCCCCGAGGCCAGGAACAACAGGTACGGAATGCCGTCGAGTTCGCCGACGAACCGCCCCAGCCCGTAGCCCAGGGCCAGCAGATAGAACAACGGCTCGCCGAAATTGCCCAGGATGGATGCCCAGACCAGCTTGCGCCAGACCAGAAAATGGCGCTGCCACACGGGAATGAAGCGCAGCGAAGGCCGTGGCCAGGCGCGGGAGGCCGTGTGCGGCGTGGGCAGGTCGTCGGTCGTGGCTGCCATCAGTCTCTCAGTTCTCTGCCGGTGAGCTTGAGGAACACATCCTCGAGGTTGGATGGCCGGTACAGGTATTCGGCCTCTGGCCCCAGCCGCTCGGCCAGGCCCAGTAGGGCATCGCGCTCGCGGGCGTAGCACAAGGTGGTGTCGCCCACGGTCTCGACCCGCCCGTCCAATTGCACGCGGGCCTCGGCCAGCCAGTCGTCCGGCGCCCGTTGATGCACTTCAAGCACGTGCGGCTCCAGGTGGGTACGGATCAGGCCGCGCGGGCTGTCGCAGGCCTGCACCCGGCCGTGGTCGATAATGGCGATGCGGTCGCACAGCCGCTCGGCTTCTTCCATGTAATGAGTGGTGAGGATGAGGCTGCGACCCTCCTCCAGCAGGCGGCGCAGTCGCTCCCAGATGTGTTGCCGCGCCTGCGGGTCCAGCCCGGTGGTGGGCTCGTCCAGCACCAGCAGCTCCGGGCGGTTGATCAGCGCGCGGGCCAGGGTCAGGCGCCGTTTCATGCCCCCGGAGAGGGTCATGATGTTGGCGCCGGCGCGATCCTTGAGCTGGGCGAAATCCAGCAATTGGTCCACCCGCTCTTTGAGCGGCCCGCGCTTCAAACCGAAGTAGCTGGCGTAGGTCGTCAGGTTCTCGCGAACGGTGAAGTCCGGGTCCAGGTTGTCGAACTGGGCCACGATGCCGACCCGCTGGCGCATGCGCCGGGCATCGTCGGGGATGGCGTGGCCCAGCACCGTGATCCGCCCGTCGCTCGGCGGTGTCAGGCCCATGATCATGCGCAGCGTGGTGGTCTTGCCCGCCCCGTTGGGGCCGAGCAGCCCGAAACACTCGCCGGGGCGGACGCTCAGGTCCACCCCGGCGACGACGGTCTTCTCACCATAGCGCTTGACCAGGCGCTCTACAGTCACCACGGGGGCGACGGCTGTTGCAATGGCTGCCATAGCGCCTCCGGAGGGCTTTGCGTCGGTCAGAACAAAGACCGCGCGCGGCTGGCGATGTTCTGCGCGGTGAAGCCGAACTCGGCGAACAACTGGCCGGCGGGAGCCGACTCGCCGAAGCGATCCAGCCCGATCACCACACCGGCGAGCCCGGTATAGCGGTACCACAACGGCGTGGTACCGGCCTCGATAACCACGCGCCGTGTCACCGCGGGCGGCAGCACGCTGTCCTTGTACGCGGCATCCTGGGCCTCGAACACATCGACCGACGGCATCGACACTACCCGTGCCTTGTGGCCGTCGGCGGCCAGCAGGTCGGCCGCCTCCAGCGCCAGGGCCACTTCCGAACCGGTGGCGATGAGGATCACCTCCGGCTCGCCATCCGCATCGCGCAACACATAGCCACCCTTGGCCACATTGGCGAGCGTTGCCTCGTCGCGCGGGATGAACGGCAGCCCCTGGCGCGAGAGCGCAAGACACGTGGGGCCGTCGCTGCGCCGGATCGACGCCGCCCAGGCCGCCAGCGTCTCGACCGTATCGCAGGGCCGCCACAGGCTCATGTTGGGAATCAAACGTAGCGAGGCCAGTTGCTCGACCGGCTGGTGGGTCGGGCCGTCTTCGCCCAGGCCGATGGAATCGTGGGTGAGCACGTAAATAACCCGCTGCTTCACGATGGCCGACATACGCAACGCATTGCGCGCGTAATCGGAGAAGATCAGGAAAGTGCCGCCGTAGGGGATGAACCCGCCATGCAAGGCCAGGCCGTTCATGATCGCTGCCATGCCGAATTCGCGCACACCGTAATGGATGTAATTGCCGGAGGCGTCCTCCAGCGTGATCGCGCGGGTGCCCTTCCAATTGGTGTTGTTGGAGCCGGTCAGATCCGCCGAACCGCCCAGCAATTCAGGCAGACGCGGTGCCAGGGCGTTGATCGCACGCTGCGAGGCGACGCGGGTGGCAATCTTCTCGGCTTTCTCCACCGTCTCGACCGTGACCGCCTCGACCAGCGCGTTGAAATCTCCCGGCAGGTCCCCGGCCACGCGACGCTCGAACTCCGCCGCCAGCTCCGGATGGGCGCTGCGATACGCCTCGAAACGGGTGGTCCAGTCGCTTTCGGCCACCTCGCCGGCGGCACGGCCGTCCCAACCTGTACGGATGTCCTCGGGCACCTCGAACGGGCCGTGTGCCCAGCCCAGGTGGGCACGGGCCGCGGCGATCTCATCCGCACCCAGCGGCGCACCGTGCACATCGTGGCTGCCGGCTTTGTTCGGCGCACCGAAGCCGATCACCGTACGGCAGCAGATCAGCGAGGGACGGTCAGACACCCCGCGGGCCTGGGTCAGCGCATCCTTCACCGCCTCGGCATCATGGCCGTCCACGCCGCGGATGACATGCCAGCCGTAGGCCTCGAAGCGCAGGGCCGTGTCGTCGCCGAACCAGCCCTTGACCTCACCGTCGATGGAAATGCCGTTGTCGTCGTACACCGCCACCAGCTTGCCCAGCCCCAACGTGCCGGCCAGCGAGCACACCTCGTGCGAGATGCCCTCCATCAGGCAGCCGTCACCCACGAAGACGTAGGTGAAATGATCGACGATGTCATGCCCCGGCCGATTGAACTGCGCCGCCAGCACCTTCTCCGCCAGCGCCATGCCCACCGCATTGGCCAGACCCTGGCCCAGCGGCCCGGTGGTCGTCTCCACGCCGGGGGCGTAACCGTACTCCGGATGGCCCGGGGTCTTGGAGTGAAGCTGGCGGAAGTTCTTCAACTCCTCGATCGGCAGGTCGTAACCGCTCAGGTGCAGCAGCGAATACAACAGCATCGACCCATGGCCGTTGGAGAGCACGAAGCGGTCGCGATCCGGCCAGTGCGGGTTGGCGGGGTTGTGGACCAGAAAGTCGTTCCACAGCACCTCCGCGATATCCGCCATGCCCATGGGGGCACCGGGGTGGCCGGAATTGGCCTGTTGCACGGCATCCATGGACAGGGCACGGATGGCGTTGGCCAAATCTCTGCGCGAGGGCATCAGCGTCTCTCCTGAAGAATCGGATCGTGAGGGGCGATGCCCCGAGGAAGGCGCGCAGTGTACAAAAAACCCTTGCCGGACCAAAGGTTTTCAACGATTTAGTATCGTGAAATCTGGTCAACAGTCAGGGTTGAGAGCATCCACGGAAGTTAGCCTTGAAGGGCCGGGCAGGGTGTTGTCCGACCGTCGGCAGCATGGATGCTGCCGTCGAGCGCACACGGACGTGTCTACAGCGAGTCGGACAACACCCTGCCCGGCCCTTCAAGGCGGGGTATGGGCGCGACCCCCATGAGGCTGTCTCAGATCAACCGCGGCTCCATGCGCAGCTCGACCCCGAAGCGCTCCAACACCGCTGCCCGTATCGCCGCGGCCAGGCCCATGACATCGTCGCCGGTGGCCCGCCCGCGGTTGACCAGCACCAGCGCCTGATGCTCGTACGTGCCCGCCCGGCCCAGGTCGCGACCCTTCCAGCCGGCCTGTTCGATCAACCAACCGGCCGCCAGCTTCACCTGGCCATCGCCGGCCGGATAGCTCGGCAGACCGGGGAAGCGGCTCTTCAGCGCCTCCGCGTCGGCCACCGACACCCGCGGGTTATGAAAAAAACTACCGGCGTTGCCCAGCACCGCCGGATCCGGCAGCTTGCGGCGGCGGATGCGTTCCACCGCATCGGCCACATCGGCCGGCGTGGGCGTCGCAAGACCGGCAGCACCCAGCTCGCTGCGGATATCACCGTAGTCCAGCCGCAGCTCGGGCGCCTTGGGCAACCGCAGCACCACCTCGGTGATCAGATACCGCTCCGGCGCCACCTGCTTGAACACACTGTCGCGGTAGCCGAAGCGGCAGTCCTCCGCCGCCAGCCGCACCCAGTCATGACGCTCGCCGTCCCAGGCGGTAAGGCCCTCAAAGCGCTCGGCCAGCTCCAACCCATAGGCGCCGATGTTTTGTACCGGGGCTGCGCCCACCGTACCGGGTATCAACGCCAGGTTCTCCAGCCCGCCCCAACCCTGCGCCAGCGTCCAGCGCACCAAGGCATGCCAGTTCTCCCCGGCTGCGATGGCCAGGTAGCGGTACTCCCGGTCCTCCCGCAGCAAGCGCCGGCCGCGCGAGGCGATGTGCACCACCAGTCCGTCGACATCGCGGCTGAAGACCAGATTGCTGCCCCCGCCCAGCCACAGTCGGGGGCGATCACGCACCTCGGCGGCCTCCAGCAGGACGGGCAGATCGGCGGCATCTTCAAGTACGGCGAACCAGCCGGCACGCGCCGGCAGGCCGAGCGTATTCAGTCCGGTCAAGTCGACATCGCGTTGGATGCGTACGGTGTCAGTCACGGCGCAGACGATCCGACACCGCCACCGGCGAGGGGTAGTTCAACACCACCACATAGGTCGACACCATGAAGGTGAGCAAGGTGGCCGCCTGCACCAGATAGCCGGCCGAGTCGCCCATCAACTGACGCTCCATGGCCAGCAGCACGATGAGCAGCGAAAACTCACTGATCTGGCCCAGACGCACCCCGACCTCCAGCCCCAACTTGGGCGTCTCCCCCGCGAAGCTCATCATCTGGCGGAACACCAGCGGCTTTAACACCAGCATCAGCCCAGCCAGCAGCACGGCCGGTACGATCACTTGCGGCAGCACCGCAAGGTCGAAGCCGGCGCCCAACGAGAAGAAAAACAGCACCAGGAAAAAGTCGCGCAGCGGTCTGAGGCTGTCGGCGATGAACAGCGCGATAGGGCTGGTCGCCAGGGCCACCCCGGCGATGAAGGCGCCGATCTCGTGCGACAAGCCGAGCAACGCGGCCATCTCGGCCACCAGCAGACACCATCCGATGGCCATCAGGAAAATGTACTCGCGGATTTTGTTGAATTTACGGATCAGCTTGATCAGCACGAAGCGCTCGAACAGGTAGGCAAACCCCAGCAGCGCCGGCGCCGAGATCAGCACCAGCCCGATGCCTTGGGCCGCACTGTCGCCAGCGGCGAAGGCCTTGAGCAGCAGCAGGATGACGATGGCGATCAAGTCCTGCAGCAGCAGGATGGAGATGATCAACTCGCCGGTGTGCTGATGGTGCAAGGCCGTGGTCGGCAGCAACTTCAAACCGATGATGGTGCTGGAGAACATCATCGCCGCCCCCACCAGCAGGCTCTCCGCCAGCGAGTAGCCAAAGCCGCTGGCCACTGTGAAGCCCACCGCGGCGAATATGGCCGATCTCGCCAGCGTGATCACCGTGGTCTTGCGCAGCAGGTGCAGCAGCTCGCGCGGGGTCAGGTCCAGCCCCAGCAGGAAGAGCAGGAAGATAATGCCCACCTCGGACATCTGGCGGATCGCCTGGGGGTCGTTGACGACCGCCCCGCCGAACGGCCCCAGCGCCATGCCCAACAGTATGTAGGCCACCGGCAGCGCCTGGCGCGCGTACAAAGCCAGCGTGGCCAGTACGGCCGCGCCGGTGAAAATCACGAACAGCGAGAAGAAGATCGAATCGGGCATACACCGCGCCAGCGTCAATGAGGTTTCACATTGACGGCAATCGCTGGCGCGGACAAGTCCCTGCGGCGGTGC
>CBFGWV010000165.1:0-10940 GCA_965652545.1 uncultured Candidatus Competibacteraceae bacterium | reverse complement strand
ATGACGTCGACCGCGTCACGGCTGGCGATTGGGTCATGACCGCGGTCGTCAGGAACCCCGTGGTACGCATCTCGTCGGCCGGCAGCTCGCGCAGGCTGGCCTCAAGCGCCAGGGCGAACTCGCCGGTGGTGGCGTAGCGGTCTTCCTTGGTCTTGCTCAATGCCTTGAGCAAGACCTCGTCCACGCTGGGGTCGAGGGCTGGGCGCACCGTGCTCGGTGGTGCGGGCATCTCGTGCAGGTGCTTGAACATCATCGCCGCCGGAATGGGAGCGCTGAAGGCGGCCTTGTGGGTCAGCAACTCGTACGCCAGGGCAGCCAGGGCATACAAGTCGGTGCGTGCGTCGACCTCCTCGCCGGTCCATTGCTCCGGGGCCATGTACGCCGGCGTGCCGATCGACTGGCCGGTGCCGGTGAGGGTGACGTCGGTGAGGACTTTCGCGATGCCGAAGTCCGACAGGTAGGCATTGCCTTGCTCATCGAACAAAATGTTGGCCGGTTTCAGGTCGCGATGGATGACGCCGCGCGCATGGGCGTAGTCCAGGGCCCCGGCGATCTGCATCAGCAGCGCCCTGACCTCCGCCAGCGACGGTTGCCCCAGCAGTTTCATGCGCTTTTGCAAGTCACCGCCGGCGAGGTGACGCATCACCAGATAGGGCGCGCCATCGATGACCCCATAGTCGTAGATGGGCAGGATATGGATATGCTCCATCCGCGCGGCGGTTTCCATCTCGCGGATGAAGCGCTCCATCAGCCCATCGTCGGCCCCGGTGTTCCGCTCCAACAATTTGATGGCGACCTTGCGCCGCGCCGGGCCCTGGTAGGACTCGTAGACCGCACCCATGCCGCCGCGCCCAAGCAGCCGCTCCAGCGGGTACGGTCCAAAGCTCTGACCTGACAGATCAGCCATCGACAAATAGCCCTCATGCGCCAGCTGCGCCCCCCGGCGGTGACCCTATTCATTATGGCCAAAGCGCCAGGCGGCGGTGGCAATGCCGTTGCGAACGATCCGGTCGCTCAACGGTATAGTGTCGGCGATGGCACCACAACGAGGGGAGCACACCATGCAACTGTGGGTGCCCGATGCGCGCTACACCACATCCGCCGGCGCGCGGACCAGTTTCCGCCTTGCGCTCAAGCTGGCCCTGGGCTTCGTCGCCCTGCTCTGGGCCGTGCATATGGTGAGCTGGGCGCTCGGGCTGGATCTCCAGCGGTACGGCATCGTGCCGCGTCACCTCGCCGGCTTGTGGGGCGTTTTGTTTGCGCCCCTGCTGCACGCCGACGTCGCCCACCTGATGTCGAACTCGATGCCGATGCTCGTGCTCGGCACGGGGATTCTCTACCTCTATCCGGCCGCGGCGTTTCGCATCGTGACCGTGGTCTACCTGGGGACCGGTCTGGTGGTGTGGGTCGTTGCAAGACCGGCGTTGCATATCGGTGCCAGTGGCCTCGTCTACGGTTTCGTGGCTTACATTTTCGTCGCTGGCTTCATTCGGCGCGATGTCCGCAGCATCGCCGCCTCTTTGCTCGTGTACTTCCTCTACGGCACGCTCGCCTGGGGCGTGTTGCCGATCAAGGCCGGCGTGTCCTGGGAGTCCCACTTGGCCGGCGCCTTGGTCGGTGTGGCGCTGGCCATCGGGTTTCGGCGCACCGATGTACCGCCGCGCAAGCGTTACGATTGGGAGGATGAAGAAGACGAGGACGAGGAGAAGGAGAGGGTTTAGGACGGGTGTGACCCGTGTTACTCGCATGGAGCCGTCGGTCGGCGTCAGGCGCCCGAACCCGCCTGCGGACGAGCCGGTAGATTGTGTTCCGACGCGCTGTAAACACGTCCGTGTGAGCTCGACGGCAGCATCCATGCTGCCGACGGTCGGTCCACAATCTACCGGCTCGTCCGCAGGCTCACAGCGATGGCTACCCAAGGCGGGGAACGCAGATCACACCCGTTTAGGACGACCAGTCCCAGGCCAGTCGCAGGCCGGCGAATTGATAGCGTTTGTCCGGCTCGAAGAAATTGCGGAACGTCGGCCGGCGCACGGCACGCTCGGTCGCCGTGCTCGCGCCGCGCAGGACGTAATGGTTGCCGTCGCACCACGGCAGGGAGTAGCCGTCGTAGGGAAACGCTCGAAACCCGGGGTACGGATGCAAAGTATTGGCGCACCACTCCCAGGCCTGACCGCTGCCTGCGAGCAGACCTGCCCGGGTCGCGGCTTCCCATTCATATTCGTGCGGCAGGCGGGCGCCGGCCCAGCGGGCGAAGGCGTCCGCCTCGAACCAGCTCAAGCCTTTGATGGCGGTATCGGGGTCCAGGCGGTGTGCGCCGTCGGGGCCCACGCCATACCAGTGACCGTACTGGCTGCGACACCAGCCGGCGGGGTGCTCGATCCTCTTGTCACAGCGCCACTGCCATCCACGCGCCGTCCACAACGTATTCCGCTGATACCCGTCGTCGGCCATGAAGCCAGCGAACTCGGCATTGCTGATCGGGTGTGCCGCCAACCAGGCCGCGCGCAGCTCAACCTCGTGAGTGGGGCGCTCATTGTCATAGGCGTCGATGATGGTGGTGCCGATGCGGTAGCGACCGGCGGGCAGTTCGATGCGCACACTGCACGGTGCGCGGGGCGTCAGCGGGCCGGTTTCGGGCGGTACATGGTGTACGCGCGCGCGCCGTGCCAGCACGTAGCGCATGGTTTCCAGGTGCTGCGCATAGTGCTGCTGTAGAAATGCAAGCAGGTAATCATCGTGCATCAGCGGATGCGCACGTGCGCGCAACCGAGGCTCGGCGAGGACAGCGATGGTCTCACGATGCGACCGTGCAGCCCAGGCGAGCAGGGCGTCGCGCGCCGGCAGGCGAGGGCCGCGGGCGCTCTTCTCGGTGAACTCGGGAAAGTACAAGCTGTGCAGCTCGCTGTCGGCCGCTTCTTCCAGCACGGTTTCGAGTACCCAGAAACGCTCTACCACCGCACAGTGGCCGATATGCCAGCCGATGGGGCTGAGATCCGGATCGAACTGGCGGTTCACATGGTGATTGGGAAGTGCCGCGACGAGCTCGTGGGCACAATGCTGGAGACGGACAAGGTCGGCGATGCGTTCGGCGCGGTCCATGCGCAAAGGACTCCTTTAAAGCGCACTGAAATGGATATCTGAACCCGGCTTGATGACCACCAGATGATGTGGCGGCACCGTCACCCAGTCGGGGGCCGGTTCCAACGGCTCCGAGGCTACCGTACGGCCGGTGGGTGACTCGCGCAGGTATAGGCTGGGGCAGGCGGCATTGACCGCATGACGTACGGCGATCAGGCACTGGCCGTCGGATACGACGGTGTTGAGCATGGCGGCTCCGTCCTCGCACCAGTCGGATACACGGGTCAACATCGAGCGGACGGCGGTGTCCAGCCCCCCGTCGGCGGCGTCGGCGAGCGCTTGGCGTAGGGCGGCGAACAGATACTCCGAGTCCGTAGTGCCTTTGATCCCCGATTCGATGGAGGTTCGAAAGAACGCCCGCAACCGTCCGCGCAGACGCTCGCCGAAGTCGGCGACGTAGCCGTTGTGCAGGAACATCAGCCGATCGTCATGAAAGGGCTGCGTGTTCGCATAGCCGCTGGAGAGCGGGTCTGTGGCACTGCGCACGTTCGCCAGCCACAGCGGGCGCGTCAGGGAGCGGCCCAGCGGTTCCAGGTTGGGGTCGGCCCAGGCCGGCAGCAGCGTACGGTATGCCGCGGGTCGGTGATCGTCGTCGTACCAGCCGACGCCAAGCCCATCGGCGTTCACGGTCGCGGACAAGGTCTCGCGCGGCGCATGGGCTTGGCGGATCAGGCTGTGCGAGGGGCGCAGCAGGAAGGCATCCAGACCAAGCGGGGAGCCGGAATAGGCTGCGAGTCGGCACACGATGGATGACCTCCTGTCATGAGTCAGCGGTTGCGGTGTGTAAGCAACGTCCTTAGGATCCTAACCGGATGACGCTTGGTACGAAAGTAGCAGCGGCAAGACAAGGAGTAGCCATGATGGCGAGTGATTTGACCAGGGACGGCGGGATGGGCACTTTTTCCTGCCGTGCAGTACCACGGGCGCGTCATGTGCCCTCGTTGGCCGACGATGTCGCGCACGGGTTCGCCCAGCTGCCGCGGACACTCCCGCCGAAGTATTTCTACGATGCCCGCGGCTCGCAGTTGTTCGATAGCATCTGTGACACCCCGGAGTACTACCCGACCCGCACTGAGGCGCAACTGCTGGAGTTGCGCGCCGATGCGATCATCGCCTGCGCCAGACCCGAACACATCATCGAACTGGGTAGCGGTACCTCGCGCAAGACCGAGGCGTTGCTTGCCGCCTGCGAGCGGGCCGGCCACGTGCCGGTGTACTGGCCGTTCGATGTTTGCGAGAGCATTCTGCGTCAGTCCGGTGCACGCCTCGGCCATACCTTTCCCTGGCTCACCGTGCGGGCGCTGGTGGGCGATTACACCGCTGGCCTGGATCACCTGCCGCGGCCGGAAGGGCGTTGCCTGTATGTGTTTCTCGGCGGTACCTACGGCAACTTCGAGCCTGTCGCGGGGCAAAGCCTGCTGCGCGAGGTGGCGGCGCGGATGACGCATCATGACCGGTTGCTGCTGGGCACCGACCGCGTCAAGCAGACGGCGACTCTGGAGGCGGCGTACAACGATGCACAAGGCTTCACGGCAGCGTTCAACCGCAACGTGCTCGAGGTGATCAATCGCGAGCTCGACGGCGATTTCGACGTCTCGGCCTTCGAACACCGCGCGATATACAACGAGGCCGCCGCCCGTATCGAGATGTACCTGATCGCAAACCGACCCCAATCGGTGCGCCTGGATGCGCTGGGCAAGACCTTCGAGTTTGCTGCCGGCGAGCACGTGCTGACGGAGATCAGCCGCAAGTTCACCCCGCAGACGCTGGGGAATGAAGTGCTTGCATCGGGCTTGCGGCAGGAGGCGGATTTCGTGGCCGCCGATGAGGCGTACTCACTCGCCGTGCTGCGCACGGCGTGAGAGATCGGCCGCCTCACTCCGTTGAGCCGGAGTGAGGCGGGTCGCCGGCGCTTATTCCGCCGGGGCTTCGCCCTCGGTGCCTTCTTCCGGCATCGGCTCGGGCATGGGCTGGGCGCCCTGCTGCGGCATGACCATGGCGGTCATGTCCTTGCCGTTGAGCATCAGCTTGCCGTCGGGCGTGATCTGCACCGCATAGCGGTCGACGGTCTGGCCGTTCTCTTCGGTGCGCTCGGAGAACATCTGCAGCATGGCGATGGCCTGCGCGGGGCCCTCCTGGGTGGCGGCCTCGCCCATGGAGGCGACGACATTGGGCAGCCCGGTGATGGTGCCCTCGAACGTGCCCACCGCCTGCAAGGGCGATGTCATGTCGCGACGCATGTCCATGGTCAGATCGACCCGGGCCTGCTCGGCGATCAGACGGCTGTCGACGATCTCCACCCGTATCGGCGCGGTGGCGAACATCTGCATGACCATCAACCCGGCCATATCGGACGACGAGGGGCCGGCATCGGGCGATTCGGCCTGCTGGGCTTCCATCATTGCCATTTGCTGGGCAAAGCCCATCATCTGGCCAAGAAGGTTGGCCGGCAGTTCACTGACGCGGATGTCCAGGCGACCTTCGGTCGGCAGCATGCCCGGGGGCAGGGGAGCAGCCGGGGCGTTCAGGCCGTTGTAGTCGATGGCGTAGTTGATCGCCGAGCTGGCGCTCTGGTCGTCTTCAAGCCCGCCGGTGATGGCCAGATAGTTGGCCGACAGCATGGGCGCCTCGGCGCCGCCGACCTGGATCTGATCGAGCTTGATCGAACCGCCGACCTGGGTGATCAAGGCCATGAGTTCGCCGTAACGGCCCATCATTTCGGCCATGACCGCGGTATCGCCGGCGCTCTGGGCATCGGCCATCGCTTTGGCGACGGCCGGGTCGCGCAGCTCTTCGCTCAGGGTCATCAGCGTGTCCCATTCGTTACCGCTGCTGACGTAATCGCCGGTGAGCCCGCCGACGGTCACCGGCATGGGGCCGTTGAACGCAATGGCGCCGGAGCTCCATTTGCCCACTTGACGCCAGTCGCCGTCGTCCTGGACCTCGACGTTCTGCGACAGCTGTACGCTGCTGATCGTCGCGGTGGGTTCGGGTTGCTCCGGCAGAGCAACCGTCAACTGGTTCATGTTGACGGTCATTTCCGAGAGGCTGCCGAGCGAGCCGTCCCAGGTCAGGCTGTCCGCGTAGCCGTCGATCGTGATGGTCGCCGTGGGGGCGCCGTCCGAGGTGATGTCCACCTGGGTGATCGAGGTATCGGTGAGCATGGCGCGGGCGTTATCGAGCAGGTCGATGCGAATCTTGGCATCGCCGAAAGCCGCGCGAGTGCCCTCTGCGACGTAGGCCAGCTCGGGCAGTGTGGCGACAAAGCTGCTGCCGTCGGCCTCGATCACCGGCTCGCCATACTCGATGCCGGGTACACCTTCGGCAGCTTGCGGGAACAAGGCGAGCACGCTGGTGAGCACGGCTTGCGCGCGCTCGATGTCAGTGGCTTCGCACTCGGCGCTCATGGCCGGGTTGCACGGCTCTTGGGCCATCACCGGTCCGGCAAGCGCGGCTGCCAGGGCCAACGCCACCGGTGTCTTTGTCCATTGGGTCTTCACGATGAATCGACTCCCTACTGGTTTATGTATATGTAACGGTGCAACGGTTCTGCCGGCATCATCCGGCACTGCGGTCGACGGATTTGATCTCCATACGCAGCACCTCTTTGCCTTTCTTCTCCTGTCGGATTTGCACCGGCAAGTAGTCCAGCTCGGGCGCGAACCACAAGCTGGTGATACGACTGTTGCCAGGACGGTTCTGGCTGATCTTCACCGTACGTAGATCGCCCAGCGGCGTCTCCAGCGTCTCCTCGCCTTCGAGTCGGATGCTGTAGGTCTTGATTTCATCGTCGTCGATGAAGCTGTAATGATCGGGCAGCGCGTCACGCTTGAGGTCCATCATGACCTTCAGGTGCAGGCTCAGCGGGTCGACCACACCCTCGCGAACCGGCAGCCGCGTGGCTTGGTCGTTGACTGTCGCGTCGACTTGAAACTGCTGCCAGTCGAACGCCGCGCCGATGGTTTCGGTGCCGTCCTTGTCGGTACGCACCTGGCGGTATTCGGTGGGCTGTACGTTGTCTCCAGTGATGGTGCCGGTCGCGTTCTCGTCGACCTTGGCATCCACCAGTAGCGCGGCGAGGCCGGTCGGCTGGACTTCCGAACGCATCCGGTAGCCATTGGCACCGTTGGCGGCCAGGCTGATCAGGCCCTCGCCCAGCGGCAGCCCCTTGCCGTAGATCGTGTAGTGCGCGGTGAAGGCTGGAACCGGCAAGGGTGCGGCTGCGGCGGTGATTGCCGCGCAGGTCACGACCGCTACGGCGGCCATTTGCATCCAGCGTGTCATGGGCTGTCCTCCAGCGAATCCAGATCCAGGGGGGTGGTCAGCGCGGCCCCGTCGAAGCGCGGATGTCCTGATGCGTCCACGCACAACCTGCCGGCGGCGATCAACCCCAACGCCATAGGATAGAGCCGATGCTCGCGCACGAGTACCCGCGCGGCCAAAGATTCGGCGCTATCTTGCGCATACACCGGGACCCGGGCCTGGAGCAAAACCGGCCCATCGTCCAGGGTCGGCGTTACCAAATGCACACTGGCACCATGCCAGTGGTCGCCGGCAGCGAGCGCACGCTCGTGAGTGTGCGTGCCCTTGTAGGCCGGCAGCAGTGAAGGGTGGATATTGATCATCCGTCCGCTGTAATGCTCGACGAAACCGTCTGTGAAGATGCGCATGAAGCCGGCGCAGACCAACCAGTCAGGCTGTTCGGCATCGATGACACCGCGAAGTTCGGCATCGAAGCTTGCCCGGTCCGGGTACCCGGTGTGGTCGATGACCGTCGTGGCCACGCCGTGGGCGGCGGCCTTGGCGAGGCCCGGGGCGTCCGGGCGGTTGCTGATCACACGGGCGATGCGGGCATCGAGCGTGCCGGCGGCGATGGCTTCGAGTATTGCGGTCAGATTGCTGCCACGGCCCGATATCAGCACCACCAGCGTCAACGTGCGGCTCACGCCTGGAGCTCCACCCGCGCGGCGCCTTCTCCAGAAACGATCTCGCCCAGCCGCCAAGCGGTCTCGCCACAGCGTCCGAGAAGGGCGATGGCCTCGTCGGCATGCTCTGCTGCAACGGCCAGGACCATGCCGACACCGCAGTTGAACGTGCGGTACATCTCCTCGTCGGCGATGCCCCCGGTGCGCGCCAGCCAGGAGAACACCGCCGGCCAGCGCCAACTCGTCGTATCGATCCGTGCGATGGCGCCTTCGGGCAGCACGCGGGGCAGGTTCTCGGGCAGTCCCCCGCCGGTGATATGGGCGATCGCCTTGATCGGCAGGTCGGCCAGCAGCGACTGCAGCGCCTTGACATAAATGCGGGTCGGGGCGATGAGGTGGTCGATCAGCGGTTTGCCGTCCAGGGACTGATCCAGCGGCGTAGCGCTGTCGGCCAGCACCCGGCGGATCAGCGAATAACCGTTGGAGTGCGGCCCGGAGGCGGCCAGGCCGATCAGCACGTCGCCGTGGGTCACGCGGCTGCCGTCGATGATCGCGTCGTGCTCCACGACGCCGACGCAGAACCCTGCCAAATCGTAGTCGGCGCCGTCGTACATGCCCGGCATCTCGGCGGTTTCGCCGCCGGAGAGCGCGCAACCGGCCTGGCGGCAGCCCTCGGCGATGCCGGCCACCACCGTGGCGGCGATGTCGACATCCAGCCGCCCGGTGGCGTAGTAGTCGAGAAAGAACAGCGGCTCGGCCCCGGTGACGATGATGTCGTTGGCGCACATGGCGACCAGGTCGATGCCGATGGTGTCGTGACGCCCGGACTCCAGCGCCAGGCGCAGCTTGGTGCCCACCCCGTCGGTGCCCGATACCAGCACCGGCCGGCGGTAGCGGTCCAGGGGCAGTTCGAACAGGGCGCCGAAACCGCCCAAACCGCCAAGGACGCCGGGGCGCTGCGTGCTTGCCGCCAGCGGTTTGATGCGGCGGACCAGTTCATTGCCGGCGTCGATATCGACACCGGCGTCGCGGTAACTCAGAGAAGGGCGGTCGGTCACTTGGAAGCGGGCTCGGACGGCGGGCTGGGGGGATCGGGTCAATGTTGCTGTGCTATTGTACACGCCCGTTTCCCCCGCCCAACCCGTACGAGTTTTTCGACGATGACCCAGCCCCTTCAAACGAATGCGGCCGGCCGGCAGGGCGGGCGCCAGTTCTGGTTCTGGCTGAGCCTGGTACTGGTCGTTGGCGGCCTGCTCTACCTGTTGGCGCCGATGCTCACGCCCTTTCTCATCGCCGCGCTACTGGCCTACCTGGGCGACCCGCTGGCCGATCGCATGCAGGCGCACGGCTTCACCCGCACGTTCGCGGTGATTACGGTCTTCCTGGCCATCATCGTCGTACTGGTCCTTGTCCTGCTCATCCTGATCCCATTGCTCACGCAGCAGGTATCGGCGTTCATCCGCCAAGTGCCGGTGTATCTGGAGTGGTTGCAGACCGTGGCCGTGCCGTGGATCAACAACCGTCTGGGCACGGCATTCGACATCGCCGATGTGGATCAGCTCAGAACGCAGGTCACCGAGCACCGCGACAGCCTGGGCACCCTTGCCGTGGGTCTGCTGGAGCAGGTGTCGCGCTCATCCCTCATCGTGATCCAGTGGGTGGCCAATGTCCTGTTGATACCGGTACTGGTGTTCTACCTGCTGCGCGACTGGGACATCATGATCGCCCGCGTGCACGAGTTATTGCCGCGGCGCGTGGAGCCGGTGGTGAGCATGCTGGCGCGCGAGTCGGACGAGATGCTGGGCAGTTTTCTGCGCGGCCAGTTCACCGTGATGATGGCGCTGGGCATCATGTATTCAGTCGGCCTGAGCATCGTCGGCCTGGAATTCGCCCTGCTCATCGGCATGCTCGCCGGCCTGGTGAGCTTCGTACCGTATCTCGGTCTTTTGTTTGGTGGTGCGGCGGCCTGCGTGGCGGCGTTGTTCCAGTTTCAGGATCTTTCTCATCTGATCCCGGTGATTCTGGTCTTCACCATCGGCCAGCTCATCGAAGGCATGGTGCTTACACCGCTTCTGGTGGGCGACAAGATCGGCATGCATCCGGTGGCGGTCATCTTCGCGCTGCTGGTCGGTGGCCACCTGTTCGGTTTCTTCGGTGTGCTGCTGGCGTTGCCGGTTGCGGCCGTGGTCATGGTGATGTTGCGCTACCTGCATCGACGCTACCGTGACAGTGCGTTCTACGATGACCGCCCGGCTGCGGATACGGACACCCCGGCATGAGTGCCGAGCCACAACAACTCGTACTGCGTCTGGCCAGCCCCGAAGGCCTGACGCTGGACAGCTACATCGCCGAGGGCAACCAGGCGCTGGTGGACCATTTGCGTGGCGCGTTGTCGCGGCCCGACGGCGGTCATGGCTTGGTCCTCAGTGGGCCACCGGGTGTCGGCAAAACGCATCTGCTGCACGCCGCCTGCCATGCCGTCAGCCAGTCCGGCGAGCTGGCGGCCTATGTGCCGCTTAGCGGGTTGACCGGGGCGTCGCCGGAGTTGCTGGAGGGGCTGACCCACTACCGCATGGTGGCGTTGGACGGTCTGGAAGCCGTGGCCGGTGATGGCCCCTGGGAGCGCGCATTGACGCGTGTGCTCGATGGCCTGCGACCGGGCGCCACGCTATGGCTGGTGGCCAGCCGCCGGCCGCCGGAGGACCTGCCCATTGCCTCGGCGGCTTTGGGCGGCGCGCTCAGGACAGCGATCCACATGCCGATGCACCCGGTCTCCATGGCCGCCCTGGCTAGTGCCCTGGGCCAGCGGGCGGAGAACCGCGGCATCCGCATCAAACCCGACGACGTGCGCCTGCTGGTACGCCGCTACGGCGC
>CBFGWV010000164.1:0-10953 GCA_965652545.1 uncultured Candidatus Competibacteraceae bacterium | reverse complement strand
GCCCGGAGGGCTCACTGCGGTGGCTGGTCGGGCGGCCAGTGGCGATGCGGCGTTATACTCAGCTGTAATACGAAACGCCTCCGTGTCGTCGAATGGTATGGCGCCAATCGCCATCCTTGAACCCAGGCACCCGTAGGAGCCCTGCCCTCAGGGCGATTGCCGTGGAATGCGCCGAAACCGGCCGGTTTGAGCACCTTTCCGGGCGGATTGCTCACGGGTAGCGCGTGATTCGTTCGGCCGTTTCTGGCGTATCGAGGAGCCCTGAATGGGTCAGCCGCAGTCGGTACGGAGGCGATGATGCAACGCTGGGAGCCTTCATCCCCCTGGCGGGCGTTGTTTGCGCAGGGCGCGGAGCCCGACGATGCCGCCGTGCTGGCGGTTCTGGCACCGCTGCGCAAGGCCTTGGCGGCCACTGATGACGGCGGTGCGCAGCGCCGCCAGGTGAGCTTCGCCCGCGCGTTGCTGGACCTGGAGCTGCCCGCGGCGCGCATCAGTCAGTTGATCAGCGACCACAACGACGGTTTGTACCGCGAGGCGATCGGCCGGGCACTGGCGGATATGCGTGCCCAGGGTTGGGGCGAGCCCCCGGTGGATTTCTGCGTGCTGGTGCTGGGCTCGGGCGGGCGGCACGAGAGCCTGTTGGGGCCGGATCAGGACAATGCCCTGATCCTGGCGGATTATCCGGACAGCCGCCACAACGCCGTGGATGCCTGGTTTCTGGAGTTGTCGCTGCGCTTTACCCAACGCCTGGATGCGCTGGGTATCCCCTTGTGCAAGGGGTTCGCGATGGCCAGTTACCCCCTGTGGCGTAAACCCTTGTCGGCCTGGTGCGAGCAGATGAGCCTGTGGATGCGCCGGCGGACCACGCATCTGGTGATGGTCTCGAACATCCTGTTGGATTTCTCCCCGGTGTATGGCGATGGACAGCTTGCCCAGAGCCTGCGTCGCCACATTCTGTCGCTGGTGCCGAGGGCGGGCCTGTTCCTGGACGAGATGGCCAGATTGCTCGTGGATGACAACCCGGTGGCGCTGGATCGTCTCGGACGGCTGGCCGGCGATGGTCAGGATGCGCCGCACGCCCGTTCGGTGAATTTCAAGCGCCAGGGTCTGCTGCCTTTGCAGAGCACGGTACGCATGTTGGCGCTGGTGGCGGGATTGTCCGAGGTCGATACCCGCAGCCGTTTGCAGGCGCTGACCGCCGCCGGTGTGTTGCCGCCGGATCTGGGGGCGGCCTTGATGGCGGCCATGGACCGTCTACAGGGGCGGGTGTTGCGGGCGCAGTTGGCCGCGGTGGCGGCCGGTCGCCCGGCCGATGGTTGGGTGGACTTGGCCAGTCTCGGTGTCTGGGAGCGGGAGCAACTGCGCCAGGACATGCTGGCCGTCCGCCGCGCCCAGCGTCTGGCCCAGGGTGCCTCGCGACGTTGAAGCCCCCATAGAGGCGATGCCTTCGACCGCCGAGGGCCATGGGCAACGATATGTAGGATGGGTTGAGTGCAAGCGATACCCATCAGCCGCACTGACAACGCGTCGCTAGGCCGGCAGCGGCGTGGCCTCCTCGGGCGACTGGGCCAGTTCCAGCACCAGGCAGGCGCCGCCCAGTGTGGTACCTGCCTGTACCCATAACTTGCCGTTGAGGTGGGTGACGATGCTGCGGCTGATGGGCAGCCCGAGGCCGGTGCCCTGACGCCGGCCGCCGTTGAGGCGCTCCACTTGGTGGAATTTCTCGAACACCCGTTCGCGGTCCTCCGGGGCGATGCCCTCACCGTTGTCTTCCACGGTCAACCGCCAGCGTCCGTAGGCCCGTGACAGGGTCAGGTGTACGCGCCCCCCGGGGTTTGCGGCAAATTTGCTGGCGTTGTCCAGCAGGTTGATGATCACCTGCTGCAATCGGTCGGAATCGGCCAGCACCGGGGCGGGTCCCGGCGGCAGGTCCATGGTCAGGATGACGTCGCGCTCTTCGAACACGCGGGTGACCGCCTCCGCGGCCTGGCGGGTGAGCTCCGCCAGGTCCAGCGGACGCGGCTCCAGCCGCAGACGGCCGGACTCCAGGCGCGCCAGGTCGAGGATCTCCTCGATCAACCGCGACAGGCGCTCGCTCTCGCGCACCACCACGTCGAGGAAGTGGGCGCGCTTTTGCGTATCCATGTCCGGGTTGTCGCGCAGGATCTCAGCGAAGGCGCGGATGGAGGTCAGCGGGGTACGCAACTCGTGGCTGACCATGGCGACGAACTCGTCTTTGAGCCGGTCGAGCTCGCGCAGGCGCTCGTTGGCCGCGCGCAAGGCCTCGCCGACACGGGCAAGCTCGGCGGATTT
Source organism: uncultured Candidatus Competibacteraceae bacterium (assembly GCA_965652545.1). GTDB lineage: Bacteria > Pseudomonadota > Gammaproteobacteria > Competibacterales > Competibacteraceae > CBFGWV01. The sequence continues at coordinate 8,640 of CBFGWV010000164.1, read as the reverse complement.
CTGCTCCAGCCGGCGGTTGTACTCCAAGGCCTGCGAGGTGGTGTCGAGAATGCTCAGCACCGCTTGCAGGTCCGGCGCCTCGCCACGCACCACGGTGCCGATCAGCACCCGTGCCGAGGCATTGCCCAGGGCACCGGCCAGGGCCTGCTCGGCCTGGGCGATGAGCGCCGACGGTGCCGGTGCGTCGTTGCCGGCGGCGGTGTCGTCGAAGGCGGCGAACACCCGTGCGCTGGGGTGGGCGCCGAGATAGCGGGTGAGCAATTGGCGCAGTTCGCCGCGGGTCACCTGGCCTTGCCATAGCGGCGTCTGCATGACCTCTGGGCGCAGTGCGCCGATGAACAAAGCCGCCTGGGTCTGCTCCAGCCGGCTGCAACGGGTAAACAAGGACACACCGACCAGCAGGCCGATGTTGACCAGAAGACTCCAGAACAAGGCGTGGGTATACACGTCCCAGCCTTCCAGACCGAACAAGGCATACGGCCGCAGCCAGTTCAGGCCCAGCCAGCCCTCGCGCACCAGGGCGATGTCCAGCCAGCCCGACTGCGCAAACCCCGGCAGCAGCAACGTGTAGGCCCACACCGCAAAACCGCCGCTCAGGCCCGCGATGGCACCACGCCCGTTGGCCTCGCGCCAATACAGGCCGATCAGTAGCGCGGGTGCGAACTGGGCGGCGGCGGTGAACGAGACCAGCCCGATGGTCACCAGGCTGTAGGACTCGCCGATCAAGGCGTGGTACAGGTAACCCAGCAGCAGGATCAGCACGATGGCCACGCGGCGGATGCCCAGTAACCAGCGGCTGAGGTCGCCGTACTGGCCCACCGGCAGCCCCGGCCAGCGCAGCAGCAGCGGCATGACCAGGTTGTTGCTCACCATGGTGGACAAGGCGATGGTCTCGACGATGACCATGCCGGTGGCTGCCGACAGGCCGCCCACGAACACCAGCACTGACAAGCCGTCCTGACCGGCCAGCAGCGGCAGGGTCAGCACATAGCCGTCCGGGTCCGCACCCGGCCCGGTCAGCAGTACACCGGCGAAGGCCACCGGCAGCACGAACAGGTTGATGACCACCAAGTACAAGGGAAACAGCCAACTGGCGCGGCGCAGGTGGTCCTCGTCGACGTTCTCGACCACCAGGACCTGGAATTGGCGCGGCAAGGTGATGAACGCCAGCATCGCCAGCACCAGGGTGCCGACCCAGCCGAGTTGCCCGCCGGGCACGGCGGACAAGCCGCCGAGCGTCACCAACTCGGGCGTGGCCGCGGCTCTGGCGAACAAGTCCAACGGCCCGTCGAACAACCAGAACACCACGAAGATGCCCGCGGCCAGGAAGGCCAGCAGCTTGACCAGGGACTCGAAGGCGATCGCCGCGACCATGCCCTCGTGGCGCTCTGCGGCATCCAGATGGCGGGTGCCGAAGAGAATGATGAACACTGCCAGCACCAAGGCGACATAGAACGACTTGTCGGTCCAGAACGGCGACTCGGCCAAGGTTCTGACCGGGGAGTTCGGGTAGGCCAGCAAGGTGGCGTGGCTGATGGTGATCGCCTTCAGCTGCAAGGCGATGTACGGCATGATCCCCACCACCGCGATCAGCGTCACCAGCGCCCCCAGCGGCACGCTTTTGCCGTAGCGGGCGCTGAGAAAATCGGCGATGGAGGTGATGCGCTGAGCGCGGGCGATACGCACCATCTTGCGGATCAGCATCCAACCCAGCAGCATCGCCAGGGTCGGCCCCAGGTAGATCAGCAGGAAGCTCGGCCCGTACTGGGCGGCGCGGCCGACGCTGCCGTAGAACGTCCAGGCGGTGCAGTACACGGCGATGGACAAGGTGTAGACCAGCGACGAGCCGATCACCGAGCGGCCTTGCTCGGCGCGGCGGTCGGCGAAGGCAGCGATGACGAACAACAAGGCCAGATAGCCGAAGGCTGCGGCCAGGATGAACGACTCAGTCCTCATCCGGCGGCTTCCGTTCGAGCATCCACGCGGCCAGCCCGATGACCGCCAACCAGGCGACGAAGACATACAAGGGCAGCCAGGACAGCCCGCTGGCGGCCGGGCGGTCGAACAGCGGCAGCAGCGGCGGCGAGAACAACAGCGCGGCCAGTACTGTCAGCGCCACCAGGCGGGCACCCGAGGGCCGTGGTTTCATGGCGCCTGTTCCGCCTGCCGTTGCAAGGCCAGTGCTTGTTCCAGGGTTTGCGTGCCGCGCTCGGCCAGGCGCGGCAGCAGGGCCAGCCACAGCTCGGCGGTTACCCGCGCATCGCCCAGCGCGGTATGCCGCGTCCCGGGTGGGAAGCACAAGCCGTAGTGCTCGGCCAACTCGTCCAGGCCGTAGCCGGGCGGGCGCGGCTCGCCCAGGCCGCGTGCCAGCAGCCAGGTGTCCAGCACCGGCATGTCGAAGCGCACATCCGCCGCCGTCTCGCCCTGGCGCAAGGCCGTGAGGTCGAAGGCGGCGTTGTGCGCCAGCAGCACCGCGTCGCCGATGAAGGCACGCAACTGCGGCAGCACCACCGCCAGCGGCGGGGCGCCCTCGACGTCCGCATCGGTCAGGCCGTGGAAGCGGGTGCTTTCCGGCGGGATGGGGCGCTGTGGGTTGACCCGTCGGTCGAAAACCTCGCTGGCCAGCAGGCGGCCACCGACCACCCGACAGGCACCGATGCTGACGACGCTGTCGCCGCGGGCGAGGTTCAGCCCGGTGGTTTCGGTGTCGATGACCACGACCTCAAGGTGGCGCAGCGCGCGCGCCGCCAGTTCGGCATCCGGTGGCGGCAATTCGGCGATGCTGAAGTCATGCAACTCGGGGCGTGGCGGCGGGTGCGGTGCCGGCGGGCCCACCCGCACCGCCGCGGGCAAGGGGATACGCAGCCGCCCGTACTCGCCCTCGGTCAGGCTCCACCAGTCGCTGTCGTGCTGCAGCAACACATCCTCGACCGTGGGCGCCAGCGGTGCATCGGCCAATTGCAGTGCTCGCCAGCGCACGAGCAGGCGCTCATCCAGGGCCTTTCCCGGCCATACCAGGTCCAGGTAGACACGACGGTTGCCCAGGCGGACCTCAGCGTCGAAGGCGTGCACACCGAGGGCATCGGCGAGGCGTTCGATGACCCGTTCGAGCATCGCCAGCAGGCTGGGGGCATCGGCGCGCAGCCAGGCGGGGATGCCGATGGGCGTGATGCCCACGCCCAGGCGGGTGGCGGCCGGTGCGAGCATGGTCCAGATGTCGTTGGACCAGGTGTCGTGCAGTTGCGAGTCGTGCTGTTGGGCCGCCTCGATCAGCCCGGCCAGGCGCTGGACACTGCCGGCCAGTGCCTGGCTTTCGGTCTCCAGCACCAGCTCCAGCTTCTCGCGCAGCGGGTCTTGCGCCGCGGTGTTGCGCAGCGCTTCACTGCCGATGCGCAAGGCGGCGGCATTGCGCCGCAGCGCCGGAAGCAGGCGGCTGAGCGGCTCCCGCCACTGCCGCTCGGCGGCTTGCTGGCGGGTGCTGTCCTCCAGGCTGATGAGCACCTCGCCGTGGGCACCGCCGACCCGGTGCAGCGTGCAACGCAGCCAGCGCCCGCGCAGCGGGATGAGGATCTCGCCGCGGTGGCCGTGCGCCATGGCGATCTGGGCCAGCGCGTCGCTGAGGCTGCTGGCCGGCAACAGCCCGTCCAGGCGGCGGCCGAGCCCCAAACCGTGTTCGCCTTCCAGCAGCTGGCTCGCCGCGGGGTTGAACATCAGCAGGCGCTGGTGACGGTCGACCAGGATCAACGGCAGATCCAGGGCCTGGAGCACGGCCTCGAGTTCGCGCCGGATGCGGTCGGCCTCGCGTGCACCATCGTCGCGGGCGTCCACCAGCGCGCCGCGGTCGTGTCGCCACAGGTCACGCACCGCTTGCAGCGGACCGGCCAGCGCCGACAGCCAGCCTTCCGGCGGGAAGTCTTCGCGTGCATCGGGGGCGGCGCTCCAGCGGTCCAGTTGTACCGCCAAGTGGCGCAGCGGTGCCAGCAGCCGGCGCTCCAGCAGCGGGCCTGCGATTGCCACCATGCCGCCGGGCAGAGCGGCCAGGACCCACAGCAGCGCCCGCTCGGTGCCGGCGGGGGCGAGCTGCCCATCGAGCCACAATGCCGTCAGCAACCCGGCGAACAGCAAACTGCCCCAGGTCAGCAGCCAGATGCCCACCAAGCCTTGGCGACCCGGCATATCGTCAGTCTCCGGGCTCCAGCAGCGCCCGTACCTTGTCCACCAGCTGACGGGTGGAGAAAGGCTTGGTGACATAGTCGTCAGCGCCCAGGGCCATGCCTTTCTCCCGCTCCACCTCGCGCCCGTGGGCGGTGAGCATGATGATCGGCAGGCGGGCGAAGCGGCCATCGGCGCGCAGGCGCGAGAGCACCTCGAACCCGCTGAGCCCCGGCAGACTGATGTCCAGCAACATGAGGTCCGGCGCACCCTCGTCCACCAGCCGCAGGGCGGTCTCGCCATCGGCGGCCGTCACCACCTCGAACCCGGCTTGCTGCATCAGGAATTCAAGCGATAGAACGATGTTCGGCTCATCGTCGACCACCATTACACGGGTCATAGCGACTTCCCCCGCCGGCGCCGGTCCGGCTGCGTTTGTTGCGCCCACGACCTGAGTCTAGCCCGCATTTGCGTAAGGGTTCGCCGCATGTCTTGCGAACCGCCGAACAGGTCTTGCACAAGCCCACCGGCAGCATGTGCAGCCGTATCGACTACCCTTATAGAAGACGCGGAAATCGTCGGCGTACGGTCGCAGATACTCAAGTATGGGTCGATTTGGAATCAAGGCCCGCTGGCTTGTGATCTATCTTGAAAGCTGTGATGGTGAAAAAACGCAGCGTAAGCGGTCCGGATCGTACCACCCGTCGTTCGGCGAACCCGGGTGCCTTGGGTCGTTCCGCACTTTCACAACCGGCGTCGGAGGGGCCTTCGCGGGCGTCCGCCGTCAACGGCAGCAGCAGCTGCCGATCCATTCCAAGCGTCATCACTAACCGTCCACTGGAGAAACCAAGGCATGGCCAAGACCAATGAGCCCACTCTGCACCCGAAGATTCCGGGGCTGATCGAAGACCTGAAATCCGGAAAAATGTCCCGCCGTGAATTCCTGCGCACGGTTACCCTGCTGGGTATGACCGTCCCGGCCGCCTATGGCGTGGTGGGGGCGGTGCTCGGTGTCGATACCGGCATGATCTCCACCGCCCGGGCGCAGGAGCCGCAGAAAGGCGGCACCCTGCGCGTGGCGATGCAGGTCCAGGAGATGACCGACCCGGCCACCTTCGACTGGACTGAAAAGTCCAACCAGGCCCGGCACATCGTCGAGTACCTCACCATCACCGGCCCGGACAACCTCACCCGTCCCTATCTCGCCGAGAGCTGGGAGCCCAACGACGATCTCACCGAGTGGACCTTCCACCTGCGCCAGGGCGTGAAATGGTCCAACGGCGACGACTTCAACGCCGATGACGTCGTGTTCAACTTCACCCGCTGGCTGGACCCCAAGACCGGCTCGTCCAACCAGGGCCTGTTCTCGGCCATGCTCGAGGAGGTCGACTCCGGCGAGAAGGACGCCGAGGGCAAGCCGGTGATGTCCAAGCGCATGATTCCCGGCGCGATCGAGAAGATCGACGAGCACACCGTCAAGATCAAGCTCAACAGCCCCGTGCTGGCGATTCCCGAAAACCTCTATAACTACCCCACGGCCATCGTCCATCGCGACTTCGACAAGATGGGCGGCGACCTGACCAAAAACCCCATCGGCACCGGCCCCTACGAGCTGGCCGAGCTGCGTGTGGGCGAGAGCTGCCGGCTGCGCAAGCGTAGCGAGCCGTACTGGGGCGGTGAGGTGTACCTGGACGAGATCCACTACATCGATGTCGGCTCCGATGCCCAGGCGGTGGTCGCGGCCATGGCCTCCGGCCAGGTCGATGCGGTCTACAACCTGGACATCTCCGTGGTCGACGCGGCCCGCCAGTTCCCCAACATCGTCATCGGCGAGGCCCCCACCGCGCAGACCGGCGTGATCCGCTTCAAGGTCACCGAGAAGCCCTTCGACGACATCCGCGTGCGCAAGGCCATCGTCAAGTGCGCCGACAACGCGGTCATCCTGGAGCGCGCCTACCGCGGGCTGGGGACCCTGGGCCAGAACCACCATGTGGCGCAGATCCACCCCGAGTACGCCGAGCTGCCGCTGCTGGAGCGCAACATCGAGGAGGCCAAGGCGCTGCTCAAAGAGGCCGGTCAGGAAGGCTTGACGGTCGAGTGCATCGCCGGCAACACCGAGGGCAAGTGGGAGCAGGACTCCCTGGTCGTGCTCAAGGAGCAGTGCTCCGCCGCCGGCATCACCATCAACGTGAACGTCCTGCCGGCCGCACAGTACTGGGAGATCTGGGACAAGGCCCCGTTCAGCATCACCTCCTGGACCCATCGCCCGCTGGGCGTCATGGTGCTTGCCCTGGCGTACAAGTCCGGTGTGCCCTGGAACGAGTGCAGCTACTCCAACCCGCAGTTCGACGCTGAGCTGGCCAAGGCCGAGGCCATGGTCGATGTGGCGGAGCGCAAGAAGCAGATGGAGGTCGTCGAGAAGATCCTCCAGGACGACGCCATCATGGTGCAGCCGTTCTTCCGCTCGGTGCTGATGGCGCATTCGGACAAGGTGCACAACTATCGGGCGCATCCGACCCGTTATCACCAGTTCAACGATACCTGGATCGAGTCCTGATCCGGCCCCCCGCGGCGCCTCGAGCGCCGCGGGGGCGTTGTGCTGCTCACCATGGATGGACCGGGTCCAGGTTTACCCAAGGGCTTGTTCGGCCGGCTCTTTGATCCCTGAATCCGTGACGGCGCAGACGGCGGCTCACGCCATGTGGCCGCTGCCGACGAGGATGGCAACACACAACAACGAATCTCCAGCGCGCGGTGTATGGCGCGCGCAGGGAGCCACGCCGGGATGCCGCCCGTATCGGATCCCCCGGCCATGACCTCGGGCCAAAGACGATGCTCAATCTGATTCTCAAGCGCGTGGGCTTCATGGTGTTGACCATGGTGGTCGTTTCGCTGCTTCTGTTTCTCCTGCTCGAACTGAACGTGGAAAACGTAGCGGTCAAGGTGCTGGGGCCGTACACCTCCCAGGAACAGCGCCAGATCTGGCTGGAGGACAACGGCTACAACCGCCCGGTGATGGTGCGTTACGTCAGCTGGGTGGCCGATCTGGTGCGGGGCGACTTCGGCGAATCGGTGCGTTTCAAGGTGCCGGTGTCGGACATTCTCTGGCCGCGGCTGGCCAACACGGCGATCCTCGCCGGGTGCGTCTTTGCCATATTGATACCCTTGTCGCTGGTGCTCGGTGTGCTCGCGGGCATGCGCGAGGGCTCGTACCTCGACCGCAGCATCTCGGTCGGCAGTATCTTCTTCACCTCCATCCCCGAGTTCGCCAGCGCCGTATTCCTCTCGGCGATCTTCGTTTTCTGGCTGGGCTGGCTGCCGGGAACCAGCGGGATGAGCGGCGGGTTCCGATGGGAGCAGCTCGTGCTGCCGGTGATGGTGCTGGTGCTCTACGACGTGGGTTACGTCGCGCGCATGACGCGGGCCTCGATGGTCGAGGTCATGCAGCAGCACTACATCCGTACCGCCGTACTCAAGGGCCTGCCCTACCGGCAGGTCATCCTCAAACACGCGTTGCGCAATGCGCTGATCACGCCGTTCACGGTGATCATGCTGCAGATCAACTGGCTGCTGTCCGGGGTGATCGTGGTCGAGGTGTTCTTCGCCTACAAAGGTTTCGGTGCCCTGCTCCTGGAGGCCAGCTTGAACCAGGATATCTACCTCATCGAGGCGTGCGCGATGGTGGCGGTCTTCGTGGCGGTGGCCACGCAGACCATCGCGGATATCGGATACACCTTCCTCAACCCACGCATCCGCTTCAGCTGAGGAGCCGTCCATGTCCGTGACCGCCAAAGAATTCAAGGTGCGCCGCTTCCCGCTGCTGAAGAATATCCTGCTGCTGCGCGAGTCGCCGGTGGGGGTGATCGGCGCGACGATCATCCTGTTCTGGGTCTTCGTCGCGCTGTTCGCACCGTGGCTCGCCCCTTATGACCCCAACCAGCCGTTTCCGCCGTTCCAGAAGCCGTTCGTGACCGGCCCGGGCGGGGAAACCTTCTGGCTGGGGACCGATCACCTGGGGCGGGATATCCTCTCGCGCATCGTCTGGGGCGCGCGCACGGTGCTGTTCTACGCACCGCTGGCGACGTTCGTGGCCTATACCGTGGGCATTTTGATGGGCTTGGCCTCGGGCTACATGCGCGGCCTCACCGACGATGTGCTCTCGCGCATCAGCGACATCATTCTCTCCTTCCCGGTGCTGGTGTTGTACATCGTGATCATCACCACGGTGGGCGCCTCGGGTTTCAACATCATCGTCGCCATTACCTTCGCCAGTGCGCCGGGCATCATGCGTATCGTGCGCGGGCTGACGCTGGACTTGCGCAACCGCGACTACGTCGCCGCGGCGCAGACCCGTGGGGAGTCCAACTGGTACATCATGCTGGTGGAGATCCTCCCCAACGCCCGTGGCCCGTTGATCGTCGACGCCTGCCTGCGCATGGGCTACGTCATCATCACCATCGGTGTGCTGGGCTTCCTCGGCCTGGGGCT